>NZ_JBQLIS010000004.1:0-294182 GCF_052156435.1 Paenarthrobacter sp. NCHU4564
TCAACCCCAAAACCACCACCCCGCCGGTGGCGTTTTGGGGGGGTTTGGGCCCGCAACAAACGCCCAAAAATGGCGACCCAGTTGGGAGGGAGGGGGTTAGGTGAAGGCGGCGCGGAAGGCGGCGAGGGCGGTGTCGCCTGCCTCGATGCCCTGGCCACCCACGGCTCCGGCTTCCATCCCGATCACCCCGGCGTACCCGGCGTTACGGAGTGCCTTGGCTACGGCCGGGTAGTTGATCTCCCCAGTCCCGGGCTCGAAACGTCCGGGAACGTCGGCCACCTGGATTTCGCCGGTGTACGGCTGTGCCGCCCGGACCAGTTCGATCAGGTTCCCTTCGCCAATTTGAGCGTGATAAAGGTCCAGCATCATTTTGACGTTCGGATGATCCACGGCCTGGACCAGTGCCAGAGTGTCCTTGGCCCGGGCGAGTGGAATGCCGGGGTGGTCGAGGATGGTGTTCAGGTTTTCGAGCGCGAACGTGATGCCGTGCTTCGCGCCCAAAGCTCCGAGCTTCTCCAGCGTGCGGAGTCCGGTCAGCCACATTTCTCCCGTGGAGCGGTGCGTTGGCCTCACGGCACGCCCGCCCTCGCCCAGTTCGGCCGGGTGCACCACCATCCGCTCCACGCCCAAATCCAAGGCGGTAGGAATGAGCTTCTCCGCCGAGGCCAGGACCTCGTGGGCGTTGGCGGGGTCGATGACACTGCCGCCAAAATAGCCGCTCATGGAGGAGAAACGGGCGCCGGTCGCCGCCAAACCGGAGATGTCCCGCCCACGGGTGTCCCAGAGTTCCACCTCAAAACCCTGATCGTGGATCCTGCGCACACGATCGATCAGTGGCAGTTCGCCGTAGACCATTTCGGCGCAGACAGCCAAGCGGAAACTCATGCTCCGGCTCCCTGCAACTGCACGGCATCTTCGGCCGGGCGGAGCTCAGCGATCTCCGAAACGTCTACCGGCAGCCCGGTTTCGGCGGACTTGAACGCAGCCAACGCCACGGCCAAGGCGTTCCGGGCGTCGACCCCGCCGGGAGCGGCGGTAGGCGAGGCGGCCGTCGTCGTGCTTTCAAAGCCGCGGCGTGCCGCGACGTCGTGCGCAAAGTGCGCCAGCTCATCGGTGTAGGCGTCGTGGAACAGGTGGATGTTCAGGCGCGTGGTGTCCGAGGCGATGCCGGCAGCAGTGTAACTGGTGGCGTTGGTGGCCTGGGGCGTGCCTGCGGTGACCATGCCTGCGGATCCGAAGACTTCGCCGCGGACGTCGTAGCCGTAGAGGGCGTTGAAATTCGCTTCCGCCACTGCGATGGCGCCGTTACTGTACGTGACGGTCACGACGGCGGTATCCAGCAACCCGCCCGCCTTCGCCTCGGGTGCCACCAGGGCATCGGCAACGGCGTGGACCTTGACGGGGACGGCGCCGGGGTTGAGCCAGTTGAGGGTGTCGAAGTCGTGGATCAGGGTTTCCAGGAAGATGGTGCCCGGTGCGATGCGTCCAGGATTGCCAAGGCCGGCTTCCGTGCCTGGGTCGCGGGTGAGGGAGCGGAGAAGTTGCGGCGTGCCCACAACGCCGTCCTCGATCAGCCTGCGTGCGGCCGCGAAGTCGCTGGAGTAGCGGCGGTTGAAACCAAAGCGAAGGACGACGCCGGCACTCGCCGCCGCCTCGATGGCCGCGTCCAGTTCCTCGATGGTTCGTCCGCCGGGCTTTTCGCAGAAGATGTCCTTGCCGGCCTTCGCGGCGGCCTGGATCAGTTCCGCGTGGAAGCGCAGGGGAGTGGCGATGAGGACCGCGTCCACGTCGGGATCGGCAAGGACATCTGCGGCATCGGTACTGATCTTGGTGACCCCGAACGTGGTGGCCAGATCCTGGACGGCGGGAAGGAGGGGGTCGGCGATGGCTTCCAGCCGGGCATCCGGAATCCGGCGTGCGATGGAACCGGCGTGGAATTTGCCGATCCAGCCGGCGCCAAGCAGGGCAATCCGGACCGGCCGGCTTTGGGGCGCGGAATGCTGGAGGTATGTCATGTGGACTCCTGGTTCTCCTGGTCTAGATCGTTCTAGTCAGTCCATGGTGGCACGTGCCGGACGTGGTGTCTAGATCGTTCTAGTTCACGTGCCAAAAGGAACTTGATCCGGAACGCAAAACTTCTTTCAAAACCTCCGTCATGATCTTTGGTCAGGTGGCACATATCCAGTGCCCAAGTCATTGCCCGGTGTGCAGTGCCGTCGCCCTTTTCGGTACAGATCCACGGGCAATGCTGAGTGAGCAGCGATGGATGTGGTGGGTTCTGGGGCCCACCCGGGGCGCCGTCGCTGTGGAACCGGGCTAGTGCGGTCGGTCGTCTGAGTCGCGGCCGGCCGCACGTCTGGTACCTGTCACCCCATGGTCCGGCCATCCGCCGGGCAAACCGAGCGCCAGTCATCTGCTGGATCGTTCTATAGACTTGCTCAGTCGGAGGAGGGCCATGGCAGGAAAACGCCCCACGTTAATGGACGTGGCAGAGGCAGCCGGAGTTTCCCGGGCGCTGGTGTCGATCGTGATGCGCAACGCCCCGGGTGCGTCCGAGGCCACCCGGGCCAGGGTTTTGGAGGCCGCCGGAAACCTCGGCTACCGCCCGGACAGCAGGGCGCGGCTGCTCCGCAGTTCACGGACCAGGCTCCTGGGCGTCACCTTCTCCACGGCACAAGCGTTCCATGCCGAAATCGTGGAGGCAGCGTATGCCGGAGCCGCCCACCGTGGCTACGACATCGCCCTGAGCGCCGTCACAGGGGACCGCCCGGAGTCGCAGGCCGTGGAGTCGCTGTTGGATTTGGGCTGCGAAGCCCTGATCATGATTTCCCCGGCGCTGGGGCAGGACGAACTGGAACGCTGTTCCGCACGGCTGCCGGTAGTGAGCCTGTTGCGCGACGACGTTGGCCCTACCGTGGACTCAGTCAGCAGCGACGACCTCCAAGGCATCCGGCTGGCAGTGGACCACCTGGTATCGCAAGGGCACCGCAGGATTGTGCACGTCCACGGCGGAACTGCCGTGTCCGGATCCAGGCGCCGTGAGGCTTTCGTCCAGGAGATGGAAAGCAGGGGCCTGGAGGCGCGTGTTGTCCAGGGCGGGGCCACGGAAGAGGACGGCATGCGCGCAGGCCAGGCGCTGCTGGACGAGTTGCCCACGGCGGTCCTGGCCTTCAATGACCGCTGCGCCTTGGGCATCCGGGAGAGCTTCCGCGCCGCAGGGCTAAGGGTGCCGGAAGACGTTTCCCTGATGGGCTACGACGACAGCCAGTTCGCGCGCCTCAGCTACGTGCAGCTAACCTCAGTCAGCCAGGACGCGCCACTGCTTGCCAGGGCAGCGGTGGACAGGGCCATTGACAGGCTGGAAGGCTTGGCGACTCCCACCCACGCTGTGCGGACTCCCCACGTGGTGCTCCGCCGGACAACGGGGCCTGCTCCCGCGCAGTAACAACCTATGCCGGTGAATGACCTGCAGTTGAAGGACGGCCGGCCGGATCGGGCGAATCCGAGGACAGCGGGTGCTGGATCTCGTCCACCGTCATCCGTGCCGCAAACAGGGCAACGAAGGCCATGATGGGGCATACCAGCCCGCCCACGAAGAAGATCAGCCAGATGGGAACCACTTCGGCCAGCGGACCCGCGAGGGCCATGGACACCGGCATCAGGGCCAGGGACACGAAGAAGTCCAGGCTTGAGATGCGGCCCAGCAGATGTGGTGGCACCCTCCGCTGCAGGAGCGTTCCCCAGATGACCACACCGACGCCCTCGGTGACTCCGAAGACCACCATGGCAGCCGCGAGGACCCACACGCTGTCCATGAACCCGATGGCCGCCACCGGCAGGCTGCCCACGCCCCAGGTCACAATCATCACCGTGAGGTAGCGTCGGGGCAGCCGGAAGGATGCCGTAGCCAGGGACGCCACGGCGCTGCCCACGCCCATGATCGCCAGCAGGAAGCCGAACATCCGCGAGTCACCGCCCAGTTGGTCCCGAACCACAAAGGGCAGCAGGACCTCGATGGGGCCGATAAGAAACAGCACCGACAGGCAGGCCCACAGCAGGGTCCACAACAGCCAGGGAGTGCGGATCGTGTAGCTGAATCCCTCGCGCAGGTCGTGAAAGAGGGACGTCCGGGCCGGGACTTCCGCTCCGGCCAGGTCTGCGGTGGGCCCGCGGATGTCCAGGTCCTGCCGGCTCAGGAAATTCAGGATGCCGAAGGCCACCAGGTGGCAAACGGCGACTCCTGTCACCGCGAACGCAGGGGACAGGGACGCCACCACAATGCCCGCAAGCGCCGGGCCTGCTGCCTGTTGGAGGATGGGGCGGACCGTGCCCTCCATGCCGTTGGCGGCCAGCAGGTCCTCGGGCGGCAGGATGCGGGGGAGCATGGCGGAGTACGCGGGGAAGAAAAATGCCTGTCCCACTCCCAGCACGAAGGCCCCGACCGCCAGGTGCCACAACTGCAGGAGGTTGAGCAGTGCCAGCAGGGAGACCGTGGCGATCACTGCCAGGTTGACACCCTCCACCGCAATGATGAGGAGACGCTGGCGCATGCGGTCCGCTGCGATGCCGCCGACCAGGACGAACGCCACCAGGCCCACGCCGGCCGCGGTTGCCACAAAGGACAACTCCAAGGGACCGCCGCCGAGGTGGATGACCTCGTACACCATGGCCACGGCCCACATACCCGAGCCGAAAATGGAGACCGAAAGCGCGGCGATGAGCACCCGGAATTCACGGTGTGCAAAAGGGCGCAACGCCCTCAGAGCGGCCATTCCACCAGCCTAGACCCGGCAGCGGCCACAGGCGAGAGCGGGTCAGGAAGCTCCCGGCGCCGACTGGTCGTCGTCCGTGTCCGGTCCCTCTGCGGGATCCTGGCTATGGATGCCGATGTCGTCCGGTACCCAATCCTCGGTCCCGCCCTCGGCCGGGGAATCTGTGTGGTGCCTGATCACGTGTTCGTTCTTGTCGGCTGGGTTCATTACGGATACTCCTGTCCAGGGGACTGCTTCCGTGAATGCACCCTAGTCTACGCCCGGTGTGCAGCCGGCGTGGCATAGGCTGAACGCAGTAGTTCTTCGGAAACGAGCCAGCTGCCATGGAGAGGTGAAGATGCCCAAGCGACCCAACCCCGCTGTGAAAATCGCCCAAAAGACAGCACACAACGCCGTGTTCGACGCCCAGGGAAACACCAAGCCGGGCGTGCACACCGCCCTGCTCAAGGCCGTGGACGTGCAAAGGCCCCTGGTCCTGGCGAACCTCAGGAGGATGCAGCGGCGGCACCCCCACGCGACTCCCGCGCAACTGGCCGCCAAACTCGAGCGTGACTACCTGGCCGCCGTGGCAGGCGGGGGAGCAGCGGTAGGCGCTACCGCCGTCGTACCTGGTATTGGAACCGCAGCTTCGCTGGGACTGTCCGCGCTGGCCACCGTGGGTTTCCTGGAGACCACGGCACTGTATGCGTCGTCGCTGGCCGAACTGCATGGAATCCGGCTGACCGACCCCGAAAGGGCCAGGACCATGGTCATGGCCATCATGCTGGGCGAGGAAGGCACATCCCTGCTGGGAGCACTCAGCGGACAGTCGCTGGGCCGCGGGAAAGGCATCACCAACGAATGGGGCCGCACCCTGACCAAGAAGATACCGGGCAGCGGGTTCGGCGTGATCCGCGACGCCATCCAAAGGGCCTTCCTGAAGAGCCTGGTGAAGCGGCAGGGAACGGCACTGCTGGGCAGGGCCCTGCCGTTCGGGGTGGGAGCGGTGGTTGGCGGCGCCGGCAACCTCATGATGGGCAGGGCTGTGGTGGCCACGGCCAAGGAAGCATTCGGGCCGCTGCCGGACACCGTACCCGGTGAACTCCAGCCCGGCGCAGCCAGGCAGGATCTTCCCTTGGAAGGGGGCACCGGTGGATCTGAACGCTGACCTGGGCGAGTCCTTCGGCTCGTGGACCATGGGCGATGACGCCTCCATGTTCAGGATCGTCAGCAGCGCCAACGTGGCCTGTGGCTTCCATGCCGGCGACCCCCTCACCATGCTGGACAGCTGCCGTGCCGCCTTCGACCTCGATGTCCGGGTGGGCGCCCATGTGGGGTACCGCGACCTCGCAGGGTTCGGGCGGCGGTCACTGGATATGAGCTTCGATGAACTTTTCGGGGATGTCCTCTACCAACTGGGCGCCCTGGATGGGGTAGCCCACGCGGTGGGAGCCTCCGTGGACTACGTCAAGCCGCACGGCGCGCTCTATAACAGGATTGTCCATGACCCGGACCAGGCCGAAGCCGTGGTGGCCGCCGTGCACGCCTACGACCCCGGCCTGCCGGTGCTCGGATTGCCGGGTTCGGCATGGCTGAAGCTGGCCGAAGAGTCCGGCCACCCCGTGTTCGCGGAAGCCTTCGTTGACCGGGCCTACCTCCCGGACGGCACGCTGGTTCCGCGCTCGCAGGACGGCGCGGTACTGCACGACCCGGAGGCAGTGGTTGCCCAGGCAGTACGGCTGGCGACGCGGGCCGAAGTGGTGGCCGTTGACGGTTCCGTGGTGTCCGTCCGGGCCGATTCCCTGTGCATCCACGGTGACACCCCGGGCGCTGTGGACATGGCCGTGGCCGTGCGGCAGGGACTTGAACGCGCCGGTGTGGAGATCGAAGCGTTCGCCTAGGCGCGGCTTGGCCAGACCAAAGGAGGCCTGATGAGTGCGATAGTGATGGACCCCGGTGCTTCCGCCGTGGTGGTGGCGCCGGAACAGGCCCTGGACAGGGCGTCCCTGAACCTGGCGAATGCGCTGCTGGGAAACGCCGGTGAGGCTGCCGGGCTTGAGGTCCTGGTGGGTGGCCTCCGCCTGCGGTTTGTCACCGGTTCCGCCGTGGCTGTCTCCGGCGCGGAGGGCATGGTCAAGCTCAACGGCTCAGAGCTGCCCCTGAACAAGGCGGTCCGGGTGGCCCCCGGTGCCATGCTCGAGTTCGGCCCTGCCCTGTTCGGCATCCGCTACTACCTCGCGGTGCAAGGCGGCATGGAACCGCAGTCCGATGCCTTGACCACAGGGCGGACGCTAACCTTCGGGCCGCCCAACGGGCACACCTTCCCGGCCGTGACCCGGACCGCCCGCCGTGCCCTGGATCGTGAACGACCCGTGGTCGCCAGGGTGGAGCCCGGCCCGGACGTTGAAAAATACGACGCCGCCACCTGGCTGAGGTTGACCACGGAACCCTGGACGCTCTCGCCTGAGTCGGACCGCGCCGGAGCGCGGCTGGTGGGGCGTTCCCTGCACCCGGCCGACGGACCTGCCCAGGGCTTCCACGAGGCGGGCGAAGCACCCCAGGCCCGACCGCTGGTGACAGGCTCGGTCCTGCTCCCGCCGTCGGGCCTTCCCATCATTGCGCTGGCCGGACACCCGGCTACGGGTTCCTCGCCCGTGATTGCGGTGGTCCGCGACGAAGACCTGGACGCGCTGGGCCAGGCAAGACCCGGCCAGATGGTGCATCTGTTGCGCTGAGCCTCACCCGAACAGCAGGTGAGCCACCGAAAAGATGGCCAGCCCGGCCAGGGCTCCGACCACAGTTCCGTTGATGCGGATGTACTGCAGGTCCTTGCCCACCTGGAGTTCGATCTTCTGGGAGGTTTCCTCCGCGTCCCACCGCGCAACAGTATCGGAGATGACACCCGCGATGTCTGAGCGGTACGTGTTCACCAGATAGCCGGCGGCGTCTCCGATCCACGCGTTCACCTTCCCGGCGAGCTCGTGGTCGTTGACCAACCGGGTACCGAAATCGCGGACGGCGCCCTTGAAGCGCAGGCTCAGTTCACTGTCGGGATCGTCGACGGCGGCGAGCAGCGCGTTCTTGACGGTACCCCAGGTGCGGGAAGCCAGCTCGCGGACCTCGGGGTCACCGAGGATCTGTGCCTTGATGGCTTCGGCCCGTTCGATCATGGCGGGGTCGTGCTGCAGGTCCTGGGCGAGTTCGGTGAGGTAGGCATCGATGGACTGGCGTACCTGGTGGTTCTGGTCGTTCTGCACGGCACGGATGAACTTCAAGAGTTCCACGTACACCTTGTCACCCACGAGCCCGTCCACGAACGTTGGCACCCACACCGGCGAGCGGTCCGAGACCAGGCGGTTGACGGTGGCGTGGTTGGCATCCACCCAGTCCGCTGCCCGGTCCACCAGCAGGTCCACAAGCTTGTGGTGGTGGCCGTCGGCGAAGATCCGTTCCGCCATCCGTCCCACGGGCGGACCCCAGGGAGGCGTGAGCAGGTGCTTTCGGACCATCCCCTCGATCACGGCCTGGACGTCGTCGTCATTAAGCACGGTGAAGGCACCGCGGATCAGTGCGCCGCCTTCCTTGGCTACGCGCTCGGGACCGCCGGGACCGGAGAGCCAGGCGCCGGCCTTCCGGGCTATGTCGATGCTGGCCAGCTTGTCCTGCACCACTTCCTGGGACAGGAAGTTGCTCTCCACGAAGTTGCTCAATGACTCGCCGATCTGGTCCTTGCGGCGCGGGATGATGGCCGTGTGCGGGATCTTGAGGCCCATGGGGTACTTGAACAGCGCCGTGACGGCGAACCAGTCCGCCAACGCGCCCACCATGCCGCCCTCGGCCGCGGCCCGCACGTATTCCAGCCAGGGGTATTCCTTTTGGAATGCGAAGGCAACCATGAAGACCACAGCCATGACAATCAGCAGGGACAGTGCCAGCCGCTTCATACGGCGCAGCGCCGCAGCCTTCTCCTCGTCTCCGGAGGAAGGCCCGACGACGGCGGACCCACCGCGGGTGCGTGCGGTGCCTGCCGCCGGTGTGGCTGGGGAATGGTTGGTGACGTCTTCGGCTGGGATTTGTTCAGAGTTCACCTGCATTAATCCAGCCTAGCCCCGAGCGTCCAACAGCGTGGGCTACCGTGTCTGCATGACAAGTGACGACTTCGTTCCCGCCCGGCCCAAGGTCTACGCGCACCGGGGAGCCAGCGCTGCCTTCGCCGAGCACACCAGGGCTGCCTACTTGAAGGCCATTGCCGATGGTGCCGACGGTGTTGAATGCGATGTCCACCTGACCAGGGACCAGCATGTGGTCCTCCTGCACGATGCCACCCTGGACCGAACGTCAACGGGGACCGGGCCGGTTGCGGAGAAGACGCTGGACGAACTGCGTGCCCTGGACTTCTCCTCCTGGAAGGGCGCCCGCATCCCGGACGCTTACGGCGGGACGGCCGACCAGTTCCTGACGCTGCCGGAGCTGCTGGACATCCTGCGCGGAGCCGGGCGGGAAATCGGGCTGGCCATCGAGTTGAAGCATCCAAGCCCCTACCGGCTCAAACTGGAGGACAGGGTGCTGGACCTGTTGCGCAGCGAAGGCTGGAGCCCGGAGGAATCACGGCTGGACAATATCCGGATCACGTTCATGAGCTTCGACACGGATTCCATCCAGCATCTTCTGGCGTCTGTGCCCGGTGAGCACATCTGCCAGTTGGTGGACAACTTCACCGCGCAGGAAATCCGGGAAGACCTGGGCTTCGGCCCGATCACGGCAGGCGCGCTGGCCAATGTCATGAGGGCAACGCAGCAGGAAGCCGAGCGGGTCCTCGACGCGGGCGAGGTACTGATCGCCGGGCCGGGAATCGATTATGTGCGCGAGCATGCCAGGAACGTCCAGCGATGGCTTGAGTCCGGCCGTATTTTCCGTGTCTGGACAGTTGATTCAGACAAGGATGTAGCCCTGTGCCAGGGGCTGGGCATCCACGAGATCACCACCAACAAGCCTGCCCAGGTCCTGGCCCAGCTCGCCGTCCCAACTAAGTAGCACTTGTGCGCGTTTTGAGCGCTCAAAACGCGCACTAATGCGACCTGGTTGGGGAAACTTTGGCGGGTCTCCCGGCCGTTGTGATTGAGTGGTCTCATGTCGCTACACCGTTCGCCCAAAGCATCGCACGTCTTACATTCCGTCTCAGTAATAGGAATGAGCGCGCTCCTCCTGGCCAGCGGCATGAAGCACTTCCGCACTCCGCAGTTCTACTACCCCGTGGTTCCGGAGTATCTCTGCCGCCGGGACGAGCCCGGCAGCAAGGCCAATGGTGCCCTGGCCGTGATGTCCCGTGAGGAATGGGTGGCGTCCTCCGGCCTGATCGAGGCGGCACTCGGCGTCGGCCTTTTGATTCCCGCTACCCGCAAAGCCGCAGCGGACGCGACAACTGCGATGTTTACAGTATTCCTTGCCGGGCATATTGATGCTCTGCGTCGTGCATACGGGCCGGAGGGGACACCGGCTGAACGCAGGATCCACACCTTGCGCTTGCCCCTCCAGGCCCCTTTGATCCTGTGGTCATGGAGCCTGCGGAAATGAGCGGCCCCTCCCGGGAAGCGGCACCCATGAAGCTCCGGGACTCGCCGGCTTTCAAAATCGCACTTTCCCTGAGCATCGCTACCGGCTTGTACGGGGTTTCCTTCGGGGCGCTCTCCGTTGCTTCCGGATTCGACGTATGGCAGACCATGGTGCTGAGCCTGTTGCTCTTCAGCGGAGGATCCCAGTTCGCGTTCATCGGGGTTGTTGCCGGTGGCGGCTCCGGCGTGGCAGCCATGACGGCCAGTGCGCTGCTGGGGCTGCGCAACGGAATCTACGGTATGCAGATCAATGCCATGCTGCATCCCCGCGGATGGCGCCGGTATGCGTCCGCGCACATCACCATCGACGAATCCACGGCAACGGCATCGGGCCAAACAGATGCGGGCGAGCAACGCCGGGGATTCTGGACGGCCGGTATTGGCATATTCATTCTGTGGAATATCTTCACTGCTGTGGGTGCCCTGGCCGGCGATGCCATGGGTGATCCCAAGCAGTGGGGACTGGACGGCGCTGCGGTGGCTGCGTTTCTGGCGCTGCTATGGCCGCGGCTCAAGGGCCGCGAACCGTGGGCCATTGCGGCTGCCTGTGCCTTGGCGACCATCCTGGCCGTTCCGTTCGTACCGTCCGGCGTGCCAATTCTGGTGGCAGCGGTGATCGCAGGCGTCATCGGCTGGTTCAGCCACGCCCGTATGGACGAAGGACTGGAACCGGATATTGACCCCTACGCGGGACGCCACGGCCATGGGCGGGAGGGATCCTCGTGAATCTGTGGCTCTGGATCCTGATTGCCTGCGCCCTGGCCTACCTCACCAAGCTCGTGGGGTACTTCGTTCCGGCCAAGCTGCTGAAGAGCCCGCGTATCATGCACATCGCCGGGACCATGACCATCGGCCTCCTGGCCTCCCTGACGGCAGTCAATGCCTTGGCCTCGGGCCAGGGGCTGGTGCTGGATGCCCGCATCGGCGCACTGGCGGCGGCCGCGGTGGCCCTGTGGTTGCGGGCGCCGTTCCTGGTGGTGGTTATATCCGGTGCTGCCGCGGCGGCGCTGTTGCGGCTGCTCGGCTGGGGCTGAAACCTAGACGACGTCGGACAAGGTGACGCCGGGGATATCGGACTGTTCGGGCAGCGGCCGCGATGGCCGCTGGGTGCGGATGGCATCTTCGATCAGCGCCACCGGGCGCTTCCATGCCTGTGAGCCGGGTTCCATGGTGTCCACGGCACCGATGAGCATGGCCAGCAGGCGGACCATGTCCTCGATGGTGATGTCTTTGCGCAAGGACCCCTGGCCCTGTCCGCGCTCCAGCAAAGTGGCCATGGAGCCGATAAGTCCACCGGTGATGCCCATGAGCAGGCCGCGGCGCCCGGCCACCGCGTTGAGCAGGTTGGCGTCCTCGCTGGCCACGTGGACCACGGCGTCGATCACGTTGATCAGGCCCTCCGCCGCGTCCATACCGTCGAGTGCCGCCTCGGCCACGGGATCCACGTGCTGGCGGAGCTGGCGGGACAACGCCGCCAAAACCAATTGCTCCTTGTCGGCAAAGTTGCGGAACAAGGTTGCGGGGCCCACTCCTGCGGTGGAGGCGATGGTCTGCAAGGGAACGTCCGGGCCGTGTTCGCGGAAGCACTGCCGGGCGGCGGTGATGATCTTGTCCACATTGCGTGCAGCGTCCGCCCGGAGGGGCTTGCGTTGGGAGGGCTGTTCCATGCTTGCCAGACTAGCAACGGAGCGCGTGGGCGCCGTGGTTACGCGGGAGTAGGCCGTTATATGACATACCGGTACATGAAACACTGGTTTTCATGTTGCTTGCATTTTCAGTTGCTCCTTCCGGCCAGCCTGCTTCCGCCTCCGAAGGCGGACCCTCAGCGGACGCGTCGGTCCACGATGCCGTAGCGGCCGCCGTCAGGATTGTCCGTGAGTCCGGCCTGCCGAACAGTACCGATTCGATGTTCACCACCATTGAGGGTGAATGGGATGAGGTTTTCGACGTCGTCAAGCGTGCCACCGAGGCGGTGGGCCGCTACGGCAGCCGGGTCAGCCTGGTCATCAAGGCCGACATCCGCCCCGGCTACACCGGCGAGTTGACCGGAAAGGTCGAGCGGCTGGAGAGGGCCCTCGGCAACCAGGAGTAGTTCCTTCCCCCGGAGGCGCCACAGGTGCCAGACTGGGGCCCATGGTTGAACACGCAGCCGAACCCGCATGGGTTGAGGTGGAGCAATACCTGACTGACGTCGTCGTAGGTCCGGATCCTGCGCACCAGCGCGCCTTGGAATCTGCCGTCCAAGCGGGAATGCCGCCCATTGAGGTGGCTCCCACCGCCGGGAAGTTGCTCAAGCTGTTGGTGCAGCTGAGCGGTGCCCGCCGAATCCTGGAAATCGGAACCTTGGCCGGTTTCAGCAGCATCTGGATGGCGCAGGGACTTCCCGACGACGGCCGCCTCGTCACGTGCGAATACCTCCGGAAGCACGCGGACGTGGCGCGGGCCAACGTGGACGCGGCGGGTGTTGGCCACAAGGTGGAGATCAGGGTGGGCGCTGCCTTGGACACCCTGCCGACGCTGGCCGCGGAGGAATCCTTCGACTTCGTTTTCATCGACGCGGACAAGGAGAACGATGCCAATTACTTGGACTGGGCCATCCGACTGGGCCACCCGGGGACGGTGATCGTGATGGACAACGTCATCTGGGACGGTGCGATCCTTGAGCCGGAACGGGACGAGGTTAATGCCCCCGGCATCATCCGGGCCCTGGACATGCTGGGCCAGGATCCCCGGCTCGATTCCACCGCGATCCAGACCGTGGGCAGCAAGGGCTGGGACGGCTTCGCGCTGGCAAGGGTGCGCTGATGGATTTCACCATCCGGCCGGCCCGGGTCCACGACGCAGAGGACATGGCGCTCATGCACCTCCAGTCGTGGCGGGAGAGCTACGGACATCTTCTTCCGGAGGAGTTCTTCGTACGGCAGGAAGCCGGCTTGGGCGCCAGGATCGAACGGTACCGGGAGTACATCGCCGCCGGCCACCAGCGCCTGGTTGCCCACGACCCGAAGGGTGGATTGGTGGGCATCGCGGCGGCCGGGCCGGGCAGGGACGAAGACAGTCCGTGCGGGCTGGAACTGTTCATGCTGTATACGCTGAAGCGGGTCCACGGGCAAGGCGTTGGGCAGGCACTGGTGGATGCGTTGATCGGCACGGGTCCGGCCTACCTCTGGGTCCTGGACGACAACCCCCGGGCCCAGGCGTTCTATCGCCGCAACGGTTTCGTCCCGGACGGGAAGCGCCAACTGTGCGATCCTTCGTGGCACTCACTGCCGGAGCACCGCATGGTGCGTGCCGCCGTCGGGCGTTGATTTCGGGGCCAGGGCTACCGCCGCGCTATCCGTTGTCCGGACGTTCCTGGAACGGGTCGCCGACCTCGTCCGGGTCGCCCAGGATACTGGGCAGCTTCGGCACCCGCGCCAGGATGAGGCCGACGACCGTCAGCCAGGCGACGGCGACCGACAACACCACCATCCACAGCGTTCCTGCAGCATCCATGATGAGAGTGTATGGCCCCGGACCCGTTAATGGTAAGTATCCTTAGTAACAGTGGCCTCGGGGGCGCACTAGGGTGGAGGCATGACGTACGGTGGATGGGCATAGTGGCGAAATCCGGTAAGGCAGCCAAGTCTGCCAGGGGTAAAAGGTCGACGGCGGGAGTCATCGAGGTGCCTGCCGGCACCCGTCCGGACGGTCCCGTGGAGGGCATCTACTACATCGACACCGGAGACTGCGAACTCCTCCACGATCCCGACAACACCAACGGGTGGCTCCTGAAAATCAACGGCGTGCTGAGCTCGCACATTGACCTGGCCGACCCACTGTTCCTGGACTTCGAATACATGCGGTGGATCGCTGCCCTGGTGGAGTCCCGCTGGCCCAGGGAGGCCAAGCCAAAGCTGCGCGCGCTTCACCTGGGTGGCGGCGCGTGCTCCATGGCACGGTATTTCCACGCCGCCTACCCCGACGCGCGGCAAGTGGTGGTAGAACTGGATGGAAAGCTTGCCGGGTATGTCCGCAACTGGTTCGACCTCCCCAAGGCGCCGCTGCTCCGGATCCGGGTGGGCGAGGCCCGGGAGGTGACGGAAACCCTGACGCCGGACACCCGCGACCTCATCATCCGTGACGTCTTTGCCGGGGCGTACACGCCACGGGCCCTCACCACCCGCGAGTTCAATGCCCATGCCGACGCCGTGTTGGCTCCGGACGGCCTTTATGTTGTGAACTCAGGCGACGCTCCGGACCTGAAGAATGCAAGGGCGGACGCCGCCACCATCGCGGACACGTTCGAGCACACCATGATCATCGCGGACCCACCCATGCTCAAAGGACGCCGTTACGGCAACATGATCATGGCCGGAAGCCATGTGCCCTTCGGCGACGACCCGACGCTGGCCCGGCGGCTCCTGGGCGGGGCCGTCCCGGCGCACATCTGGAACGACGCGCAGGTCCGCGCCTTTGCGGCCGGAACGCCGGTCCGGCACGACGCGCCTCAGCCGGCGCCCGTGCCGCCGGCTGCTTAGGGCCGCCGGCCGCCTAGGGGCGGCTGAGGGAGCTGTTCCAGGCATCCCACAGCCGGGCGTATCTGCCCCCGCCGGCCAGCAGCTCGGCGTGCGAGCCCGACTCCACAATCCGTCCCTGGTCCATGACCACCACGGTGTCGGCGGACGCGGCCTGCGACAACCGATGAGCTATGACCACCGATGTCCTCCCGGCCAGGGCTGCCTCTGCCGCCCGGTCAAGCATGGTGGCTGTGCCGGTGCCCGCTTCTGCCGTTGCCTCGTCCAACACGGCGATGGGGGGATCCTTGAGCATGAGCCGGGCGAGGGCCAGTTGCTGAGCCTGTTCCGGTGTGGGCTGGTGGCCGCCTGCACCCACGGACGTCTCCAGTCCGTCGTCGAGCGCTTCAACCCAAGCGGCGCCGACCGCTCGAAGCGCTTGCAGCAGTTCCCCTGCCGTGGCGTTCGGTTTGGCGAGCCGCAGGTCCTCGGCGAGGGTTCCGGAGAAGACATGGACTTCCTGGCTGACCATGGCGATGCGCTCCCGCAGCTCGTGCGCCGGTGCCGTGGTGGCGTCAATGCCTCCCACAAGCACGCATCCGTCCTGGATCTTCTCCAAACCCATGATGACTTTGGCGAGCGTGGTCTTGCCCGCGCCGGAGGTGCCCACGATCGCCACGCTCTCACCGGGTTCCACCTGCAGGGACACTGACTTCAGCGCCGGCCGCTGCCCGGGATAGGCGAACGTCACGCTGTCCAGGACGATTCCGGCGGCAGGTCCCGACGGCGGCCGGCCCGCCAACGCGGCACCGTGCTCCGCGGCCCTGTCCTGTGTCAGCCCGACCATGCGGCCCAGCCCGGCAGCGGCCTTCTGGAGCTCGTCGAACTGGCCCAGGACCGTCCCGATCGGATCGAACAGCCGGTAGAAGTAGAGTGCCGCGGCCGTGGCGGCACCGATCGTGACCGCACCCTCGGCGTGCAGGAGGAAGCCCATGGCCAGCACCGCCGAAAGGCCGATCAGCTCAGCCAGGTTCAGCCGGTTGTAGAAGCGGGTGAGGTAGTTGACGCCCCGCAGGGAGTGACCGATCGTCTCCCGTGAAGCCGCCGCCACCAGGTCCGAATGCCGGTCCTGCAGGCCCAGGGCCAGGACTGACGGCGTGCCGTGGACAGTCTCAATGATCTGTTCGGTCCGGTCTGCTTCCGTGATCCGGACGGTCCGGTAAATGGGTGCGGTCCGCTTCAGGAACCAGCGCAGGGTGAACACCTGGAGGGGCGCTGCGACCAGCACGGCTACGGCAAAACGCCAGTCGATCACGCCGAGGCCCAGCAGGGTCACCGCTATGGTGAACGCCGCGCCCGTGAAGGCGGGAAGGACTCCGGAGATGGCCTCGCTGACAGCCTCGACGTCCCCGGACACGCGCGCAACGACGTCGCCGATGCCCGCTTTTTCCAGCTCCGCGAGTGGCTTCCGGACAGCCGCGGCGAACACTTCTTCGCGGAGGTCCGCCAGTGCTTCCTCGCAGATCCGGGCCAGCATGTTCTGGCCCGCAACACCCAGCAGGGCGCCGGCTCCGCCCGCCGCCAGCAGCCCAAGGGCAAGCCAGAGCAAGTCAGGAACCTCGCCGCCGGTGGCTGCGATGTTGACCATGATGCCCAGAATCGCCGGTCCTGCCAGCCCGCAGCACGAGGCCGCCAGCAAGGTCACGACGGTCAGGGCCAGGCGCCAGGGCTTTGCGGCCAGCAGCCGCCACATGGCCCTCCGGGTTTCCCGTGGCGTGGCGATGGGAAGGATTCCGTGGTTCATGAGTGCACCACTTCACGGTAGGTTGCCGAGGCCGCCAGCAGTTCACGGTGGGTCCCGGTTTCGGGGGGACCACCTGCCGTGTCCAGCACCACCCGGTGGCAGGCAGCCAGCAGCGTGGGGCTCGTGGTGACCAGCACCAGCGCCTTGTCCGGGAATCCTGCCAGCCCCTCCGCGATGACGGCTTCGGTGGCAGTGTCCACCGCCGTGGTCGGGTCGTGGAGGACCAGCACCGGTTGGGGTTGGTGGAGGGCGCGACCCAGGACAAGCCGCTGCCGCTGCCCGCCAGAGAGGTTCTGCCCATGCCCGGTCAGCACCGTTTCGGTACCTTCCGGGAACTGCGCGACAAAATCGACGACGGCGGCAGCCGAGGCCGCGCGCTCGTCCAGTTGGGCGTCGGCTGCTGACACGTTCTCCCGCACGGTGCCGCGGAAAAGCACGCCCTCGTGGCTGTCGGCAAACACTGTGGACCGGGCGTGCGAGGGATCCAGGTGTGCTGCATCGAGGCCGCCAATCTTCACGACGCCCGGAGCCGCGGGTATCCGGAAGCCCAAGGTGTCCACCAGTTGCCGGGCACGCGTCCCGTCAGGCAGGACGACGCCCACGATCTCCCCTGGAGAAGCAGCAAACGGCGGAAAATCCCCGCCAGGTGGCGGGCAGAGCTCAAGCAGCGGAGCAGGCGTGGCAGGTTTCGCGGCATCGGCATCCCCGCCAGGCGCAGCCGGCGACGCTCCGGCCGGAGGCGCTCCGGCCGGAGGCGCAGCCGGCGACGCTCCGGCCGGAGGCGCGGCCGTAGTGCCGGACCGGGCCGGGACGGCTTCCGTTTCGCCAAGAAAGGCGGCGATCCGGGCCGCGGACGCACGTTTCTGCGCCAGCTCCACACTCAGGAAACCCAGCGATGCCATGGGCCCCTGGACGAACTGTGCCACTCCCACCACGGTCACCAGCTGACCGACGGTAATGAGGCCCTGCACGGCAAACCACGCCGCAAAGAAGGCGATCCCGGCCAGGAAAGCCGCGGACATGGCAGTGCTCGCCCCGGTGAAGGCGGCCTTCGCGCGAACGGCCTTCAACGCCGAAACCAGCGATCCCTGGCTGGCAGTGCGGTACCGTGCCACGGCGGCGTCCTCGGCCCCCAGTCCTTTGAGTGGCCGGGACCCGGTGATGAAGTCGGTTGCCGAGGCACCTGCGCGGGCCGCGGTGGACTGTTCCGCGTCGCTGCGGTCTTCCAGGGGTTTGGTCAGCCGGTGCATGATCAGCAGCATCACGGGAGTCGCCAGCAGCACGGCCAACCCCAGCGGCACGGACACCAGGAGCAGTGTCACGGCGGAGGTCGCCACGCCGGCGGCCGACGCGAGTCCGCTGCCCACCAGCCAGGCCAGGCCCGCAACACGGTCCGTGTCCGAGGATGCGATGGCCACGATTTCTCCCGGTGCGCGCCGGGCTGCCATGCCGCGTGGATGGAGCACGCGTTCCACCACGAGTTGCCGGAGGTCATGCGCGCCGTAGGAGTAGGTGCGCATGGTGGCGAGGGTGCCGATCCGCCAGGAAAGAGCCAGCACGATGAAGACAACGGCCAGTGCCCCGAGCCACCAAAGGAGGGCGCCGCCGTCGTGCGGTGAAATCGCTTTGTCCACCGCGGCGCCGATCGTGGCCGGCACCAAGGCCTCGCTGACCTGGTGCAGCACGAGGCCTGCGCAGCCCACCACGACGTACTTCCATCGACGGTTTCCGAACATCGAGTACCGGAAGAGCCGGGATGCCTTCCATGGCTTGTGCTTGGCTTGCCCGGGAGGGCAGGGCGACGTAGCGGTACGGGAAGGCATGCTTCCCATAGTAAGGCTAACCTAACTTAGACGTTAAAAGCTGCGGGGCTGACCGCTTCCCAGCAGTTCCCCGCGCCGGTTCTCAGTTTCCTCCCGCAAAGCCTGCACGACGGCGGCCACTGCAGGGCGGCGCATGGAGTCGGGGCGGAGGACCAGCCAGTAGGGGAGAAGTTCGGCAAAG
The DNA here is from genome assembly GCF_052156435.1 of Paenarthrobacter sp. NCHU4564. Lineage (NCBI taxonomy): Bacteria > Bacillati > Actinomycetota > Actinomycetes > Micrococcales > Micrococcaceae > Paenarthrobacter > Paenarthrobacter sp. NCHU4564. The sequence continues at coordinate 18,668 of NZ_JBQLIS010000004.1, forward strand.
TCCCCGGGGAGGAGCCTGACGAGGTCCGGGTGCCGGTCCGCCATGAAGCACGGCAGGAATCCCACACCGGCGCCGGCGCGGGTGGCTTCCACATGGACGAACACGTTGGTTGACGTCAGTCCGTCGCGCATCGTAGGGACCAGTCTGCGCGGGGCGTCGAGGTCATCCACCTGAAGCATGGAGTCGACGAAATACACGAGCTGGTGCCGGGTCATCTCCGCCGCGTTGGCAGGGGTGCCGTGGTCCTTCAGGTACTGCTTTGATGCATACATCCCCAGCCGGTATTCGCCCAGCTTGATGGCTTCGGCCCGGTGGACCTGAGGGGTGCCCACCACGACTTCGATGTCCAGCCCCGAGCGCTGCTGGAGGGCCCGGCGGGTCACCGTCACGATCTCCAGGCTGAGGCCGGGATGCTCCTTCCGCAGGCGGGCTGCTGCGGGTGCCGCGATGTAGGCGCTGAAACCATCAGTAGCGGTCATGCGTACGACGCCGGTGATGGGGTCGGGTGCGCGATCGCTCGGTCCCAGCGTGCCCACTGCAGCTTCGATCCGTTCGGCGACCAGCACGGCTTCCGCGCCCAAATCTGTCACCTCCCAGCCGCCCGCTGCACGCGCGAGGACCCGGCCGCCCAGCGCCTTCTCCAGCGCCGCGATCCTGCGCGAAACGGTGGTGTGGTTCAGGCCCAAGGCCTGTGCCGCCGTCGTGAATTTACCTGACCGTGAGACGGTGAGAAGGATGAGGAGGTCGTCCGGGTTCGGATTCATATCTGCAATTCTGCACATATGTGGTGCCTCTTTGGTCATTGAGGCGCGAGGAATCTGCAGCAATACTCAGTGAAGCAATTCGTGTTGTGGATCACAACGCGCATCAAAAGGGCACTGTCAAAGAAGACACTGAGGAGATGGACATGAGCGTAGAGCAACGCTCCACACCCGCCGCCGGGAACACCGGCAAGGGATCCGGCCTGAAGAAGATCGTCGCCGCCTCCATGGTGGGCACCGTAGTGGAGTGGTACGAGTTCTTCCTCTACGCCACCGCCGCCACACTGGTTTTCGGCAAATACTTCTTCCCGAGCACCGGCAACGAGCTCGACGGAATCATCCAGGCATTCATCACCTACGCCGTGGGCTTCGTAGCCCGGCCGCTGGGTGGAATCGTCTTCGGACAGATTGGCGACAAGCTCGGCCGGAAGCCCACGCTGCAGCTGACGATCGTGATTGTGGGTGTTTCCACGTTCCTCATGGGCTGCCTCCCCGGCTTCGTCGAGATCGGATATTGGGCTCCGGCCATGCTGGTGGCCCTGCGCTTCATCCAGGGCTTCGCGCTCGGCGGTGAATGGGGCGGTGCCGTCCTCCTCGTCGCAGAGCACAGCCCCAACAAGTCCCGCGGATTCTGGTCCTCCTGGCCGCAGGCCGCGGTGCCGGTCGGCAACCTCCTGGCCACGCTGGTCCTGTTCGTCATGTCCAGCGTCCTCAGCAGCGAGGCCTTCCTCGGCTGGGGCTGGCGCGTGGCATTCTGGCTCTCCGCCGTGATCGTGTTCGTGGGCTACTACATCCGCACCCACGTCACCGAGGCGCCCATCTTCCTGGAAGCCAAGGCGCAGGTGGAGGAATCCAAGGCCATCAGCTACGGCGTGGGTGAGGTGATCCGCAAATACCCCAAGGGCATCCTGCAGGCCATGGGCCTCCGGTTCGCTGAGAACATCATGTACTACCTCGTGGTCAGCTTCGCGATTGTCTACCTCAAGAGCGTGCACAAGTACGACACGTCGTCCCTGCTGCTCGCCCTCCTGATCGCGCACGCCATCCACTTCGTGGTCATCCCGCAGGTGGGCCGCCTGGTGGATTCCTGGGGACGCAAGCCGGTCTACCTGGTGGGGGCCATCAGCGGTGCGGTCTGGCCGTTCTTCGCCTTCCCCATGTTTGACACGCAGAACGCCGTGATCATCGTGCTCGCCGTGACGATCGGCCTCTGCCTGCACGCGTTCATGTACGCCGGCCAACCGGCCATCATGTCCGAACTCTTCCCCACCCGGATGCGCTACTCGGGCGTTTCCCTCGGCTCCCAGGTGACGTCCATCTTCGCAGGCTCCCTGGCTCCGCTCCTGGCCACGCAGTGGCTCAAGGACACAGGCTCCTGGGTGCCCACGGCCATCTACCTCGTGGTCGCCTGCGCCGTGACCGCCGTGGCAGTGCTGTCCTTGCGCGAAACCAAGGGCATCGCCTTGGAATACATCGACGAGGCCGACGCCGAACGGCACGGACTGGCAACCGCTACCCCGAAGGGCTGATCTGATGGACGACTCCTTGAATGGGCGCAAAGCCTTGGTAACCGGCGGTGCGAGCGGAATCGGGGCGGCCTGTGCCCGAGCCCTGGCCGCCCGCGGCGCGAAGGTTGTGGTGGCCGACGTCGACGCTTCCGGAGCGGCGGCACTGGCGGATGAGCTGGGTGGCACCGCGTGGACGGTGGATCTCCTGGACACCGAAGCGCTTGCCGCGCTGAGCCTGGACTGCGACATCCTGGTCAACAACGCCGGCATCCAGAAGGTAGCGCCCATCGAGCAGTTCGAGCCGGCGGAGTTCCGGCGGATCCTGACCCTGATGCTGGAGGCGCCGTTCCTGCTGATCCGGGCCGCGCTCCCGCACATGTACGCCAACGGCTACGGACGGATCATCAACATCTCCTCCGTGCACGGGCTGCGGGCCTCGGCTTACAAGAGTGCGTATGTGTCCGCCAAGCACGGGCTTGAAGGGCTCAGCAAGGTCACTGCCCTGGAAGGCGGGGAGCGCGGGGTGACGTCCAACTGCATCAACCCCGGCTACGTCCGGACCCCGTTGGTGGAACGCCAGATCGCCGACCAAGCGCGCGTCCATGGCATCCCGGAAGCGGAAGTCCTCGCCAAGGTGATGCTCACGGAGTCAGCGGTGAAGCGGCTGGTGGAGCCCTCCGAAGTTGCGTCGTTGGCCGCCTGGCTGGCATCCGACGACGCCGGCATGGTCACCGGCGCGAGCTACACCATGGACGGCGGGTGGTCGGCGAGGTAGCCCGCCCCCCCTTCACGCCCGGCGCCCCCCCGCGAGATGGCAGTTAATGACAATGTTGGGCGCTCGGATTGTCATTAAGTGCCATCTCGGCGGGGGTGGCGTGGGGATCAGGCCGTCTCGTCCACCAACTCGGCCCGGCGCAGACCGCCACCGCGGACCCACAGTTTGTAGGCCACGAACAGCAGCACCAGCCAGGTGGCGCCAACATACAGGGCCACGCGGGTGTCTTCGAAGACTCCAAGGATCACGATGACCATAGCCATGAACGCGATGGTCAGGATCGACGCCACGGGCCACAGGGGCGAACCGAACTCCGAGGCGGGCAGCCCGTGGCGCTTGATCTCGCGCTTCATGGCAACGTGCGAGGCGAGGATCATTACCCACACCCACACGGTGGCAAAGGTTGCGATGGAGGCGATGACAACGAAAACGTCCTCCGGGATGACGGCGTTCAGCACAACGCCCACCAGCAGGATGCAGCCCACCATGACAACGGTCATCCAGGGGACGCCATGACGGGAGATCTTGCCGAAGCTCTTCGGCGCGTGCCCCTGCTGGGCCAGGCCAAAGAGGATGCGGCCGGCTCCGAAAATGTCGCTGTTGATCGCGGAAAGCGCCGCCGTGATGACCACGGCATTGAGGATGTGGGGTGCTGCCGGAATGCCCAGGCCATCGAAAATCTGGACGAACGGGCTGCCGTTGCTGCCCACCTGGTTCCACGGGAAGATGCTCATCAGCACGCTGAGGGTCAGGACATAGAACAGCAGCACGCGGACCGGCACGGTGTTGACGGCCTGGGGAATGACCTTCTTGGGGTTAGCTGCTTCGCCTGCCGTGATGCCGATTGTCTCAATCCCGCCGAACGCAAACATCACGACGGCGAACGCGGCCAGGAGGCCTTCGAAACCGTTGGGGAACAAACCGCCGTGGTTGATCAGGTTCCCCAGTCCCGGTGCCACGCCGCCGCCGTCGTTCCCGGTTTGGAAGCCGAACACGACGATTGCCGCACCGCCGATGATCATGGCGACGATCGCCACCACCTTGATGAGGGAGAACCAGAACTCAAGTTCCCCAAAGACCTTCACGCTGAGCAGGTTCATGGCACCGAGGAAGAGGATGATCGCGAGCACCCAGATCCATCGGTCTACCTGTGGGAACCAGAAGCCCATGTAGATACTGAAGGCTGTGACGTCGGCGATGGCCACGATGGCCATTTCGAACACGTACGTCCATCCGGTCACAAAGCCGGCGAACGGGCCGAGGTACCGGCTGGCGTATTGCCCGAAGGAACCGGAGACGGGATGGCGGACGGCCATTTCGCCCAGTGCCCGCATCACCATGAAGACGGCGGCACCGCCAATGATGTAGGCGAACAGGGCGGCCGGTCCGGCCTTTTGGATGGCGGAAGCGGACCCGTAGAAAAGTCCCGTACCGATCGCGGACCCAAGGGCCATGAAGCGGATGTGGCGGACGTTGAGGCCCCGGCTGAGTGCCGTCCCGGCGGCCTGGAGGACAGAATCCTTCGCGGCCAGCGTGGTTTGTTGCATGGTAAAACCTTCTCGTCTTTGGGAGGGGATCGCTATTCAGCACATCACTTTCCGGGCCCCTGTGATGGGACTCACGGGTGTTTGCTGTCTTCGATCGCAGACAATCGGGTTGTTGGGCGGGGCCTGGGCGGGAGGACGGAAGGAAGCGCCACGGCTGAGAGACCGGAGAGGACCACCAGCAGCAGCCAGGAAACGCCCGGCTCCCAGCCAGCCTGCCCGGACCAGGACCGCAGCAGTCCCAGGGCGGCGTTGGCCAGCAGCACGGCAATGCCTCCGCACGTGGCTGCCAGTCCGTAGTACGCGCCGCGGCCTGCAGTGCCGGACGGAAGGAACCAGGGGATGACGGCCAGGATGGTGGGCGTGAGGCTCATATGCCCCAGGATCAGCAAAGCAACGGCGGCAGCCAGTATCAGCACGGCACCGTTACCGCTGGAACCGGACACCACACCAGCGCCGCCTGCGAGCACGAACGACAGTGCCAGAAGGGAGAAGCCCACCGACATCGCGCGTGCTTCGCCCAGCCTCTGAACCCCCGTAGCCACAGGAATTTGCAGTAGCAGCGTCAGGACGGAGGCCATCAGGAACATCCCGGCGAGCCAGGCGTCGCCAAGCCCCAGGCGGCCCAGTTCCAGGGGGATGGTGAAGTACAACTGGTTGTAGGCCACCATGTTCACGCTGACGAGGATGCAGAACAGGAGGAACCGGCGGTTCCTGGCGGCGTCCGGAACCGCGAAACCGGCGCGTTTGCCGGCTTTGGAGGATTGCGGTCGCGGCGTCGCAGGCAACCTGAGCCACAACAGGACGGTCACGATGCAGAAAATCCCGGTCCCGAAGGCTAAGGCGGCGTCGAATCCCCAGCCCAGGAGCGCAGCGCCGAGCAGCGGACCCACGAGCGCCCCGAACTCCCCGGTCAGCGCCAGCCATACAAAAACCGAGCGCTTTGCCGGGTTCCGGTGCCCGGGATCGTCGGCCCTGGACAGCTGCGACTCCAGGGCAGGGGAAAACAAGGCGCCCCCGGCCCCGGTCAGCACAGCACCCAGGAGGAACGCCGGGAAATCGGCGGCCAGGGCCAGCGTGACGTATCCCGCGATCCGTACGAGGCAGCCCAACAGGATGGAGCGCTTTGCGCCCCAGTGGTCCGCCAGCATCCCGCCCACCAGGAACATGCCCTGCTGGCTGAAGGTGCGGGCGCCCAGGACAAGCCCGACGGCGGCCGCTCCCATTCCGTACTCCCCGGACAATGCGCTGGTCAGGAAGGGGACAACTGCGTAAAACCCGATATTGAAGACGAGCTGGGCTCCCAGGAGCGTGGACGTTTCAGGCCTTTGCGGGCGCGCCATCAGGAATTCCCCGGGTCAGCGGAAGGACTGCCGCCACCAGTTGTTTGCTGTGCTCGTGCCGCGGCTCGGCAAAGAAATCCGCCACCGACGCAAGCTCCACCACTTCGCCGCGGTAGAAGACGGCTACACGGTGGCTCATGTAGCGGATCACGTTCATGTCGTGGGAGATCATGATCAGAGACACCCCACGGCTTCGATGCAGCCTGAGCAACAAGTCAAGGATCTTGCGCTGCGTGATGGCGTCCAGCGCAGACGTTGCTTCATCGCAGATGAGGACCGCGGGTTCGAGCAACAGCGCACGGGCGATGGTCAGCCTTTGCAACTGACCGCCGGAGCACTGCCCTGGCCGGCGTTCCAGGATCGCCGGGTTGAGCTCTACTTCCCTGACAGCCTGCTGGATGCGTTCGATCCGGTCGTCAGCGGTGCCCGAGGATCGAAGCAGGGGCGCTTCCAGGCTTTTGAGCAGTGTCATGCGGGGATCGAAGACGTCGTAGGGTTCCTGGAACACCAATTGGACGCCGGCACCCGGAGCCGTGGTGATCTTTCCCGAATCCGGCGTGCCCAGGCCCACCAGGAGCCGCGCCAACGTGCTTTTGCCCGAACCTGACTGGCCCAGCACGCCCAGGATTTCGCCTTGCCTCAGTGAGAGCGTGACATTTTTCAGGGCTGCTGTGCTCTTACGGAAGCCGGACGGGAAGGTCTTGGTCACGCCGTGGAGATCCAGGATTGTGCCGGTGTTCTTCTCCGCGTCCGCTGGCCCGTGGTCGCCATCCTCGCGCGGATCCAGGGCCGAGGCCTGAAGGAGTTCCCACGTGCTGCAATGCGTCTGCGGTGATGCCAGGACGGTTCGGGTCACTCCCTGTTCCAGGATCCGGCCGTCCTTCATGAGGATCACGCGGTCGGCAAACGCAGAGACCGTGGCCAGGTCATGGGTGATGCAGAGAACCCCGAGTCCGTGGTTCCTGCGCTGCTGGTCCAGCAGCTCCAGGATCTGGCGTTCGAGCACCTTGTCCAGGGCCGAGGTGGGTTCGTCGGCAAGGAGCAGTTCGGGCTGCCCGGCCATGGCCACAGCCATCATGGCACGCTGTGCCATGCCTCCGGACAATTGGTGGGGATAGGACGCGGCCACGCTGCCGGGCTGCTCGAAGCCCGCATCCGCGAGGAGACGGAGCACCTCCGTGCGGGCTTCGCGTCCACGGAGGCCGCGGTGCAGCTTGAGCGGTTCCCGGATGTGGCGTTCCACGGTCATCCGGGGGTTGAACATGCGCTTGGGCTGCTGGTGGAGCATGCCGATCCGTCCGCCGCGCACCCGGTTCAGCTCACCTTCGCTGAGGTCGCGCAGTTCCGTTCCGCCCAACCGGATGGACCCGGACTGGATGGCCACGTTGCCGGGAAGCAACCCGGTGATGGACAGGGACGTCATGGTCTTGCCGCTGCCGGAGGCTCCCACCAGCGCAACGAATTCCCCTGGTTCCACGTGCAACGTGACGTCGTGGAGGATGCCCTGCGGTCCGGAGGAATCCCGCAGCCCTGCATGCAAGCCCTCGATCACCAATCCGCTATGCATTGGCGGGCACCGCCTCCGGAGCGAGAACCTGGGCTGTGGTCAGCCTGGACGTCCGCGAGAGGTGCTGGCCCAGGAGCGTTACGGACAGGGCGACGGCGAAAATCACCAGGCCGGGAGCCAGAATGGTCATCGGAGCCCGCGCTGCGTAGGGCTGGGCAGCGGCCAGCATGGAACCCCAATCCGACTGTGGTGGCTGGACGCCCAGGCCCAGGTAGGACAGGGCCCCAACGCTGATGAGGAAATGGCCAAAACGCAGGGTTGCCTGGCCCAGGAGCGGCCCGGCCAAGTGCGGGATGATGTGCTTCATCACGATGAACGAGGGCGGACACAGCAGCACGTGCGCCGCCTCCACAAACCCGCGCGCCGAGACGTCCAAGGCCAGTGAGCGGGCGAGCCGGGCGAATGGTGTCCACCCTGTCACGGTCAGGGCCAGGAGCAACGAGTGGTATCCGGTTCCCAGGACAGCCACCAGGAACAGGGCCACCACCATCTCCGGCATGGCGAGCAGGACGTCGTTGGTGCGGGTCAAGAATTCGTCCAGCCAGCCGCGCCGCCGGGCGCTCAGCACACCGATGGCCGTGCCCACGAGTGCCGTGAGCACGGTAGCCAGTGCCGCCAGCGTCAGGGAGAACTGGCCGCCGTCGAGCAATCTGCTGAGGGTGTCCCTGCCGAGGTGGTCGGTGCCCAAAAGGTGGGCAGGGCTGGGCGGGGCGAGCCTGTTGGCGAGGTCCTGACCGGCCGGCGGGTACGGGGCCAGCCAGGGCGACAGCAGGACGCCGACGACGATGATGGCCAAAACCGAACAGGCCACCCACAGGTGGAGGGGGAGTCTACGCAACGGTGGACCTCATTCGCGGGTTGAGGAACGTGTGCACCAGGTCGGCGGTGGTGGTGAGCAGCACGGCGAAGGCCACCACAACCACCACGGCACCCTGCGCCACGGGAATGTCGCTGTTGATCACGCCCTCAAACATCAACCTGCCCATGCCCGGGATGGAGAACATGACCTCCACAATCACCGAGCCGCCCAGCAGTCCGGCGAACCAGATCGCTACCGAGGTGGTGAGTGGAAGGAGGCCGTTGGGGATGACGTGCCGTGCCACAGTGGAAGCGCGGGACATTCCCCGGCTGCGGGCCGCTGCCACGTGGTCGGAGGCCAACGACTGGAGGACGCCTTCCCGCACGGCTGAGGTGAAGAAGCTGGTGGGGCGGAGCGCCAGGACAGCCACGGGAAGCACGGCGGAAGAGGGGCCGCTCCAGCCGGCGGAGGGGAGCAGCGCAAGCTGCAGCGAGAAGACCAGGACCAGCATCGGGGCCAGCCAGTATTCGGGGATGGCAATGAATGCCTGGGTTACGGCGCTGATGCCCCGGTCCAGCAAGCGGCCTTCGTTGAGCGCGGCCGTAACTCCCAGCAGCAGCGACACTGCTGCGGCAACCAGCAGGGTCAGGACGACGATGGAGAGCGTGATGCCGAGTGCGGGCAGGACCTGGTCGACCACGGGAGTGCGGCTGGTGTAGGACAAACCCATATCCCCGCTGGCGAGGTGCCCCAGCCAGCGCATGTACTGCGTCCACAGCGGATCGTGCAGGCCCAACTCGGCTGACAGCGCCTGCACGGCCGACTCATCGATCACGTCCCCGGCAACCCGTGAACGGATGATCTTGCGCACGGGATCACCGGGGGTGACGTACGGGATCAGGAACACTGCGAAAGACGCAAGAAGGACAGCGGCCACCAGGGCCGCTGTCCGTCGAGCGAGGAACCGGATCATTGCCGGGCCCGATCCGGGGTCTTCAGGTCAAGCATCTTGGTCAGGACGCGGGTTTCGCCGACTGTGCCCGGAGCACGTAGCGCGCCAGCGGATCCTGGGTGTGGCCGAGGACGTTGGAGCGGACAGCGTCGATCGCCTGTTCGTTGACCAGCCACACGTTGACGGCCTGGTCCCTCAGGATCTTGCCGGCCTGGGCATAGAGGCCGTAGCGCTCTTCGGCGTCGGCGGTCCTGGAAGCCTTGGCGATGATGGCGTCGTACTCCTCGTTGCAGAAGTGGCTGAGGTTGTAGGTGCCGTCGCAGGTGTAGTCGGCGGTCAGGAACCCGATCGGATCGGCGATGTCGATCAGCCGGTTGCGCTGGCTGAGCACCATGTCATAGTTCCCGGACAGGAGGTCAGGTTCGACGGCGGCATATTCCTTGGTCACGATGGTCACCGGGACGCCCACGGCCTTGAGGTTGTCCTGGATGACCGTTGCCACGTCGGCGAACTCGGCACGCTCGACGATCGCGATGATCTCCAGCGGGCGGTCCGAGGTGTAGCCGGCCTCGGAGAGGAGCTTCCTGGCGGCGTCCACGTCCTTCTTCGGAGCGCCGGGGTTCCCGCCGGCCCAGGGTTCGGACGGCGCGAACGGGCCGTTGGCCGGGATGGCGGCGCCTTCGTAAACACTGGCGGCGAGGGCCTCAAGGTCCAGCGCCTTGGTGACGGCCTGGCGGAACTCCACCTTGTCGAACGGCGCCTTGCCGTTGTTCATGTACAGCGTGGCCGTGCGCGGGGAGTCGGCTTTGAGGACCTTGACGTTGCTGTCGGCTTCCAGGGTGGCAAGGCCTGAGACCGGTATGGACATGGAGATGTCCGCCTCGCCCGTCTGGACCTGGGTGGTGCGGGTGGCGCCATCGGTCACAAAGCGGACTTCTGCTCCGGCCAGCTGCACTTCGCCGCCCCAGTAGTTCTCGTTCCGGTCCAGGGTCAGGGACTGCTTGGCTTTTTCGGAGACGGGTTTGAACGGGCCAGTGCAGTGCCCGAACGGGTCAACGTTGGCGCCCTTGAAGGCGGCCGGAGACAATACGCCGGTGTTCACACTGGCCAGCCGGTACGGAACCAGGGGGCTCTCGGTGGGTGTGGTGATGCGGACCGTGCGCTCGTCGAGGGCAGCAACACCGCTGACCACCTTGGGGTTGAAGGCCCTGGCAGGCACTGCCGCTTTCAGGACCCGCTGCAAGGACCCGACCACGGCTTCCGCGGTCAGCGGGGTGCCGTCCTGGAAGGTGACGCCTTCGCGGATGGTGAAGTCCCACTCCAGCGGTGAGGTTTGCTTCCACTCCGTGGCGAGCAGCGGGACGATCTTGCCTTCAGCTTCGTCGTAGCGCGTCAGGGTTTCGAGGCAGCCGGAGAGCGACAGGATGTAGGCTGCGTCGCTCTCGAGCGCCCAGTTGGCCACGGGCGCCCTGAAGTTATCCACCACGATCCGCTGTTGCTTGTCGGCAACCTGGGTGGTCTGGCTGGAGCCGGTGCTGGAACCAGTGAAGCCGCAGCCGGTCAAGGTAAGGAGGGCTGCCAGTCCCAAAGAGACGGAGGCAGGCAGGGAGATGCGCATAAAACCACCTGGGTGAAGGGGTGCCCGCGAACGGTGCAGGCGATGGAACGGAGGCCACGGGCCGCCAATTAGTTTAGGCTTCCCTAAGTTTCCCGGCCAAACCGTGAGGCTTCACAGACTGACTTTTATTCCGGAGCGGCAGTCTGGCATCCCGGACAAGGATCGGTCCTCAGCGACTGGCGCGGGCCGGAAGAAAGGTGCACGCTTGAGTACGGGATACCGGACTGCCTGCGCTGTCCGGTCCTCCGCACGTACGAGCAGTGAGGAACCATGACCACCACGTCCTTGGCACCCGGCAAAGCCACGTCCAAAGTTCCGGCAGCTGAAAACACGCTGCGGATCCTCAAACTGCTGGCATCGCGCCGGGGCCCCATGGCGGCGTCCAATATCGCCACGGCTTTGGGGTTGCCCCGGTCCAGCGTGTACCACCTGCTGGGAGTCATGGAGGCGAACGGCTTTGTGCTGCACCTGCATGAGGAGCAGCGCTATGGCCTGGGAATCAGTGCGTTTGAGCTCAGCTCGGCGTACTCGCGGCAGGAACCCTTGTCACGGCTGGGTCGGCCCATGCTGGCCTCGCTGGTGGATGCCATCGGGGAGAGTGCACATCTGGCAGTGCTGCACGGACGCGACGTCCTCTATATCGTGGAGGAACGGGCCAAGAACCGCCCAAGCCTGGTGACCGACGTCGGGGTCCGCCTCCCAAGCCACCTCACGGCCAGTGGCCGTGCAATCCTCGCCGCCTTGCCGAAATCGCAAGTCCGCGCCCTTTACCCGAACGCTGCCGCCTTTACGTCCCGGCATGAAGTTGAGTTTCCCATCATGAAGTACTCGGCCCTGTCGTCGCACCTGGACCAGGTGCGGCAGCGCGGTTATGCCACGGAAAACGGCGAGATCACCCCGGGCTTCGGGTCGATCGCCGCCGCTGTGACGGATCACCTGGGATGGCCGACGGCGGCAGTCGCCGTCACGTTCCTGGAGGACAAAGTGCCCGCTGAGCAATGGCCTGTCCTTGCCGCGCGCATCCGCAAGGCGGCGGACGAACTGGCCGCGCGTAACCCCGGCCGCCGCCCCACCTCGGTCGCATTTGGGCGCGTTTTGACCCGACAAACCGCGCACAAAGGCGACCCAGTTGGGTGAGGTGGGCTGCAGATCAGCGGGTTCCACCGGTCCCTGGGTTCTCGCGCTCGACGAGCCTCCGGAAGGTCTCAAGCTCCCCTTTGAAGCTTCCCCGGTAAGAGCCTGCAGCGAAGATCCGTGCCGATATCCCGGAGATGAATCCACGGGTCACGAACTCCTGGTTGATGCGGGTTCCCCCGCCTTCCGGGACGAACCGCACATCCGACTCGCCTTTCAGGATTGCGTTGCCGAACCGGGTGCGCAGGTGGTTGGGCCGTTCCACGGCAAGGACCTCGGTGGGGCTGGCCATCCGTCCGAACCACACGGTGTAACGGCTGCCGGGTTGGTCCACTGGACCCTCACGGTCGGTCACTCGAGTGACGCCGCCGATCCACTCCTTGAACCGGTCCTGATCTGTCCAGGTGGCGAAAACGCGGTCAGGGGGAGCCGCCACGAAAGTAGACACTCGGAAGGTTGCCATGGGACCAGCATGCACCTCTTCCACGACGATTGCGAGGGGCCCGGGACCCGTCTGTAATTCCGGACAGCACCCATCAAAAAGCCGTTCCGCGACGTTGATGGACAGGCTCTACTGGATACAGAAGATCTTTCACCCAGACACTTTTCGAGAGATGAAGGAGCCATCATGGCACCCGCCGATTTCACTACTGGAGCCCGTCCGGTCAAAGCTGCTCGTGGTACGGAGCTCACTGCCAAGTCGTGGCAGACCGAGGCGCCGTTGCGCATGTTGATGAACAACCTTGATCCGGAGGTTGCCGAGCGTCCGGATGACCTGGTGGTTTACGGGGGTACGGGCCGGGCGGTGCGTTCGTGGGATGCGTTTGATGCGATCACACGGACCCTGGAAACCATGGAGAAGGACGAGACCCTCCTGGTCCAGTCGGGTAAGCCGGTGGGTGTGTTCCGCACCAACGAGTGGGCGCCGCGGGTGTTGTTGGCGAACTCGAACCTGGTGGGGGACTGGGCAACGTGGCCGGAGTTCCGCCGCTTGGAGGCCGAGGGCCTCACCATGTACGGGCAGATGACCGCGGGTTCGTGGATTTACATCGGCACGCAGGGCATCCTGCAGGGCACCTACGAAACCTTTGCCGCCGTCGGACGCAAGCTCGCTGCTGAGGGCCGGCACCCGGCCCCCGCGCCTGAGGGCTCCACCGAGGGCCCGCTCGCCGGCACCCTGACCCTGACCGGTGGGTGCGGTGGCATGGGCGGCGCCCAGCCGCTCGCCGTGACCTTGAACGACGGCGCGTGCCTGATCGTGGACGTGGACGAGACCCGTCTGCGCCGCCGGGCGGGGAAGCGCTACCTGGACGAGGTCGAAACGGACCTGGACACCGCGATCGCGAAGGTCAACAAGGCCAAGGCTGAGCGGCGTGGCTGGTCCGTGGGGTATGTGGGTAACGCCGCGGAGGTGTTCCCGGAACTGCTGCGTCGCCATAAGGCCGGGGAGTTGACCATTGATGTGGTCACGGACCAGACCAGTGCCCATGATCCGCTGTCCTACCTGCCGGAGGGCATCACGGTGGAAGAGTGGCACACCGAGGCCGCCGCCGATCCGGAAGGCTTCACCAAGAAGGCCCAGGCCTCCATGGCAAGGCACGTACAGGCGATGGTGGAGTTCCAGGATGCCGGGGCTGAGGTGTTCGATTACGGCAACTCCATCCGCGACGAGGCCCGCAAGGGCGGCTACACCCGGGCGTTCGAGTTCCCCGGGTTCGTCCCGGCCTATATCCGCCCGCTGTTCTGCGAGGGCCTGGGCCCGTTCCGCTGGGTCGCGCTGTCGGGGGACCCGGAGGACATCCGCGTCACGGACGAGGCGATCAAGGAACTGTTCCCCGAGAACAAGCACCTGCACAAGTGGATCGACGCCGCCGCGGAGCGAGTCGAGTTCGAAGGCCTTCCGGCCCGCATTTGCTGGCTCGGCTACGGCGAACGCCACCAGGCCGGGCTGTTGTTCAACAAGCTCGTGGCCGAAGGCAAGGTCAAGGCCCCGATCGTGATCGGCCGCGACCACCTGGACTCCGGGTCCGTGGCGTCCCCGTACCGGGAGACCGAGGCCATGAAGGACGGCTCGGACGCGATCGCCGACTGGCCGCTGCTGAACGCCCTCACCGCCGCCTCTTCGGGTGCCACCTGGGTTTCCATCCACCACGGCGGCGGCGTGGGAATCGGCCGATCCATCCACACCGGCCAGGTCTCCGTGGCCGACGGCACCGACCTCGCCGCCGCGAAACTGACCGCACTCCTGACCAACGACCCCGGCATGGGCGTCATCCGCCACGCCGACGCCGGCTACGAACGCGCCATCGACGTCGCCCACGAACGCGGCGTCCGCATCCCCATGAACGAAGGCAAGTAAATGACTCTGACAACACACGAACCGCTGACCGTCACCCTCGGCTCCAGCGGCGTGACCCCGGAAGACGTCGTCGCCGTCGCCCGCCACGGCGCCAAGGTGACCATCTCGCAGGAAGCCCTGGACACTGTTGCCAAGGTCCGTGCCCACATTGACGGCCTGGCCACCAGCGACGTCCCGGCCTACGGCATTTCCACGGGCTTCGGTGCATTGGCCAACCGCCATATCCCGAACGAACTCCGCACCCAGCTGCAGAAGTCGCTCATCCGCAGCCACGCGGCCGGCATGGGTCCGGCCGTGGAACGCGAAGTCATCCGCGGCATCATGTTCCTCCGCGCCAAGACCCTGGCATCGGGCCGCACGGGCGTCCGTCCCGTGGTCCTGCAGACCATGGTGGATGTCCTCAACGCCGGGATCACTCCGGTGGTCCGCGAATTCGGCTCACTGGGCTGCTCCGGCGACCTTGCACCGCTGTCCCACTGCGCGCTGGTCCTCATGGGTGAGGGTGAGGCAACAGGGCCCGACGGCGAACTGTACGGCGCCGCGGGCACGGCACCTGTCGCTGAGCTGCTCGCGCAGCACGGCATCGAGCCGGTAACCCTGGCTGAGAAGGAAGGCCTGGCGCTGGTCAACGGCACCGAGGGCATGCTCGGCATGCTGCTGATGGCCATCGCGGACCTGCGCATGCTGCTGGCGACCGCCGATGTCACCGCGGCCCTCAGTGTCGAAGCCCTCCTCGGCACGGACCAGGTGTTCCTGCCTGAGCTCCACGCTGCCCTGCGTCCCCACCCGGGCCAGGCAGCGAGCGCGGACAACATGCTGCGCGTGCTCTCCAACTCGCCGATCGTTGCCTCCCACCGGATCAACGACACCAAGGTCCAGGACGCCTACTCGCTGCGCTGCGCTCCCCAGGTTGCCGGCGCCGTCCGCGATACGGTCGACCACGCAGCACTGGTGGCTTCCCGCGAACTCGCGGCTGCGATCGACAACCCTGTGGTCCTGCCCGACGGCCGCGTGACCTCCAACGGCAACTTCCACGGCGCTCCGGTCGCCTACGTGCTGGACTTCCTGGCGATCGCCGTGGCAGACCTCAGCTCCATTGCCGAGCGCCGCACGGACCGCATGCTGGACCCGGCCCGCTCGCACGGTCTCCCGGCCTTCCTGGCTGCGGACCCGGGCGTGGACTCGGGCCTCATGATCGCCCAGTACACCCAGGCCGGCCTGGTCTCGGACAACAAGCGCCTCGCCGTTCCGGCATCCGTGGACTCCATCCCGAGTTCCGCGATGCAGGAAGACCACGTGTCCATGGGCTGGCACGCGGCCCGGAAGCTGCGCAAGGCCGTGGAGAACCTGCGGCGCGTGCTCGCCGTCGAGCTTGTCACCAGCGCCCGGGCGATCGATATGCGCACGCAACTGTCCGACGGCGGACTGACTCCCGGTCCTGCCGGCACGGCAGTGCTTGAGGTGCTTCGCGAAGTGGTTCAGGGACCGGGTACCGACCGGTTCCTGTCGCCCGAACTGGAGGCGGCTGACCGCCTTGTCGGCTCCGGTGCCGTGCGTGCGGCCGCCGAATCCGCCGTCGGGATTCTAGCCTGACGCCGAATAAAGCGCTTCTTTGATGCGCAATTTAGCCACGCCCCGGACTTTGTTCGCAACGCAGCGTCCGGGGCGTGGCAAATGTAGTAGAACTTATGGTGTACGTCACGTCCGGCGACAACGGTGTCCCGGGCTTGACGGTCAAGTGAATATCAACAGAGAACATCCACAAAGGGGTAGAAGTTCAATGAAGGCACGGGGAGCAGTCCTTTCCAGAAGAAACGCACACTCTGCGACGGTTTCCGACTGGAAGCAGCTCAAGGTCGGCGAGAGGGTGGAAGTGGTCAAGTACGCCCATGTGATCGCGGCTGGACTGATCGAGGAAGTCTCCGGCAGCGGCAATGTGGTGTGGCTTGAACACTCCGGCCCGGGTGTCACCGAAGAAGGCAAGGAACTTTTCATGAAGTCCGACGGCGTGACTCTCCGCCGCGCGTAGGTACCCAACTGAGTCGCAGTAGTGCGTGTTTAGACCGCTCAAAACGCGCACAAATGCGACCTGGTTGGGGGAGCTTAAACAGAAACCGGGGCCTGTCCCTTTCCGCGGGTAGTAATGGCGGAAAGCGACGGGCCCCGGTTCTGCTTGCTAAGCGGCGAGAGCTTCGTGGGTCTGGCCGAAGGGAACGGATTCGTCCAGGGCCACGGTGTAGGTGCCGGGCTCATGCCTGGTCACCAGGATGCCGCAGTTGGCATCTGCTCCTGCGCTTTCGATGAGGGCATCCACGGCGCGGTCAAGACCGTCGTGGACCTCGCTTGCGTTGGAGAACGACAAGCGGATTTCGCGTTCTGCGGTGATCGCAGGGGTCATGGTTGGGGCCTCCTCTACGTGTCGCTATGCGAAGGCGACCCATCAACTATAGAGC
Organism: Paenarthrobacter sp. NCHU4564; assembly: GCF_052156435.1. Taxonomy (NCBI): domain Bacteria; kingdom Bacillati; phylum Actinomycetota; class Actinomycetes; order Micrococcales; family Micrococcaceae; genus Paenarthrobacter; species Paenarthrobacter sp. NCHU4564. The sequence continues at coordinate 35,481 of NZ_JBQLIS010000004.1, forward strand.
GTTTGCCCCGAAAATTTGTAAGATGACTGGCAGCCCAGTGATCTGGATCTCACCTGCGAACCATGGCCCTGAGCAGTTTGACCGCCACGGACAGGGCTGCAATATCCATGGGGCCCGGCTTGATGGCTTCCTTGATGGTCTGTTGGATGCGCGCCAATTGTTCGATGTTTCCCCGCTCCCAGTCCACGATCCGTTCCACGGGATCACCGGCTGCAGCAGACGACCGTGGCGTGTGCCTGACGACGGCCTTGGTCATGTCCGCCAGCACCAGGTACATGTCGTCCCGCAACGCGGCCCGGGCCAACGATTCCCAGTGGGTGTCCCGCGACAGCATGGTGATGTGCTCCAGCAAAGGGATGGCCGAGATCCGTTCAAACACCGCAAAATACACTTCCGCCACAGCCTCCACCGGTTCCTGCAGTTCTTCGGCGATGGCGGAGATGTCCAGCAGGCCATAGCTCACCAGGAGTTCGGACGCCCGGACGCCCAGGCTGTGCGGGAGTCCCACAGCATCGGTGTGGGCCAGTCGCTTGAGCGAGTGGGCCAGGTTGATGCCGTGCAGGAACCCCGTGAAGTTGGCCCGCATCAACGCCATGGGCCGCTCCAACCTGGCGAAGGCATCAGCCACCGGTTTGTCCCTGAAATCGTGGGTGACATACCAGCGGACGGACCGGTCCAGGAGGCGGCGCATATCAAGGGCAACGGCGGCTCCGTGCTCGCTCGGAGTGCTTGCAGGAAGCGCCGCGATCGCTTCCATGACCGAGTCGAAGTCCCAGATCTGCCGCATGACCACGAAGGCCCGCGCGACTGCCGTGGCCGAAACCGTGGTTTCCTCCATGGCCCTGAAAGCAAACGAGATTCCGCCCATGTTGATCATGTCATTGGCGATCACCGTGGCCACGATCTCACGCCTCAGCGGATGCGTGGCCAGCTGTTCCCCGAACCGCTGGGAGACTTGCTGGGGAAAGTAGGAACGAAGCGTCTGGGCGAACCATGGATCATCCGCAAGGCCGCCTTCCGTGAGCTCCCGTGCCAGCTCGATCTTGGCATAGGCTGCCAGGACGGCCAGTTCCGGAGTGGTCAGGCCCTTGCCCGTGAGGACCCGTGCCTGGAGTTCCTGGTTGGAAGGGAGGAACTCCAGGCTACGGTCCAGGTCCATCGCTGACTCCAGCCAGTCCATGGTCCGTTCAAAGCTCGGGCTCCATTCCAAGGCCAGTTGCTTGTCATTGAGGAGCAGGACGTTTTGGTCCGCATTGGTCTTCAGCACGAGCCGTCCCACCTCACCCTGCAAGGACTGCAGGAAGCCGGTCCGTTCAGCCGCGGGCATCCTCCCGGCCGAGATCATCCGGTCCAGGAAGATCTTGATGTTCACCTCATGGTCCGAACAATCCACCCCCGCCGAGTTGTCGATCGCGTCCGTATTAACCAGGATTCCTGCCAGCGCTGCCTCAACCCTGCCCCGTTGTGTCACGCCCAGGTTGCCGCCCTCGGCGATGATGTGCGTGCGGAGCCGGCCGGCGTTGACCCTGATGGCGTCGTTGGACTTGTCGCCCACCTCTTCGTGGGTTTCAGCCGCCGCTTTGATGTAGGTGCCGATGCCGCCGTTATACAGCAGGTCCACAGGGGCCCGCAGGATGGCGCGCAGCAGCTCGGGTGGGCTGACCGCCGTCGGCCCTTCCTCCATGCCCAGGGCGAGCCGGACCTCCTTGGTGATGGGCACCGACTTCTCCGCGCGGGAGTACACGCCACCGCCGGGGCTGAGCTTCGCCGGATCGTAGTCGGCCCATGAAGACCGGGGCAGCGCGAAGAGGCGTTCGCGTTCCTGGTAGGAAGCAAGCGGGTCCGGGGTGGGATCCAGGAAGATGTGCCGGTGGTCGAACGCAGCCACGAGTTTGATGTGGTTGGAGAGCAGCATGCCGTTGCCGAAAACGTCTCCGCTCATGTCGCCGATGCCCACCACGGTGAAGTCCTCTGCGCGGGAGTCGATGGTGAGCTCGCTGAAGTGGTGGCGCACGGATTCCCAGGCACCGCGGGCCGTGATGCCCATCTGCTTGTGGTCGTAACCCACCGAGCCGCCGGACGCGAAGGCATCACCGAGCCAGAACCCGTACTCGGCCGCCACCGCGTTGGCGAGGTCGGAGAACGCAGCTGTCCCCTTGTCGGCCGCCACCACAAGGTAGTAGTCGTCGCCGTCGTGGCGTACTACGCGGGGTGGGCCGACAACGGTCCCGTTGGGTCCGCCGTCGGGATCCGACACCAGGTTGTCCGTGAGATCCAGGAGGCCACGGATGAAGGTGCGGTAGCTTTCCTGACCTTCGGCGAGCCAGGCTGAGCGGTCCTCCGCCGGGTCCGGGAGCCGCTTGGGGAAGAATCCGCCCTTGGCTCCGGTGGGCACGATCACTGCGTTCTTGACCGTTTGGGCTTTGACGAGCCCCAAAATCTCCGTGCGGAAGTCCTCGCGCCGGTCCGACCAACGCAAGCCGCCACGGGCGATCGGTCCGAAGCGCAGGTGCACACCCTCCACTTGTGGCGAGTAGACCCAGATCTCGTGCTTCGGCCGTGGGGCCGGGGCGGCCGGCACGTTGGAGGGGTTGAGCTTGACGCTGATGTACGGCTTGTTGAGGTAGAAGTTGGTGCGCAGCGTCGCTTCCACCAGGCTCGCCAGCTGCCGTAAAAGCCGGTCGGCGTCCAGCACCGGCACGGCGTCGATGGCGTTGGCCAGCGTGGTCCTGGCCGCGTGGACTGCCTGGGTGCGGTGGCTTAGTTCGCTGGTGCCTTCCTCGAAGACGTCACCGCCGCCGGACGGCCCCGCGCCGCCGGACGGCCCCGCGCCGCCGGACGGGGCCCCGCCGCCGGGCTGCGCCCCGAGGCCGGGCTGCGCCCCGAGGCCGGGCTGCGCCCCGAGGCCGGGCTCGAACAGGTCGGGGCCAAACAAGTCCGGATTGAACTTGGCCTCGAACAGGTCAAGGAGGGCATGCGTGGCGGCGGGGTTGCCACGAAGCGTGTCCGCAATGAAGCCATACGAGTTGGTACTGCCCAACTGCCGCAGGTACTTGGCATACGCGCGAAGGACGGCAACATGGCGCCAGCCGATCCCCTCCCTGATGACCAGCGCGTCGAAGGCGTCCGACTCCGCATCGCCCCGCATGGACGCAATGAACGAGTCGGCCAGCAGCCCGGCTGTCGGCAATGGATCCACGCCGCGGGGATACTTGAGCCCCAGGTCGTACAGGAAAAACTGCCGGCCATCGGCCCGCTGCACCTCGAACGGCCGCTGGTCCAGGACCTTCAACCCGAGGTTGTGGAAGAACGGCAGGATTTCGGTGAGGCTCTGGGGCCGGGTCAGGTACACGCGGATGCGGGCGTCCTCGGTCAAGACTGCCGTGCCCGGGCGCCGGTAGACGGACAGCACAGGGTCCGGAGCATGCCCGGGTTCACCGGACGTGCTGCTGGGTCCGAAGCTTTCGAACCGGCCGATGTCCTCTACGGCGTCCTCGACCTCGTATTCTGCCTTGTAGCCTGCCGGGAACGCCGCAGCCCACTGCGCAGACAGGCGGCTGGCTTCCCCGCGCGGGTACACTGCCTGCAGTGCCTCCTCCAGTCCCTGCGCCCACGACCTCGTGGCAGCAATGATGCGCTGCTCCAGTACTGCGGAATCAACGACGGCGGTACGTGCCTCCTGCTGGCCGGTTCCGGTGGCGGCAGGCAGCAGGATGCGGAAGAAGACCCGTGCCATGGCGGATTCGCCCAGCCGGAGCTCGAACTCGATCGCATCCGTTCCGAACGCTTCCCGCAGCTCGCGCTCGATGTTCAGGCGCACAGCGGTGCTGTAGCGGTGGCGCGGCAGGAAGACCAGCGCAGTCATGAAACGCCCGTACGAATCCGGCCGCAGGAACAGCCGGGTGCTGTGCCTCTCCTGCAGGCGAAGTATTTCGCGGGCATGCAGTGCCAGTTGCTCCGCATCGATATGGAAGAGTTCGTCCCGGGGGTAGGCGTCCATCACGGCGAGGAGTTCCTGGCCGTGGTGGGATGACGGCGGATACCCAAGGGACCGCAGGGCCTCGGAGACCGTGTCCCGGATGACGGGGATCTGCAGGACAGGGTGCGCCGAGGAACTTGGGGTGAACAGGCCAACGAAGGTGTTGCCCGTCCGTAGGCTCAGTTCATCAAGGTACGCGTGGCGCAGCACGGTGGAGCGCCGGGTGGATTTGGTGAGCGTGAGGATCGGGTCCCTTGCGCCGCGGTTGTCGATCGCGGCTTCGCCCCGCAGGATCCCCAGACCGGCTTCTCCCGGTCCTTGGTAGCCAAGGAACACGAAGTTCCCTTCGGCCAGCCAGCGCAGCAGCGCTTGGGCATCGCGCGTTCCTGCCCTGGTTTCGCCTTCGAGTCCGCCAACAGCCCTGTCGAGCCGTGCCTGCATGGCGGGGGCATCCTCGGCGGCGGCCCGGACATCCGCCAGCACGTCCTGCACCCTGGCAATGAGCAGTTCTGCGCTCGCCTCGTCCGGCAGGCGCGGGATATCCAACGCCAACCACGACTCGGTGAGGCGGCCGCCGTCGTGCGTTGCGGAGGAGGAAGGCCCGACGGCGGTTGGGAGCCCCGTGCGGTGCGGTCCCCGGTGGATGTGGGTAAGGCGGTGGGTGGCGGGGTCGCGCCCGACCGTAAAGGTGGGGTGGACGAGGAGCCGGATGGAGGAGGCATCACGGGCGATTTCGGCGGTGACGGACGGAAGGAGGTAGGGGAGGTCATCGGTGACTATGGCTACCACGCTGGCGTTGGTCTCGTGCAGGATGCCCACCACGGACTGGCCGGGCTCACGCCGCTCTGCCAACGAACGGTGGTAGCGTGCCCGTTCCAGGAGGGTTTCGGGCGTGTAGTTGCGGACGTCGTCATCGGATACGTGCTCGTAGTAGTCGGTCAGGAAATCATCGGCCGGCCCGATCCCTGGTGACATGCCACTGCGCCTCCGCTGCCTCCGGCGGTCCAGGGAGGGGCCGTGTTGGTGCGGCTTGGAGAGTCCCTGCGCCTCCCTCTATCATCGCCGCGAGTTGGCATTTAATACCAATGTTTGAGCCAAACATTGTGATCTAATGCCATCTCGCGGGGGCCAGAGACGTGGTGACGGGATTCGAACCCGCGTGCGCTGCTTTGCAGGCAGCTCCCTGGCCTCTTGGGTACACCACGTGCCAACGACCCTAGGCGCGGTGGCAAGTGCCGGACAAAGTTCTTTTCCCCGGTGGTCCCGGGGCTACGGAATCTTTCCCGGGGCTACGGAGTGTGTCCTGGTTGGGCTACGTGGTGTTTCCGTGGGTGGCGGCCTGTGACGGCCGGGTCCCGGTCCCGCTCCGGGCTGCCAGACGGGCCAGCTTCCACGCGCTGGAGGCCAGCAGCAGGGTAAGGATGGCTGCGGCAACGTGCGTGTAGAGCATCAGGTGCACGGATCCTTCGGACGCGGCGCTGCTATCCGCAGGAACGTCCAGGGGCTGATTGCCACCGTGCAGATGCCCGAAGAGTCCGCCACCGGGCACGTATCCGCCAAAGGCATCCAGCCCGAAGTGCAGGAGTTGCTGCGCCACGCCGGAGAACAGCAGCAGCAACAGGGGGCCATGGACCCATCGGGTAACCAGTTGCGCTGCGAGGCAGGTGAGGGCAAGGAGGGCCAGCAGCGGGGGCAGGGCCGGGGGAGCGCCACCGGCAGCCACGTGGGCTGCCAGTCCCAGGGCAACAGCGATCACACCAGCCGCCCAGGCCCACTTGTCCTGCACAGGAGCAGTGCGCATCGCCATCCTTTCCTCCACACAGGCTATGCGGAGGAAGACGCCGATGAACAGGGCTCACGCGAGGAGCGTGTTCACCAGCCTCGCTGCAACCTTGGCCGTCCGGGAATCGATGTCGAACTCCGGGTTCAGCTCTGCCACATCCAGGTGCAGCAGCTTTCCACTGGCAGCAACTTGGCGGCATACTGCGTTGATCACCGGCAATGGCACGCCATACGCCGCCGGCGCACTCACTCCGGGAGCCACCGAGGCCGGCAGCACGTCGAGGTCGATCGTCAGATAAAGTACGTCCACGCCGGCAAGGAAATCCGCAACAAAAACCTCCACCCGTTCCGCGGAGCAGTCCTCGTCCAGCAGGTATTTCACGCCGAGCCGGTCAGCGGTGTCGAACAGCGTCCGCGTGTTGTTGGGTTCCGAAATACCGACGACGGCGTACTGCAGTTCGCGCCCGGCGGCGGCTTCCTCCCGGGACATCTGGAGGAACGGCGTACCCGAACTCGGAGTGGGCTCATCCCGCAGGTCGAAGTGGGCATCGAGGTTCAGCACGCCCAGCCGCTTGCCACTGCGCACGGCGTCAGATCCCGCAACGCCCAGGTAGCTGGCGAACGCGGTCTCGTGTCCGCCGCCCAGCACCACGGTGAGGTTTCCGCCGTCGAGCAGTGCCGAAATGGCGCGCCCGGCACGCTCCTGGCCCGCCTCCAGGGCGTCGCCTTCCACCACGACGTCGCCGGCGTCGAAGAGGTGGCGGTCCAGATGGAACGCCAGTGGACCCAGTGCCGAACGGATCGCGGCCGGCGCCGCTGAGGCACCTACCCGGCCCTTGTTGCGGCGGACGCCGGCGTCACTGCAAAAGCCAAGCACGACGGCGGGACGCAGGGCCCCTGCGGACGTTTCCGGGGTGTGGGGAGCCACAGCCTGCCACCACCGGCGGTGCTCGGCGCCGTCGCCGTCGAAACGGCCGGTCCACGGGGTGGGAGTGACGTCTACGGTGAGGGCGCTCGTTTCCATGCTTAAAGCAGACCGGACCCGGACGGCCAAAGCCAGCAGTTCCGGGTCCGGAGTGTCTGAAATGCCGGACATCCAGGCCCGGACATCACCGCGACATGGCATTTGATGACAATGCCGGAGCCCAACATTGTCATCAAATGCCATCTCGGCAGGGAGCTATTTGACCCCGAGCAGCTCCTCCACGGTGCCAATGCCAAAGAACAACAGGAAGGCGGCGGCCACGGCCCACATCAGTGGGTGGACTTCGCGGGCACGGCCCTGGAACGTGCGGATCAGGACGTAGGAGATGAATCCGGCGCCCAGGCCGTTGGCAATCGAGTACGTGAACGGCATGAGGGCGATGGTCAGGAAGGCCGGGATGCCCACGCCCCAGTCCTGCCAGTCGATCTTGCCCACCTGGGAGACCATCATGAAGCCCACCACCACCAGTGCAGGGGCGACGGCTTCGAACGGAACCAGGTTGATCAGCGGCGTGAAGAACATGGCCACCAGGAAGAGGATGCCGGTCACGATCGAGGCGAGGCCGGTGCGTGCACCTTCGCCGATGCCGGCGCCGGACTCCACGAAGATCTGGTTGGAGGACACGGACGAACCGCCACCCACGATCGCGCCGAGGGCGTCAACCTGAAGCACACGGTCGACGTTGGGGATGTTGCCCTTTTCGTCCACGGTCCCGGCCTCGTTGGCCAGGCCCACCATGGTGCCCATGGCGTCGAAGAAGATGCTCAGCAGGATCACGAACGCCAGCAGCGCCGCTGCGATGAAGCCCAAGTGCTCAAAGGCGCCGAACGGGTTGGCTTTGCCGATCAGTGAGAGATCGGGTGCGCCCCATTCGGACAGGGTAGGGGCCACCAGGGACCAGCCGCGCGGGTTCACGGTGTCGCCGTCCACACTGGGGCCGATGTGGAGCGTGAACTCGAGGATGGCGGCCAGTGCGGTGGATGCGACGATGCCGATGAGGATCGCGCCACGGACCTTGCGGACTACCAGGGCGATGGTCAGCAGCAACCCGACGGCGAACACCAGGGTGGGCCAGCCCATGAGCTTGCCTTCAACACCCAATCCAAGGGGCACGGTGGTGCCGGCGGCGTCCGGGATGCGGCGAACGAAGCCGGCGTTCACCAGGCCGATCAGTGCAATGAACAGGCCAATGCCCACCACGATCGCGGTCTTCAGCGCCTCCGGGACAGCCTTGAACACGGCGGTGCGGAATCCGGTGAGCACCAGGATCAGCATGGTCACGCCGGAGAGCACCACCAGGCCCATCATGTCCGGCCAGGTCAGTTCCGGGTGGGAGGCCACGGTGACGGCCACGAAGGCGTTGACGCCCAGGCCGGTTGCCACGGCAAACGGGTGCTTTGCCCACGCACCCATGAGGATGGTCAGGATGCCCGCGACGAATGCGGTGGTAGCTGCCACGGCAGTAAAGCCGAGTGATTCGCCGCTGGAGTCCGCTCCGGAGAGGATCAGGGGGTTCAGGACAACGATGTAGCTCATGGCGAAGAACGTCGCAAAGCCGCCGCGGATCTCGCGTGAGTACGTGGAGCCTCGTTCAGAGATCTTGAAGTAACGGTCGATGGCAGAACCTTGTTTAAGCATGAAGGTCTCCGGGGATTGGGTGAGTGTGCTCTCAAATCCTATGCCGCGGATACGGCCCGCCCGGACGATTCGCCTAGTCTGTAAGGAAGCCAACACTAGGAGAAACCGCCCCATGCGTACCATCCGCCCCCTTCTGGCCGCCGTCGTTGCTGTTGTGGCCTTCACCGCCGCAGTGCTGTTTGGTGCTGCTCCGGCGTCCGCGCACGATGTCGCCGAGTCCACCGCTCCGGCGAACGGTGCCAGCGTTGCCGAGGTTCCGGCGTCGGTCTCCATCACCTTCAACAACCGCCCCCTGGCCATCGGCTCGGGCGTAACGGTGACTTCCGGTGGCGAGAACTGGGCGGATGGCGCCGTCGAAATCATCGACAACCAAGCGGTGCAGAAGCTTCGCCCCGGCGCGCCGGCTGGCCAATACACGGTCACGTGGCGCGTGGTCAGCTCCGACTCCCACCCGATCGAGGGCACCTTTTCCTTCACGGCCGCCAGCGGAAGTACGACGGCGGCCGGCGGCTCGGCGGTGGCGTCACCGTCGGCGTCCGCACCGGCAGCGTCGGTCCCTTCGGCAGGCACGTCAGCACCTGGTACCAGCGGCAACGAGGCTGCCCCGGCGGCGGAGTCCCAGCCGTTTCCCTGGAGCATCGTCGGGCTGGCTGTTGTTGCGGTTGGCCTCGTGATCTTCCTGGCCGTTACGGCGCGTCGGAAGTTGGCGGCCACCGACGGCGCCGATGCCGAAAAATCCGCGGAATAACGGGGTTTTCTACTTAGCGTCGAAGGTCTCGGATCGGTTACTGCGACACGCCAAAACCAAACTTCTCGTTACTCAAATGTGACTTTGGTGTGATCATCGCGTACGGTAGTACCTGTGCCCGATCCATGTACGGGGCACTTCCGGCCTGATTGCCTAGCTCTGCCGCAGGCCGGAATCCGTTCGCAGACATACCTACGGCAGAGACGGGGAACCCATTTTGGTCAGCTTTTGAAGCTGACCTTGGGGTGAAGTCACGAAGCTTCCGCTGCATGGCGGGAGACAGTGGCCGGGTGACTCCCATCCGAATCCGACAGCTAACCTCGCAGGCATCGGGAGAGGCTTTTTCATGTCTTCACGCATTCTTCGCGGCCGTCGTAAGGCGGACAGCGTACGTCCCAATCCGTTCATCTCAATCTCCAAGGCTGTTGCCAGCAACGCATCGGGCGCAGGCCGCCAGGCTGCTGTTATCGCCGCCGCGTCGGGCCTGGTCCTGACCGGTTCCATCGCCGCCCACGCCGCGGAAACCCCGGCACAGGCACCGGTGGAGCGCGACTCCAGCCCCGCCACGGTGGCGCAGACGGTTTCCGAGGCTCCCAACAAGGTTGTCACCGCCGCTGCAACGGCTACCGTCAACTTCGAGCGTCCGGCAGTTGCTTCCGTAGCAGCACCGGTCATCGAAAAGCCGGCACCGGCTCCTGCGCCGGCACCCAAGAAGGCTGCAGCCACCACCGCTGCCGCCCCGGCCAAGGCCACGGCTACCGCCACTGCAACCGCTCCGGCTCCTGCCGCTCCTGCTGCCGCTGCTCCGGCCGCCGGTGGCGTCAACGCCGCCATGGTTGCCTCGGCCTACGCGCAGATCGGCATCTTCCAGGACTGCACCGCCATGGTTGAAAAGGCCCTCGGCTCTGCAGGTATCCGGGTTGGCGATCTCGCTCCCATGCAGTTCCTGAACTACGGCAAGGTAGTCAGCGACCCGCAGCCGGGCGACATGATCGTCCAGTCCGGCCACGTTGCCATCTACATCGGCAACGGCCAGGCCATCAGCGGTGGCATCAACGGCAACCAGACGGGTATCCATCCCATTAGCTGGCTGACCGCTACGGGTCCCCTGACCTACGTACGCGCAGGCGCCTAAGCCTCACGCTTCACCAAAAGCCGGCATCTCCGGGACTCAACGTCCCGAGGGTGCCGGCTTTTGTTGTCTGGTTGGAAGGCGTTTCAGGCGAGGGCAACGCCCGGTGAGGCCGGAAGGGCCACCCTCGCCGAGATGGCCTGGCCCACGGCTTTGGCCTGCCGAAGTACTTCCTTGGGGGTAGGGGTCACGAGTTCGCCCACGCCCACCAGGTGCATGCCTACCGCCCGCATGGCAGCCACGAGGTTCTGGCCGATGCTGATTCCAAGGTCCGCGAGCATCCTGCGCAACTGGCTCTGGGCGCAGCGCGTGACCACGATGTGGTCGGCCAGCAGGATGCCGTCCGGGGTATGGACCGCCCATTTCCGGGTTTCGACCGGGGATAGGCCGGTGCGGGTGCTGCCAAGGTCCGCCACTTGGCCATAGGCCGGCTGTGGCTCGCTGCCCAGGAAATCGAGGCGCACGGCGCGGGTAGTGCTGCGGACATCCAAGTGATGGCTCGCTGCGTAGTTGCGCAAGTGCCGGAGGATTTCGTTGCGTTCCTGCATGGCAGCGGGGTCGGAAACGTCGCAGCGGGGCAGCATGCCGGTATGAAGGGACGCCGTTGCCGGGGAAGGTGTTCCCATGAGGCTGTCCACCACGATCGAGCCAACGCCATGACGGCTCAGTTCGCTGGCCACAGCCAACCCGGAAAGCCCGGCGCCGATGACCACGGTGGTGGTCCGTTCCGTGCCGGAATCAGGCGTGAGGTGCACTGCTTGGTTCCTCCTTGACTGTGTGCCCGCGGGCATCGCATGGGTTGCGTCCGGGTCCCCAAGCGGTCGCAAGTAAATGGCCGGTATGTGTGCTGGAACACGCTTGCCGGCCATTCGGTGACTCGAACATTACCCAACTTTTTGTGTCGTGGATAGCCTCCGCCACAGCGTGTTTTTTGTGGTCATTTTGGCCATCAAGGAGCCTGGCTGCGGGCACTGGCTGGACCCCGAAACCGAGCCCGGACCGTTATGCACATAGCCCAACGTCGCCTTGATTCGGCCATGCCAACCGAGAATAGTTGGGATTGGAAGGGGAATCCCAAGGGCTTCCCCGGCCCCGGCCGCAGGCAAGCTTGTCACGAGGTCCATCGATTGCTGGAACCTCTGGCAGAATGGCCGGAACATCAAGCAGCAGGTGGAGAGGCAGGCCCCCAATGGACCAGCACGGCAGACACGTTGACCACACCCGGGACGGTGAGGACCCGGTGGCAGCACCCGGAGGAATCGTCGTCGGCGTGGATGGTTCGGAGCACGGTCAGTGCGCCTTGGTCTGGGCCGCCCGGGAAGCTGAACGCCGGCAGCGCCCGCTCCACATCGTCACCGCCTATTCGGTGCCGATCTTTGCTGCTTCGGGCTTGGACGGCGGATACGCCACAGTGGACGACTCCGTGATCCGGGAGGGTGCCGAGGCGATCGTCAAACAGGCCATGGACAAGGTTTCCGGCTACTCCATCGATGTCGACGCTTCCGTTGAGAACGGAGACGCGGCCGGTGTCCTGCTGGACCTGTCCGCGGAGGCGGAGCTGCTGGTCTTCGGAAGCCGCGGGCGTGGCGGGTTCGTCGGGCGCCTCCTGGGCTCCGTGAGCAGCGCGCTGCCTGCCCATGCCAAATGCCCTACCGTTACTGTGCCGCTCTACTGCGCGGACCGCTTGGGCGAGAACACCGAGGACAAACACATCAAGGCCGAACACGCCAAGGCCGGTCCGCGGACGGTGGAGAATGTGGTCGTCGTGGGCGTGGATGGTTCGGAGCAGGCGCGGGTCGCGGTTTTGGAAGCCGCTGAACAAGCAGAGCGGATGGGCGCCAGCCTCCGCGTCATTTGCGCAGTTCCGCAGTACAGCGGATCGCTGGCCTGGGTGCCTGCGCCGCTTGATCGCGATGCCCTCTTCGCGGACATCAAGGTGCAACTGGACGCTGGGGTAGCGTGGCTGCGGAGCCACTTCCCCCGGCTGACCGTGGAGACGGACCTCCGGGACGGCGCACCCGTTGACGTCCTGGTGGAGGCCAGCCGCAGTGTTGAGCTGGTGGTCCTGGGCACCCGCGGACGGGGTGGATTTGCCGGCATGCTTCTGGGCTCCACTTCGGACGGCGTCCTGCACCATGCCAAGGGGCCCGTGCTGGTGGTTCCGGACAGGGAAGATCCCAGGCTCGCCGACCGCGCCAAGTTCGGTCCCATGCTTGGCACAGCCTAAAGCAGCGCCGCCCTTCACATGAGCAGCCAGGAACGGAACCGGCAACCAGGAACTGGTGGACGCACGTACGTTGTGCCGCTGGACCGGATCCGGGCTGGGATGCTCGCAGAAGTCGGAGGCAAGGCGGCAAACCTGGGGGAGTTGCTTGCCGCCGGGTTCCCCGTGCCTTCAGGGTTTTGCCTGACGACAGCCGCGTACAGGCATTCCCTCGCGTCCACCGGCCTGGAGGATGTTCTTGAGGCCTTGGATGCTGCGGCTAAGTCCATGTCCGGCCAGCAGTCCATGTCCGGCCAGCGGGCCACAGCCGAACTGAACTCCTTGGCGGCCCGCGCGCGATCGCTGATACGGGAGGCGGGAATCCCTCCTGATGTGGTCGCCGAACTGCGAAGTTCCTATCTGGCCCTGGGCGGAGACGCTCCTGTCGCGGTCCGTTCCTCGGCCACCGCGGAAGATTTGCCGTTCGCGAGCTTCGCCGGCCAGCAGGACACGTTCCTGAACGTCGTGGGGGTGGACAACGTCGTTGATGCAGTGAGCAGATGCTGGGCTTCGCTGTGGACCGACCGGGCCGTGAGCTACAGGACCACCAACGGAATCAGCCACTCAACGGTGACCCTCGCGGTGGTGGTGCAGCAAATGATCGACTCCGCGGCCGCCGGGGTGATGTTCACTGCCAACCCGGTGACAGGCCGCCGGCGGGAGGCAGTCATCGACGCAAGCCCCGGGCTCGGCGAGGCCGTGGTGTCGGGAGCGGTCAATCCGGACCAGTACATCGTCGATGTCCAAACCCGGAGCATCCTCAAACGGACCCTCGGTGATCGTCGGGTGGAAATCCGATCGGTACCCGGCGGCGGCACGGAACGGATCGAGGCCGCTCTGCCGGACAACCCTCCCCAACAGTGCCTCAGTGACTCCCGGATCCAGGAGCTGGCGCTGCTGGGGCAAAGGGTGGAGGAGCACTACTCTGCCCCGCAGGACACGGAATGGGCCATCGACAAAACCGGCACCTTGTGGCTGACGCAGGCAAGGCCCATCACCACGCTGTATCCACTGTTCACCAGGAAGCCAGGCACCCCTGGAGAGCACGCTTTCCTGAACTTCAGCCTCGCACAGGGACTGACCCGTCCCCTGACACCCATGGGACTGGCCGGGATACGGCTGATCGCTTCCTGCGTTGCCCGGACTGCCGGTTTCGACGTTCCCCATCCGCGTTCCGGTCCTTCGCCGTACTACGAGGCCGGGCAGAGGATCTTCTTCGATCTCACGTCCGTTGTGCGCAGCCGGGTGGGCCGGTCCATCGTGCCGCGCGTCTTCGACATCATGGAGGCCCGCTCCGCGGCGCTGATCCGGGGGCTTACGGAAGATCCACGGTTCTCCATAACCAACAAAACCCCGCTGAAGCTCCTCCGGCATGTGGCTCCGGTGGTTGCCAGGTACAGGGTGCCGGAGACCGCGCTTCGCGGCCTTTTCCGTCCGGATGCCGCCATGGATCGCGTGGGCAAGCTCAGCAGGCACCTCAGGGACTCACTGGAACTTTCCGGCGCTGCCACGAGCCGTGAGCGCCTGGGCCATGCGGAGCAGATCCTCGGCCGGCAGATTTTTGCCACCGTGCCGCAAATCCTTCCGCTGCCGGCCCTCGGCTTCGGCATGCTGCTGATGGTCAGGAAGTTGCTCGGTCCGGACGTGTCCTACAACGAGCTCCAAACCGTGATCCGGGGGCTACCCAACAATGTCACCACGGAGATGGACCTGGAGCTTTGGAGCTTGGCCGCGGAAATCCGGGAGGATCCCGAAGCCGCCGATTACTTCCGGACACACAGTGCAGGGGAACTGGGAGCGGCCTGCGTGGCTGGAACCCTCCCTCCCCGTGCCCAGTCCGGTGTGGAAAAATTCCTCGCCGCCTACGGACACCGTGCAGTGGCTGAGATCGACCTCGGCATGCCGCGCTGGTCCGAGGACCCGACCCACATCCTGGGCGTAGTGGCCAACTACCTCAGGCTGGAATCTCCAGGACGCCTGGAAGGACGCTTGGAACCGGGAATCCCGCCCCAGGAGGCGCCAACGCCCGGGGACCCCGACCGGCAGTTCGAGCACGCCGCACGGGAGGCCGAAAAACAGGTGACAAGGCTCGTGGCCCGTGCCAGGACCAAGAGCCCGGTGCATGCGGCACTCGTCAAAACAGCCCTGGACCGAACACGCCGGTTTGCCGGGCTGCGGGAGTTGCCCAAGTACAACCTGGTTCTCGGCTTGGCGGCGGCACGCAGGCAGTTGCTCGTGGTTGGTGAGGACCTCGCGCGGGACGGCCGGATTGACGCGCCGGAGGACATCTTCTTCCTTGACTTTGACGACGTCGGTCTCGCGTTGTCCGGAAGGAGTTTCCAGTCCACGGTGGTACAGCGGCGCGAGGCCTACCAGCAGGAGCTGCGCCGCCGGCATATTCCGCGGGTCCTGCTCTCTGACGGCACCGAACCCGAGGCAACAGGCCACTTGGCCGCCAAGGACCTGTCGCCTGGTGCCCTTGCCGGAAGCCCGGCGTCGGCGGGAGTAGTGACGGCGCGGGCAAGGGTCATCATGGATCCCGTGGGAGCCCACCTGGAGCCCGGCGAGATCCTGGTGGCCCCCTCAACAGACCCCGGATGGACGCCGCTCTTCCTCACGGCGGGCGGGCTGGTCATGGAAATGGGTGGCCCCAACTCGCACGGGGCAGTGGTGGCCCGCGAGTACGGAATCCCCGCAGTCGTGGGTGTTCCTGATGCCACGCTACGCCTGGAAACCGGCCAGGCCATTACTGTGGACGGAGCCGCCGGGACAGTGGTTCCAGCCGCTGAAGCCTAGGCGTGCTGGTGGGATTCGTGCTCCGAGTGGCTGACGGGCTCCAGCTGGAACGTGCAGTGGTCGGTGTCGAAATGCCGGCCAAGGCATGAGCCCAACTGGTCCAGGATGCTGTCGGCACCCGTCGCGTTGAGCACCTCGTCTTCAACCACCACGTGTGCTGAAAAGACCGGAACACCGGACGTAATGGTCCAGATATGGATGTCGTGCGCGTCCACCACGCCCTCGACGGCCAGGATGTGTTCCCGGATCATGGTGACTTCGATCCCCTTGGGGGTCGCCTCGAGGAGAACATCCACCACATCGCGGAGCAGGTGCCAGGCCCGGGGAATGATCATCAGTGCTATCACCACCGATGCAATGGGGTCCGCTGCCGTGAATCCGGTGGTCATGATGACGATCGCAGCCGCAATCACGGCCAGCGAACCGAGGAGGTCACCCAGGACTTCCAGGTAGGCACCACGGACGTTGAGGCTTTCCTTTTGCGCACCCTGAAGGATGAGCAACGAAATGAGATTGGCTGCGGCGCCCACGATCGCTGCCCACAGCATGACGTCCGTGTGGATTTCGGGCGTCTGCCCAAAACGGCGGATGGCTTCGATCATGATCACCACGGCGATGACGATGAGGATCAACGCGTTGGCCAGCGCTGCCAGGACTTCCGCCCTCTGGTAGCCGTAGGTGCGCTGGTCGCTGGCGGGCCGGGTGGCGATCCACGCTGCCATCAGCGCAATGAAGACCCCGGCGGCGTCCGAGAGCATATGGCCTGCATCGGCCAACAGGGCGAGCGATCCGGAAAGGAAAGCACCCACGACCTGGATGCCCACGACGCCCAGGGTGATGGCAAGGACGGCCACCAGTCTCTTCCGGTGCTTGCCGGTAGCTGTGAGTCCGTGCGAGTGGTTGTGGTCGTGCCCCATGACTACAAGGCTAGCCCCAGCCCAGCTCGTGCAGGCGGTCGTCGTCGATTCCAAAGTGGTGGGCGATCTCATGGACCACGGTGATCGCGACTTCGTCGATCACTTCCTGCCGGGACGTGCAGATATCGAGGATCGGCTGGCGGAAAATGGTGATGCGGTCCGGCAGGGATCCTGCGTCCCACCACGAGTCCCGCTCGGTCAAGGGCACGCCTTCGTAGAGTCCCAGGAGGACAGTGTCGGGGTCCTCGCCCAGTTGCGGGGTGTAGTCGTCTTCGATGAAGATCGCCACGTTGTCCATGGCACTGGCAGCTTTGGGCGGAATGAGCTGGAGCGCATCGCTCACGGCTTCCTCGAACTCCTCCGGAGACATCTCGAAGGGTGCCCCTGCAGGCTGGCCCACTTCTTCCACGGGGCTGTGGACGGCGTTTCGCTCGGAGATCGGCCCGGCGAGGGGTGATGAGGGGCGCTCACCGTCAGGAACAATCGGCAGGCCGGGAGGAAGGTTCGCGGGCATAATCCGACTTTAGTCCGCTGGCGGGGCGTTGACGCTGGTTGTGATGGGAGATACAGTTTTCCGGGTTTGGTTATTCGTATAACTGCCTCTTTCATTCCGCTCACAGACAGGTCCCGCATGACGCGCCCCGGTACCCGGCACGGCCCCACGATGCACGATGTCGCTGCCGCTGCGGGCGTCTCGCAGGCCACGGTCTCCCTGGTGCTCAATGATGCCGGCGGCGGAAGGTTTTCCGAGGACACCCGTCAGCGGGTTCACGAGGCCGCCCGCCATTTGGGGTACCGCACCAACGCCCACGCCAAGGTGCTGCGGGACGGCGTGGCCGGCATGATCGGCTTCGTGGGCGACCACGTGGCCACGGCTCCGTTCGCCGGCAAGATCATCGAAGGCGCGCAGGCCAGGGCATGGGAGGCCGGCATGCTGCTGCTCACCGTCAACACCGGGGGAGACCAGCGACTGGAGGAAGCGTCCCTGGAGGCCATGCTGTCCCACAAGGTGGCCGGGGTGGTTTATGCGTCCATGTATCACCAGGTGGTGGACGTCCCCGACGTCCTGGGTGAGGTTCCCGCCGTCGTGCTTAATGCCCGGGACAGAAGCGGCACCTTTCCCAGCATCGCGCCGTCGGAAGAGCTGGGCGGCTACACCGCCACCAGGCGGCTCATCGACGCAGGCCACCGGCGGATCGGCTTTATCAACATCGGTGACGTCGAGGAGGGGCTGCCGGCCGTCGTCGGGCGTCTTGAAGGTTACCGGCGCGCCCTGGCTGAGGCGGGCGTGGATTACGACGACGACCTCCACCGCCCGGGCGACGGCCACGAAGACGGGGGGTACCGGAACACCCTCGCGCTCATGACGGGCCCGAAACCTCCCACAGCGCTATTTTGTGGCAACGACAGGACCGCGTGGGGCGCCTACCAGGCGCTGGCTTCGCTGGGGCTGTCCGTTCCCGACGATGTGTCCGTGGTCGGCTTCGACAACCAGGAGTCCCTGGCGCCGTATCTCCGGCCTGGCCTGACCACCCTGAAGCTTCCCTTTGTGGACATGGGGCGGCGCGCCGTGGAGCTGATCCTCGCCGGCAACGCTACCCCGGGCCACACTGAATTGTTCGAATGTCCTTTGATTGAACGGCACTCCGTGGCCCATCTCCAGCACCTCCCCACCCAACGAACAGGAACCGCATGACCGCCACTGCCAACACCGCGCCTGAGCCCCTCGACGTCGTCGTGGTGGGTGAAGCCCTTATCGACATCGTGCAGTCTCCCGACGGCCAGACCGAGTACCCCGGCGGTTCGCCGGCCAACGTCGCCTACGGCCTGGGCCGGCTGGACGTCAAGACGGGGCTCCTGACCGCGATCGGCCGCGACGAGCGGGGGGATGCGATCGCCGCGCACCTGCAGAGCGCCGGCGTGGTGCTGCTGCCGGGATCCAAATCCCTGGGCAGGACAGCGACGGCGACGGCCAGTATCGCTGCGGACGGGTCCGCTGAATATACGTTCGAGATTGACTGGGCGCTTGCCCCGCTGACGCTGCCATACGCTCCTCGGATCCTGCACACGGGCTCGATCGCGACTTTCCTGCAGCCTGGTGCGTCGGTGGTCCGCAGCCTGTTGGAACAAGCTCAGGGCGGCTGCATGGTCACCTACGATCCCAACATCCGCACGGACCTGCTGGGCAGCCACCACGAGGCGCTGGCGCTGTTTGAAGAACTCGTGCCGCTCACCGACGTGGTCAAGATGAGCGACGACGACGCACGCTGGCTCTACCCGGGGAAGGACCTGGAAGACACCGCGAACCACCTGCTGTCGCTCGGGACCGGGCTGGCAGTGGTGACGCAGGGATCCAGGGGTTCCCTGATGGCCGCCCCGCGCATGCAGCTCAACGTTCCTGCAATTCCGTCCTCCGTGGCTGACACCATTGGCGCCGGCGATTCCTACATGTCGGCCCTCATCATGGGTCTGCTGCTGCGCGGCAGCGACGGGCTGGCACCCACCGTGCTTGAACGGATCGGCACCACTGCGTCCATGGCGGCATCCATCACGGTGGGCCGGCCCGGAGCAAATCCGCCAACGCACCGTGAACTCCTGGCCGGTATGGCCCGCTAGTTCACCGGTTCAGTGTGATGTGCGCGGCCGGGGGTTGCGCCGCGTCAGTGCAACCCCTGCCAGGCACACCGCGCCGCCGACCAGGCCCCAGATGCTGGGGATTTCCTGCAGCACGGCCCACGAAATCAGGATCGTGGTTCCGGGAACCAGGTAGGTGGTAGCGGCCAGCTTCCCTGCCGAAATCAGGGACAGCGCATAAGCCCATGTAGTGAAGGCGATGGCTGTGGGAAAGATGCCCAAGTACACCAGCCCCAGCGTCGCCGGCATGGGAGCCGCTTGGACCTCACTGATGAGTTGTCCGGTCCACGGCAGGCAGCAGAGCGTGCCGACCATGATGCCGAACCAGGTCGCCTGCCCCGCGGTGAACTTCCGCAGTACCGGCTTCTGCAGGATCGCGCTCACCGAGGCGAGCACGGCGGCAAGCAAGCACAGCAGGACGCCGGTGACATCCGCCGTCGAGCGTTGGCCAGAGCCCAAGGCGATCATCGCCACTCCGCCGAAGGCCACCGCGCTGCCGATCAGCAGCCACCGCGGAAAGCCTTCCTTCAGGATTACGCCGGCCAGAACGGCGATCAGGATCGGCGAGACATTGATGAGCATGGCGCTCGTTCCTGCGTCGAGCAGGTGTTCTGCGGCGTTCAGGGCAACGTTGTAGCCGGCGAACCACATCACGCCGTAGGCGGCGATCGGCAACCACTCGCGTCCGCGGGGCCACACCTTCAGGGTCGGCAGCACCACGATTCCAAGAACGACGGCGGCAACCGCCAAACGTCCGAGCGTCAGGGAACCGGGGGAGAAACTTGGTCCGACGGCGCGGATGCCCACGAACGCAGAGGCCCAGAGAACCACGGTGATGGCCACAGCTGCGATGCCGGCCTTGCTAATGGGGGCTCCTGGCGCTGGGGTGGTGCGCTGCCGGATGCCGGGTGACGGCTGGCCTGGCTCGGCCGGGGTGGTGGTTGTCATAGGGCAAATCTAGCCCGGTCCTGAGGTTCGCGGCTGGCGGATTTCGGACGCGTCCCCACAAGAAACTGCCAATGTTTGACACCCGCAGGCTGCTGCCGTAGCTTATCGATTAACGGTAATAACGAATATCGATAAATTGGGGTTAATCATGGGCTTGCGAAGAAACGTCAGCGACTCTTTGGCTCGCGTCAAAGTAGTCTCGAGGGCTGATTCGGTGGTGCTGATGGTGATCGCTTTCGCTGTGGCCTTGGTGACCACGGGTTTCACGGTGGTCTCGATCATCGGAAATTCCGGCGAGGTTGTGCTGAGGCTGCCGGTGGATCCAGCGCTGCAGGAAATGCGCGATCTGGGATTCGGGGCCGCGGGGCGGACGTCCCAAGTTGAAGTCAGCGTGCCAAGGCTCCCGGAAAATGAGGCAGCTCTGCTGGGTTGGTCTGCCGTGTTCAATCAGGTGGCGATCCTGGCGGTGGCGTCTCTGCTGGTCCTGCTGGCCCACAGGCTGGCGAATGCGGTTCTTTTCGCCCGCGGTACCGCGGTGGTGTTGGGAACTGCCGGGGGAGTTCTGGCGATTGCCGGGAGCGCTGGCCAAATCATGGACTCAACGGCCCGCAACCGGCTCGCTGAATACGTGGGCCTGGCTCCGGCAACCCCGGGCGAGACCCTGCTGTATGTGTCGGGTTTTAATCCCACACCCCTTGTGGCCGGGATTGCCCTGCTGCTGTTCGCCGGGGTTTTCCAGTTTGGGCGGCGGTTGCAGTGCGATGTGGAGGGCCTGGTCTGATGCCGGCCGAGGAAGACCTTGCCATCCACTGCAAGCTGGATGAGCTGCTGGAGCAGCGGGGGATGACCCTGACCGAGCTCAGCCGACGGGTTGGGGTGAGCCTGGTGAATCTGTCCGTCCTGAAGAATGACCGCGCCAGGGCGATCCGCTTCTCTACGCTGTCAGCCATTTGCGGGGTCCTCGAGTGTCAGGTAGGGGACCTGTTCGAGTACGTTCCCGGTGGCGTCGGGTAGTCGCCAGGGAGTGATTCGCGAGTGCGTGTCGGAGGTCACACGGCCCTCGATTTTGGAATCCGGGTATCTATGCTCTAAAGTTTTAGAGTCCAGTTCGGACGAGCGAGAGCGGAAAAGAACGCATAAAGCGTTGTGTTCTGCTGCGAAATCCGAATTGAGTTCAGGCCCCCATCGTCTAGCGGCCTAGGACACCGCCCTTTCACGGCGGCGGCACGGGTTCGAATCCCGTTGGGGGTACGCAAGGCAAGTGGTAAATCGGACCGAAAAAGTCTGGTAAGCTGGAAGCCTTGAAAAAAACGCGGTAGAGATACCGCAAAGCAAGGCCCTGTAGCGCAGTTGGTTAGCGCGCCGCCCTGTCACGGCGGAGGTCGCGGGTTCAAGTCCCGTCAGGGTCGCTCTGAGCGCCGGAAGTAATTCCGGTTCTCAAGGTGACGTGTCACCTAGGCTCTGTAGCTCAGTTGGTAGAGCGTTCGACTGAAAATCGAAAGGTCACCGGATCGACGCCGGTCGGAGCCACCACTGGGAAGCACCAGTTCTTCGGAACTGGTGCTTTTCTTGTTTAACCCGCTTACTGGCGTGCGGCGCCAGCGTCTGCACACCGGCAGTGCCGACGCCGCACCTTCCTCATGAAGATTTCAGCTTCGGTTTCACATCCTTGGTGTAAATGGACTGAAGGGTGCCTTTGAGCTCGGTCAGGGTTGCTTTGACGTCGGCCTTCTCGTTCATGATTCTTGTCGCCGCCTTCGCGATCTCTTGATCACCGCCCGGAAGGTAAGTCCGCGCGTAATCCTGGGTCCTGGTGACTTTCAGTTGGTCCACAACGGTCTTGAACTCCGGTGTCTCCGCCAAGATCGAAGCAATATCGGCGGCCTCGGCCACCGGAGCATAACCGGTAGCTGCAGACAGGGTTGCTGTGCTTTGCGCGTTCGTGGCGAACGTTGCGAACAATGCTGCGGCCAGTTGCCGTTCCGGGGAGGTCTTGCTGGCGATCACCAATCCGGAGCCACCGGTGGGGCATACCGGCGACTGGCTTACCGATCCTCCAGGAAGAAACCCGACTCCTATGCGCATATTGGCTTCTTTAGCGGCCTTCAAGGTAGCGGCGAGGTCTGCCGAAGAGCTGATTGTTGCGCTGACTGCACCAGCCTGCAGGTCAGTGATGGCGTTCTTGGACGAAACTCCGGCCCAGGAGTCCTTCACGATCGAGTCTTGCACCCACTGCATGGCCTTTACGGACGCCTCGGAGTCAGCAATGATGTCCCATTCCTTGGACCAGGCGCCACCAAAGCCCCACAGCACGTTCTGCAGGGTCCAGCCAGCGTAGCCGGCAATCGCGGGGTACTGGTACGCATTTTGGTAGCCGGAAGACACAGCGTTGGCAGTTTTGATCCTGGGCGCCCAACCTGCGAACTCTTCCCACGTCTCAGGTGCACGTTCAGGAACGCCGGCTGCCTGGAAGTGGTCCTTGTTGAAGTAGAACAATGGGGTTGAACGGGCGTATGGGACGGCCCATTGCTTGTTGTCGTGTTTGTAGTCGGAGATGAGCCCGGCAACGTAGTCCGAGGTACTGGCCTTCACGGCCTTAAGTAGTCCGTCGATAGGAAGAATGGCACCCGAAACGGCGTACCTGAACCACCACACGTCAGAGGCCACAACTACATCGGGGATGTCAGTGCCTGCCTGGGCAGTCTGGAACTTCTGGGCGACCTCTTCATAGTTGGCGCCTCCCGTGATGAGGTTCACCGTGATGCCCGGTTGGGCCTTCTGGAATGCTTCAATGAGCTTTAGTTCGGTATCCCGTGACTTTCCCGGGTGGCTTGACATGAAGCTGATGGAACTGGCTGGTTTAAGTTTTGACCAATCAGCTGCCTCGGCGGTGTTGTTGGACCCGCCGCCAGTGGTCGAAGGACCTCCACACGCGGCCAGGGTGAGCGTTCCGAAACTTGCCCCTGCCACGCCGAGGAACTGTTTGCGCGAGAGTGATATTGACATGCCGAAGCTGCCTTTCTGTTAGGTAATGGTGGAGTACTAGCCCGTTACTGACCCTTGGGTGAGCCCGGAGACGATATACCGCTGGAGGGCGGCAAAAATGATGAGGATCGGTACCAGGACAATTACTGCGCCGGCCATGAGCATTCCCCAGTTCTGCGTGCTGCCTTCGCTGTTGACCAGCTGTGTTAATCCCACGGGGAGAGTCATCATCTCCGGGTGATCCGTAACGATCAGTGGCCAGATGTATTCGTTCCATTCCGAGACAATGGTCACCAGAGCGACGGTTGCGATGCTGGGCACTGAGATTGGAACCACAATTTTCCACAGCTTCCGCCAATGGCCGGCGCCATCGATCTCAGCGGACTCCAGAAGCGCCGGAGGGAGCGTCAGAAAGTGCTGGCGCAGCAGAAACGTTCCAAATGCCGTACCCAGTCCGGGGAGGATGATGCCCCAATAGGTATTCAGGCCTCCCATGCTTGCGATCAACACGTAATTCGGCAGGACAGACACCTGCGGTGGAACCATGAGGGCCACGAGGATGAGCAGGAAGATGGCTTTTTTGAAAGGAAACCGGATAAATACGAGTGCGTAGGCAGTGAAAACGGCCAGAATGCATTTGAGCGTTGAGCCGATGGCTGTCACGATCACGCTGTTGAGGAAGAACCGCACGAAAGGCACAGTTGATGTTGCCTCGACGTAGTTTTGCAGGTTGGGATTTCTGGGCAGGATCGTCAGGTCAGTGGACACTATTTCTCCTGGCGCTTTGAGTGATGAAAGCATCATCCAGAGCAAAGGGATAAAGACCACCAGAGTGGCGAGGATGAGAGGAACGTAGCCTCCCGCGATGGTCTTACCCAGGTTTTGCCACGATAAGGGCCTGGCGCGTTCTTGGAACACGGGGGATGTCTTGACACTCATGAGTAGTGGACCTTTCGCTCGACGAACTGCAACTGCACTGCCGTCATGATCAGCAGACCGATGAACAGGACCACGGAAATGGCGGCAGAGTAGCCTGCCCTGTTATATGAGCCGAATGCTTGAAGGTAAGACTCAAAAATCAGCGTGCCGGTGCCGTTCCCGGAAGGCGTCATGATCCGAATGATGTCGAAGGCCTGGAGGGAGCTGAGTAACGAGGTAATCAGCAGGAAGAAGGTAGTTGGGGACAGCAGCGGAACCACGATCGAGCGGAAACGCCGGAAGCTGGTTGCTCCATCGAGTGCAGCGGCTTCCATCAGTTGGGGCTGGATTGATTGGAGCCCTGCCAGATAGACCACCGCGCAGTAGCCCAGGTTCTTCCACACGTAAACGATGATGATCATGACCAATGCCAACCTTGGATCGTTAACCCACTGAGGACTTGCTTGGCCGAGCGAACGGAGGAGCCACGACAACGCCCCGTACGTGGGATCAAAAATGAAGAGCCACACCAGGCCGACACCTACGCCGGATAGCACGTACGGGGCAAAAACCACAGCCCTGGCGAACGTTCGCCCCTTGAGCTTCTGGTTGAGGGCCAAGGCGATCAGCAATCCCAGAACCATGGCTCCACCCACGGTTGTAACTGTGAAGATTGCAGTGATGCTGAGTACTTTTGATGCATCTGACGAACTGAAGAATTCGACGTAGTTCCCGAAGCCCACGCTCGTGGCATTGGCTGCGCCAAGGGTCCAGTCCAAGGTTGAGAAATAGAAGTTGGTGATCAACGGCCGGTAGGTGAACAGCACAATGAGGATCACATTGGGTGCGGCGAACAGGAGGAAGGTCCAAGCTTCGCGTCGGGTTCGTCCGTTCGGCTGCCGGTTTCTCCCCGCGCCTGGTCGCCGGTTTCCCGCATAGCCTGCTTCGGCATCGCCGCCGCCTGCCGCTGTTAGGGGCTGGTTTTTTCCTGAACTTGTAGCGTCAACAGTGCTCTCCACGGACCTCAGACTCCATCGTCATCGCGGTCTGGGCCAGCGTCTAGCGAGGTTGGATGTGATCAAGGGGCGTTTGACCGGACAATCTAACCTGTTGTTCTTGTGACAAGCTACATTCATCGATGCCCTAGCGCAAGGGGCGTCTTTTTCCTTGCAAACAAACGCCTCATCATCATGTGCTAATGTCCTCACAAAAAGCAGTCAGTTATCACTCAAGAACTGTGCGGTCGCTTCTGGAGCGCCTAAGGCCCCGGAACTCCATGTTGCGGCCATGACAGAAAAGGGCTCTTGATATCGGTTCTCGAACAGGAGCATGGCTTGATCTTCAGCACGGAAACGCAGTGGTGGCAGATGTGCGCGGCCTTGGCCGTAGCGCTGGTGTTGTCTACAGCGATTGGTTTTGAACGGCAGAGCAAAAATAAATCAGCCGGGATGCGGACGCACGCGATGGTGGGGCTAGGCGCTGCGCTGTTCATGGTCGTCAGTAAATACGGCTTCAGCGATGTGTTGATGATGGACCTGGTACGGCTCGATCCGTCCAGGCTGGCCGCGCAGGTAGTGTCGGGCATCGGATTCATTGGAGCCGGACTGGTGTTCGTCAAGCGAAACCAGGTTCGGGGACTAACGACGGCGGCGTCCATATGGGTGACGGCTGCTGTAGGAACTGCAGCTGGAGCAGGACTGGTGTTGCCCGCAGTCTTTGGGACGGCGGCGCACTTCCTCATCGTTTACGCATACCCGGCGTTGTCTCGGAGGATGCGCTTCGGTTTGCCTGGTCGATGGCTCTTGCGTGTGACCTATCTGGACGGCACGGGCGCACTGCGCGATGTACTTAGCGCCTGCACTGGGGAGGGGTTCCAAGTCCAAGGTTTCACTAGTACCCGGGGTTCCGACGAAACCAAGCGCGTAGTGGAACGACTTTTACACCAGGACGACGCCGTGCCCTCGGCCGGCTTCATCGAGATTGAGCTCGAAATCGAAGGATCTGCGACTCCGTCCACGATTGTCAGTGGGCTTTCCCAATTGAGATCCGTCGTCGAGGTCTCCTTGCTTGACGAAAGCGAATAGGTGAAAAGCGGACTAAGGAGAGATACATGGTTGAAATTCAGGGTCACCGCGGCGTTCTCGCATCACATCACGGAAACACCATAGCGGGGTTCGTCGAAGCCCTCAGGCTTGGGGTTGATGCCATCGAAGTGGACATCTGGCTCACAGCGGATGGCCAGTTGGCGCTCCGGCACGATGCCGTCATTGACGGTCTCGACATCAGGATGACAGCGCTGCGCCAATCCGGGGTGGAAATGCATCCTGCTACGACGACGGAAATCCGAGGAGAAAGGCGAACCCCGACTTTGGAGGAGCTGCTGGCCCTCCTGAGGTTTGCCGCGGCTCCGAGCGTTGTGTTGGACATCGAAGTGAAGAACGATGGCACTCCGTGGGGCCAATACGGGGAGGCTGTCATCTCATCCCTTGTCAGGGTGTTAAGCGCCCACGAGCATGAGCAGTCGCTCCGCGTTCGCAGCTTCGACCCACGGATCATCCGGGCTATGGCAGGACTGCTGCCCAGGATCCCCATGGTGGCGCTAAGTCGTAAAGTCACCGAGCCTTCCTCGGCTCTATATCCATACGAACCAGCCGCCCTCATAGAGGCCGCCTTGGCGTCAGGGGCAAATGCTGTCGCGCCCGAGTATGGAATTCTCAGCGCAGCACTCGTAGCGAAGGCCCGCACGGCACGTTTGGCTGTTTATCCCTGGACGCTTGTTACTGCGGAGGAGATCTCCGAAGCCGTACGGCTCGGGGTTGAGGGTGTGTGCGTGAATGACGTCGAGATGGCTCGGGAAACATTGGCCGGGCTGGGGCACAAGCTGCCAGAGCCGAAGTCGATAAATCTTCCCATGTTGGGCGTGGGCGACGGCAAGGAAGTCGAATCGCGCTGACTCCTTAACGGCCGATTCGATTGGTTTGGGCTCGAAGCTTGGCAGTAAGCCACGGTACTACCGAGTATGGCTCAGCCGGACTGAGGTCCATCTGGCGAGGCCGGTCGTCTATCGGTTTTGGGGGCAGCCCCATGAGGTGGGGTTTTCTTCGCAGGTGTCGGCGACGAGGGCTCGTTCTGTTTTCCAGGCGTGGATGGTTTTGGGTGGGGTGGTGAGGTTGAGGGTGCCGTTGATGGGCAGGGGTGGGCCGTTGTTGACGGAGTAGGTTCCGGTGAAGGTGGTGGTCACGGTGATGGGGTAGTTCCCGGTGGTGGTGTAGGTGTGGCTGGTGCGGGTTTTGTCCTGGAGCCAGTGTTTTTCGGGCAGTGGGGCGCCGGGGTCGGGGGTGGGTCCGAGGGTGGTGCCGTCGCCGTAGGTGTAGGTGTGGCTGGTGGGGGTGGCGGTCAGGTGGACGTTTTGGCCGAGGATGGTGGTGTTGAATGTCTGGGTTGTGGCGGTGGTGTAGGTGTTGGTGGGTGCGCCGATGAGGGTGTGGGGGAAGGGTTGGATTTCCACGGTGCCGGGGTTGATGGGCAGGTGTTGGAAGTCGGTGAGGATCCGTGCGGCGATCTCGGCCAGGACGTCTGTGGGTTCTTCGGTGTAGAGGCAGGTGGGGCCGCTGACGGGGATCCAGTCGGTCCAGCCGGGATTGGTGATGGCTTTGGGTGCTTGTTTCCAGATCACCGGGGTGCCTTCCGCGCCTCCGGTGGCCGATGGTGGGCAGGACAGGGCCAAACAGCCCGGGTCCACGGTGTCCGGACCATCAGCCCGGCAATGAGTATCGGCCATGTACTGATTCGGATCCTCGGTCGGCGCCCCTAGCGCTCCGAGTGCCCGGCTGAAAGCGCCTGTGGTGCTGTCTCTGGTCCACTGTGTACTGCTCATCTTCATCCCATTGTCGACATAGCCGATATCAATCTTCGGTTCTTGAGCCAATGATTCGTTGAGGGGAACGTTGATGGCTATTACCAGAACCAGCGCGGCAACCAGAGCACGAGTATGTGACATGACCCGTTAGCGAATCAGTCCGAGGTCAACCATGACCCATCCGTCATCTTCATGGGTGAGGGCTGCACGACTCGCGGTATTGGATTCCGGTGTTGGCTCTTGGTAAAGCGATCCGTCCTGATTTCTAATCTCAATCCTTTGCTGAATCACCTGTACGACGGCAATTTGTGATGGGCTGGATCCGTCAAAGCCGAACTCGACTGCCGCCGCTCTGATGGTTGCCCCCGATACCCACCTTTGATCCGACCAAGCAGTCTTGATTCCATCGGACAATGATCGGCAAAGAGCGCAGGAGGGTTTGCTCACTGCATCGAGCGCCCCCGTTTCACCCGTTTCGTAGGCGTAGCTCAGAACGGCATACCAGTACCGAATAAACGCCTCCAGCCCCTCCTTCGTGTTCTCGCGGGCCAATGCCGGCATCACGGGAACCGGGACGTTTTGGGCCTTCCCCTGCGCATCCGCCGGCTTATATGCACCGGTGGCTGAAACAGTGGGCGGCCCACTGCTTTCCGAAGGACCCGCCGAGCCGCCTGGGGCGGGTGCCGCCGTCGTCGTGGGGTTGGCGGAGGGTGAGCCACCGCTCGAACAACCGGCCAGAAGCAGCGCTGCCGCCGCAGCAGCGGCGACAGGCAGGCGATAGGTCGGTCGGAAAGTACGGCGTGGCATGACAGGCTCCCCAGCGGCTGTTTGGCGTATTGTCGGCCAGTCTAGGCAGGGGAGGATGGAGGTTCCGACCCCGTGCAGCACGGTTGTGGATAACCTCGGCATGTGCAGGAAGAGTCCCGGCCCGGGCTGCAGGCATTGGCGCTGCAAGTACTGGTCGCCGCGCAACTCCTTCTCTCCCAAAGCGTCTGACCTAGACGTTAGGGTGGTAGTCAAGAGAAGGGGAGTGCTCCGTGTCAGAACAGAACGTGCCACACCACAACGTGCCGGATCCGACTGTGCAGATAGAACCCATGCCCGGGGACGAAGTCCCTGGCACCGGGCGCACCATCATCTCGGAAACCGCGGTAGCCAAAGTTGCCGGCATTGCGGCCCGCACGGTCCCCGGCGTGTACTCCCTGGGATCCGGACCTTCACGGGCGCTTGGCGCGATCCGGGATGCCGTGGGCAGCTCGGACCACGCAGCCGGGGTCCGGGCGGAGGTGGGCGAAACGCAGGTGGCCGTGGACATCAACCTCGTCGCCCTCTACGGCTACCCCCTGCACGGCGTAGCCAACCAGGTCCGTGCCGCCGTTTATCGGGCGGTGGAGGAACTTGTGGGGCTCCAGGTCATTGAAGTCAACGTGGAAATCAACGATGTTTACGTGACACCGCCCGCCAAACCTGCCGGGGCGAAAACAGTGGTGGTCGAAAAGGAGGCACTCCAGTGAGCATGACTGTGGTGGGTATTGTGATCGGTGCCTTCGTGGCCTTCATGTCCCTTCAGTTCGGTCTTTGGGGCTTCCTTGTGGCGTTGCTGTTCATGGGCATCGGCGCCCTCCTTGGACGCGCGGCCGACGGCAAGCTGGATCTGCGCAGCGTCCTGGACGCGCTTACGGGCCGGCGCTCGTCGTCATGAGTGTGGCTGAGGCTGTGGAACCCACCACCAGCCTGGCCGGCCACAACCGGATCAGTACCCAGGCTTTGACATCGCTGGCCCAGGCTGCCGCCGCCGAGGCCCTCGGCGTTGCCCAGGGTGATATCCGTGCAGATTGGACGGACGACGACGGCCTGCTGGCTCTATCGATCGTCGCACCGATCCGGATCCCCGCCTTGGGCGACGTCCTCCGGAACCCGCAGCGCGTCCGGGGCATGGGCGGCTCCATCTGGGACCGTGCCGTGGCAGCGAAAGCCATGGTGCTCGAAACCGTGACCAGGCTGAGCGGTTCCCAGCTAAGCCGCGTGGATATCCGGATCAGCGGCGCGCATGTCTCGGAGGGAGGCCGGGTCCAATGACCCAGGAATATGTCGTCTCGGGGCCTGCGGATCCCGCCCCCGGGCATCTTCCGGGAGCCAGCCCTGTTGCCGGTGAGGACGCCGCCATGAGCCGGATCCTGAGCAGGGAGACCCACTCATCGCGTGCCGGTGCTGCCGGTATCGCGGCAGTGCTGGTCATCATCGTGTGCGTCTATGCGCTGCTTGAATCGGTGGTCCGCGCTATCGGGCAACCGCCCTGGCTCGTCGACCCCGGCACCGCTGCAGAAAGGATCATCGCCCTGCCTGCGGGAATTTCTCCGCTGCTGCTCGGGGCCAGCGGTGCAGTGATCGCCATGGTGGGACTGTTTTTCCTCCTCCAGGCGGTGCTCCCGGGCAAACGGGCGCGCCACTTGCTGCGTGACGCACGCACCGCCGTCGTGGTTGATGACGAGGTCCTGGCCTCCGCCCTGGCCCGTCGTGCGCGTACTGCCGCGAACGTGACCCAGGAGCAGGTCATGGTGGTGGTGTCGCAGCAGCAAGTGATCGTGAACGTACGGCCAACGTCAGGCATCAGGGTCAGCCGGGAAGCGATCCTCACCGCGGTGCAGGCTGAACTTGAGGAAATGTCTCCCGTTCCCATGCCAACCGTGCGGGTTAACCTGGCGACGTCGGGGGTGATCGGTGCATGAATGAGACCCCCAGGGCCCTCAACCGGGTGCTCCTGTTCATTATCGGTGTGAAAATGCTCGCCGTAGGGCTGTTGCTGGTGCTGCTGGCGACCGTCCCGGCGGTCGCGGACTGGTGGCACGGGTGGTCTGGATCCGTCTGGGCCGGTGCCGAAGACGCGTTCCGGGCCACGCGCTTTCCCGGCCGCCAGGAGAGCTGGCTCTGGATAGTCGCAGGCGCGGTCCTGTTGTTGGTCATCGTGGCCATGGTGGCGTGGCTGGCGCAACAGGGCAAGGGCCGGGCAAACCTGCTGGTGTCCAGCGACGACGACAGCCATGTTGACGGTGAAGTCCAGATCGGCGGCGGCGTTGCCGAGCAGGCCCTTCGAGCAGCGCTGGCGGACAGGCCGGACCTCGCCGGAGCCTCGGTGGCAACCTATGAGGTCAAGGGCCAGCCGTGCCTGCGGGTCCGTATCCATCCGAGGCAAGGAGTGGCCCCGCACCTCCTTGCCGCAGAAGTGTCCCGTTTGGTGGAGGCGCTGGACCTGGTCATCGGCAAGAAGACCCCTGTCCTGGTCCACATGGCAACCGGCGCCCGTGCGCGTTTCACCAAGGCTGAAAGGGTCCGCTGATGTCAGGAACAACTGCTCTCGGAGAATCCACCCTCCATCAGGTGATGTCCGAACTCGCCGCTCTGGAGGATCCCCGCGCCCGGGAAGTCAACGAAAAACACGGCGACGATCACGGTGTAAACCTGGGTAAGTTGCGGGCTGTGGCCAAGCGCCTGAAAACCCAGCAGGAACTGGCACGCGAGCTCTGGGCCACCGATGACACCGCCGCGAAACTGCTCGCGCTGCTGATCTGCAGGCCCAAAGCCTTTACTCGGGAAGAGTTGGACGGCATGCTGCGGGAATCCCGTACACCCAAGGTCCATGACTGGCTGGTCAACTACGTGGTCAAGAAGAGTGCCCACGCAGAAGCGCTGCGCGAAGCATGGTTCGCTGACCCGGACCCGGTGATTGCCAGCGCAGGCTGGGCACTGACGTCGGAGCGCGTAGTCAAAAGCCCTGAAGGCCTGGACCTCGGCGGGCTGCTGGACACGATCGAGGCCGGCATGAAGGAGGCCCCGGAACGTCTTCAGTGGGCCATGAACCATTGCCTGGCCCAGATCGGGATCGAGCACCCGGACTTCCGTGCCCGTGCCCTGAGCATCGGCGAACGGCTGGAAGTGCTCAAGGACTACCCCACGCCGCCCAATTGCACCTCGCCGTTCGCGCCCATCTGGATCAATGAGATGGTGCGCCGGAAGCAATCCTGAGGAACTTAGCCCCGATTGCGGTGCATCATCCGGTAGGTCAGCTCAGCAAGGAGCTCCTCATCCGAGAGGTGTGACGCCCGGGCGATCGGGGCGGCCGGGGCTGTAACCCGTGGACCGGGCAGTTGCCGGGAGTCTTCGGTGGTCCGCATGTCGTCCGGCGTGATCTGGTCGGGGGCGAAGCTTGATTTTCCCTTAAGAACTTCTGAAACCGAGCCCGCGCGCCACCCCAGGGCATGCTCCAATTTCCGCTGGTTGATTTCCTGCGTCCGACGAGTGCCCGACTCCAGCGTCCGGACGGTCTTGATGGCGGTCCCGGCCTGCTTGGCCAGCTGCACCTGGCTGAGCCCCTGGGCCAGGCGTTCTTCCTTGATCAGCCGGCCAATAGTCTGGAGTGCTTCTAGTTCATCCACACTTCCCACTGTTCCATAGGCAATACTAGGCAACCAAATCCGGTGTTCTTCTGGATGGTGCCAGGCCGGATGCCAGGACCTTGCCAAGGGGCGCGCGGAGTCCCCTAACGTGGCCCCGCCATCGCGATGGAAAGGTTACTTGGTATCAGTGTGGTTACGGTCGGTGTAAGCGCTTGCATGTCATAGTGCTTGGTCGCTAGTGTGAGGGCCACCACATCAGTTGCGCCACGCTTTTCTTGTACTCAGCGAGGAGTCTTCAGCATGAAAAAATCCAAGTACCTGCTCCCGGTCGCTACGGCCGGTGTTCTGGCACTTACCCTCTCCGCCTGTAGCGGCGACAGCGGCGGCGGAGGAAACACGGCCGGATCGGACGATTGCTCGGCCTACGAAAGCTACGGCAAGCACGACGGCAAGACCGTCTCCGTCTACTCCACGATCGTCGACATCGAGGCAACCAACCTCGAAGAATCCTGGAAGCAGTTCGAGGACTGCACCGGAATCACCATCAAGTACGAGGGCAGCAAGGAATTCGAAACCCAGATCGGCGTCCGCGCCCAGTCCGGCACCGCGCCTGATGTGGCGATCTTCCCGCAGCCCGGACTTCTTGCTACCCAGGCCCGCGCAGGCTACTTGAAGGCGGCTCCGCAGACGGTCTCCGACCTCGTGGACAAGAACTGGTCTCCGGACTGGAAGAAGTACGGCACCGTGGACGGCACGTTCTATGCCGCGCCCATGCTGGCGAACGTCAAGGGCTTCGTCTGGTACGCCCCGAAGACCTTCAAGGACAAGGGCTGGGAAGTCCCCAAGACCTGGGACGAAATGATCGAGCTCTCCAAGAAGATTGCCGCGGACGATCCCAACATGAAGCCGTGGTGTGCCGGATTCGAATCCGGTGAAGCCACGGGCTGGCCGGGCACCGACTGGATCGAGGACGTCGTCCTGCGCGCCCACGGCCCGGAGGTCTACGACCAGTGGATCACCCACCAGATTCCGTTCAACGACCCCAAGATCGTGGACTCCTTCAACAAGGCCGGTGACATCCTCCTCAACCCGGAGATGGTCAACGGTGGCTTCGGTGACGTCCGCTCGATCCTGAGCACGGGCTTCGCACAGGCCGGCCAGCCGGTCCTGGACGGCACGTGCGCCATGCACCACCAGGCCAACTTCCAGGCTGCCAACTGGCCCGCGGGAACCAACGTTGCCGAGGACGGCGACGTCTGGGCCTTCATGACGCCCCCGATCGACGAGAGCAAGGGCAAGGCTGTCACGGGTGGTGGCGAAATGGTGGGTGCCTACAAGGACACTCCTGAGGTTCAGTCGTTCCTTGCCTACCTGGCCAGCGCCGACTTCGCCAACAACCGCGTCAAGCTCGGTGGTGTTGTCAGCGCCAACAAGGGACTCGACCCCAACAACGCCCAGTCCGACCTGGACAAGCTGACCGTCCAGATCCTCCAGGACCCCGAGACCGTCTTCCGCTTTGATGGTTCGGACCTCATGCCGAGCGCCGTGGGATCCAACTCCTTCTGGAAGGGCATCGTGCAGTGGATCAACGGCACGTCCTCCCAGGATGTGGCCAACAGCATCGAGTCCAGCTGGCCCAAGAGCTGACTCACCGAGTACTGCCTCCCTTGCTGGCCCTGCCCAGCCGGGGAGGCAGTGCTTTTCCCGGAACTGAAGTGATTCACTCACGCCCCGGAGGTTGGGTATGGAATTCATAGGAGAAAAACTCCTTCAAGTAGTGATAGCCCTGGCGATTTTCTCAGCGGTGATCGGCCTCATCATGTTGCTGGTGGACAGGGCCCCCAAATCAATCAAAGACAAGGTCACGGTGGCGGGATTCCTTGCTCCTGCCGCGATCCTCATGGTGGTCGGCCTGGTCTATCCCGCCATCCGCACGTCCATGCTGGCGTTCACGGACGCCAGCGGGAACGTCAATGGTCTCGACAACTTCGTCTGGATGTTTACGCAGCCGGAGGCCTTGGTCACCCTGCGCAACACCGTCATTTGGACGGTACTGGTGCCTTTGCTGTCCACCGGCTTTGGCCTGGCCTACGCCGTGTTCATCGACAAGGCCAGGGGCGAGCGGGTCCTGAAGTCGTTGGTCTTCATGCCCATGGCCATCTCCTTCGTGGGCGCCGGCATCATCTGGAAACTCGTCTACGATTACCGCGGCCCGAACATCGAGCAAACCGGTGTCATCAATTTCTTCCGGGTGGCTTTGGGTATGGATCCCAAGCAGTTCCTGCTGGACGCTCCGGAGAATACGATCTTCCTGATCATCGTGATGGTGTGGATCCAGACCGGTTTTGCCATGGTCATCCTGTCCGCTGCCATCAAGGGTGTCCCGGTGGAACTCATTGAGGCAGCCCGCCTGGACGGCGCCAACGCCTGGCAGCAGTTCCGGAACGTCACGGTTCCCGGCATCCGTGGAGCCCTGGTAGTGGTCCTGACCACCATCACGATCGCCACGCTGAAGGTCTTCGACATTGTCCGGACCATGACCGCCGGTAACTACGAGACGTCGGTTGTGGCCAACGAAATGTACACGCAGGCCTTCCGTGCCGGCGAACCTGGACGCGGCGCCGCCTTGGCCCTGGTCCTGTTCCTGATGGTCCTGCCGATCGTCGTGTACAACGCCCGAGTCCTTCGCAAGCAAAGGGAGATCCATTGACAGCCACGCCAGCCCCGAAAGAGGCCTCAAAGGCCGCCACCCGGCAGCGTCCTGGATCGGATCCCACGGAGGACGCCCAGCCCATCATGCGGCGCGTCAAGACCAAGCTGACGTCCAAGTGGGCAACAGCGGCGGCAATCATCATCGCCGTTGTGTGGTCCGTGCCGACGTTCGGCCTCTTCGTCACGTCGTTCCGTCCCGCCGCCAAGCAGGTGGGTCCCCGCTCTGACGGATGGTGGAATGCGTTCGTTGACTGGGACTTCACGTTCAAGAACTACGTGGACGTGCTGACCCCGGCGGGTTCGCAGTCCGCCAACCTCTCGCAGTACTTCGTCAACTCCATAGCGATCGTCATCCCCGTTACGGTCTTCGTGCTGGTGCTGGCAGCCATGGCGGCCTACGTGTTCGCCTGGGGCAAGTTCAAGGGCCGCGATGCCCTGTTCATTTTCGTCTTTGCCCTGCAGATCATTCCGCTCCAGATGGCACTGATCCCGCTCCTGCAGTTCTTCACGCAAACGCTGCAACTGCCGGCCGGATCCTACGCCCAGCTGTGGATTGCGCACACCATGTTCGGCCTCCCGCTGGGCATCTTCCTCCTCCACAACTTCATCTCGGAAATCCCCGGTGAAGTGATTGAGGCGGCAAGGGTGGATGGTGCCGGACACAGCACCATCTTCTGGCGCATCATCCTTCCACTGTCCGTTCCGGCCTTGGCGTCGCTGGCCATCTTCCAGTTCCTGTGGGTCTGGAACGACCTGCTGGTGGCCTTGGTGTTCTCCGGCGGAACGGCAGACGTTGCACCCATTACGCAACGCCTGGCCGAAATTTCGGGTACCCGTGGCGCCAGGGATTACCTCAACCCCGCAGCAGCCTTCGTCTCGATCATCATCCCGCTCCTGGTCTTCTTCGGCCTCCAGCGGTACTTCGTACGCGGCCTGCTGTCCGGCGGTCTTAAGGGATAACAACAAATGCGGCAGGTTACGCAGCGGGGACAACCCGCTGCGTAACCGGGGCCTGCACAAAATAGACTGTTTGTTCGCCAAAAGATAGTCACACAGGCACCGAGCAGCCGGAGAGGGGGACCTGTGACGCGTGCGACGGGTAGGTCCCAACGCGGTGGCCATGCCGGCGTCAGCATCGAGGACGTCGCCGCGGCCGCCGGAGTCTCCACCGCGACAGTCTCGAGGGCGGTCCGCGGACTCCCAAGGGTTTCCCCGGCGACCCGCGAGAAGATCCTGGAAGTGGCCGCGTCGCTGGGTTACGTGGCGTCGTCGTCCGCCTCGGGTCTGGCTACCGGACGGACCCGTACCGTGGGCGTCCTCGCCCCGTTCGTCAGCCGCTGGTTCTTCTCCAAAGCGATTGAGGGAGCAGACCGGGAACTTCACTCACGCAACTACAACCTCTCCCTGTTCAACCTGGGCGGCCACGGCAGCAACCGCGAGCGGCTGTTCAGTTCCACCATGGTCTATAAGCAGATCGACGCCCTGCTGGTCCTCTGCATGGCCCTGGGCGAAGAGGAACTGGGCCACCTCCACAAGCTGGACATTCCGCTGGTGGTGGTAGGCGGGCACGTTGAGGATTGCGCGTACATCGGGATCAATGATTACGACGCCGCGTCCACCGCCGTGCGGCACCTGCTGGAGTTGGGGCACACGGACATCGCATTGCTGCATGGCGACGACGAGACCGACCTGAACTTCGATGTTCCCCGCGTGCGGATCCGCGCGTTCCAGGAGGTCATGGCCGACGCCGGCTTGGAGGTCCGTCCCGAATGGGACGAATGGGGGGATTTCACGGTAGCCAGTGGGCAGCAAGCGTTCAACCGGTTGTGGGGCAGGCCCGGCCGGAAGCCCACGGCCATCTTCTGTTCTTCCGACGAGATGGCCATGGGCGTCATCTTCGAAGCAGCACGGCACGGTGTCCGGGTACCGGAGGACCTTTCCGTGATCGGGATCGACGACCACGATTTTTCGGCCTCGCTGGGACTGACCACAGTGGGCCAGCGCCCAGACAACCAAGCTGAACTGGGCACCAAAATGCTGCTTGACGAGCTGGACGGGATCACCGGCGCCGTGCATTCCCAAGTGGCGCCTCACCGGCTTATCGTCCGCGAGACCACCGCTCCGCCCTGCGCCAACTAGGACTCATCTCCTGGCGGGAGCTACGGCAACTACGACGCCCGCGCCAATTGGCGGATGGGGATCCACCGCGAAGCCAGCCTGCGGTAGGCTGCCGCGGCGCCGGTCATGTCCCCTTCAGCCAGACATTCGATGCCAAGGCGCACGTCCATGGGGGATTCGTCCGGATACACCTTGTCCGCCACGGCGCCGTAGTCGAGCTCAACCATCGATTGCTCATGGAACAACTCCAGCCATTCCGTCAGCTGCGTCAGGTCATCCAGCATGTCCAGATCGGGCGCAGCCAGGGCCAGGTGGGCCACGGCGAAGCGCGCCCTGTCCAGGGCTTCCATCAGGGGCGTCCATACCCGGACGGTGACGATCCGGCCATCAGCCTCCACCACGTCCGTACGGTCCGATTCAGCGAACAGGGAGAACCAACTGAAAGGGATGCCCCACGTGGATGCCCGGGTATGGACCCGCTTGGCGTCCTCGCCGGCGTTGATCCGGTCGATCCGGAGCTGGTGCCTGTCCCGCTGCGGAACCGGAATCAGGAGATCGGCCAGCGGACTGTGCACCCCGTCCATGAGGGCGTTTGCCGCCAAGCCGGCCCGGATCACGAGCTGGCTGGGGCAGTAAAGCAGCCGCCCGGCGTCGTGCTCCTGCGGGACCTCGCCGGAATCATCAGGTGCCGCATGCCGCCCGGCGGGGACGCGGGTCATCCGGACCAGGTCGGTCCGCCCGGTGGGAAAGGGGTCACCGCCCGGGCGGGTGATGCGTCCGAGCGAGGCCTGCAGCTCCGCATTCTCGACGGCGGCCCGGGAACCTATCCGGCCGCTGTCCGCCACGAGTTGGCGCTGCTGTTCGGGAGGGAAGGCCTCCAAGGGCTCGTAGATGCGCAGTGACGACGAAAAGGGCAGGCCGGCCTGGCCCCTGTACAGGTTCCCGCTCATGTCCAACCAGCCCCTTTCGTCCGAGTCAGTGAATGGTCAGTCTGCGAGCTCCACAATCACCGGAGCGTGGTCCGAGGCACCCTTGCCCTTGCGTTCCTCGCGGTCGATCGAGGCGCCGGTGACCCGGGCTGCCAAAGGTGCGGACGCGAGGCAGAAGTCGATCCGCATACCTTCCTTCTTGGGGAAGCGCAGCTGTGTGTAGTCCCAGTAGGTGTAGACGCCGGGGCCGGGGGTGTAGGGGCGGACGACGTCGGTGAAGCCTGCTGTTTCGAACGCGTGGAAAGCTGCGCGCTCGGGTTCGCTGACGTGCGTGAAGTTGTTGTTGCGGAACAGCTCTATGTCCCAGACGTCGTCGTCAAAGGGTGCGATGTTCCAGTCGCCCATGAGGGCGATCTGGGCGCTGGGGTCGGCCTGGGCCCATGCGGCTGCCTGGTCACGGAGGACTTCGAGCCACTTGATCTTGTAGGGCATGTGTTCGTCATCCAGGGAGCGGCCGTTGGGGACGTACAACGACCAGATGCGGATCCCTGCACAGGTAGCGGCGATGGCCCGGGCTTCCTGGGCCGGGTCCTTGCCGGCCTTGCCGAACGCCGGTTGGTCCACGAACGTGCGCTCCACGTCTTCCAGGCCCACCCGCGATGCGATGGCAACGCCGTTCCACTGGTTCAGGCCGAAGTGGGCGACCTCGTAACCCATGCGCTCGAACAGCTCCCACGGGAAGTTGTCGTCCTTGCATTTGGTTTCCTGGATGGCCAGGACATCACAGTCGCTGCGCTCGAGCCAGGCTTCCACGCGGTCGGCGCGTGCGCGGAGGGAGTTCACGTTCCAGGTAGCTATCTTCACAGCAACTAACTTACCGAACTTGGCGCTGAGCGCATCCCTTGGTGCCGGTCTCCCCGGAATCCGGGCTGATGGTACCTGCGGCTCAGTGCGCGTACAGGAACTGCGAGGAAGGACCCCTGCGGAGCCTGATCCCGCACACAATCAGCAGCAACCCCGCCACCACGGAGAACGCCGCGAGGAAGGCCGCCATGCTCAACAGGCCCAGCCCGGGGTTGATGAGCAGGAAGAGTCCGAACGCCGCCGTCAGGAAACCGGTCAGCACCCACACGCCCCAGCCGCTCATGGTCTCCCGTGCGGCGAACGCCAGGACGATTTCCGAAAGCCCCAGCACCAATGCCCAGAGACCAAGGAGCACCCCGAACGCAGCGGCTGTCAGCCCCGGCCACGCCACTGCCGCAAGTCCTGCAGCGATGGACACGAAGCCACCCACCAGGGTCCACCGGGAATGGCGGGAAGGATCGTAGAAATAGTGCGCCACGTTGGTCAGGCCGTCCGTGACGGCAAAGACGGCGAAGGCCAGGATCAGCCCGAACACCGTGGCCACAGGCAACGCCGCCACCAGGAAGCCGAACAGCACGGCAATGATTCCCCGGACCAGCAATGCTGTCCCCGAATGCTTGAACATCCTGCGTCCCGAAGCGTCGGACATACGGTCAGCTTAATCGAACGGGCCTCCTGGAAACAGAGGCATACGGGGCTTCCTTAGCGCATTCCTTCGCGCCGGATGGCGGTCGCAATGGCAGCCGCCCGTGTCTCTACGCCGAGCTTGGCATAGATGTGGGCAAGGTGGGTTTTGACCGTCGCCTCGGAAATGAACAGCCGCTTGCCCAAGTCACGGTTGCTCAGGCCCTGGGTAAGGAGGCTCAGGAGTTCGGCCTCGCGCGGGGTGAGGATTTCGTCCGGGTTCCGCAACTGCTGGAACAGCCGCGAAGCCACGGGCGCACTCATGACGCTCTTGCCCTGCACCGCGCCGCGGACGGCAGCGAAGATTTCCTCCGGGGCTGCGTCCTTGAGCAGGTAGCCCATGGCGCCGGCGTCGACGGCCCGCACGATATCGGCGTCCGAGTCATAGGTGGTGAACACGATCACGGCCTGCCGCGGATTGCGCTGACGGAGCTGCTTGATGGCTTCGATCCCATCCATTCCGGAGCCCATCGCCAGATCCATCAGCACAACAGCCGGTTGGTGTTCTGCCGCGGCCTGCAGGGCTTCCTCACCCGATGCGGCTTCGGCGACGACGGCGATGTCCGCCTGGGTGCCCAGCAGCGCCTTGAGGCCGCTCCTGACTACCGTATGGTCGTCCACCAGGAGCACGGAAATGGTGGTCACGGGGTCCCCTTTGGCTGGAAGCCGGTGCCTTGAAGGGGCAACTGCGCCGCGATGATGGTGCCTTCGCCGGGCGCGCTTTCCACCGACAATTGTCCTCCCAGTTGTTCCATGCGCTGGCGCATGGCCCGCAAACCGTACCCTCCGGTTTCCGACGGCGGAGGTACCGCCGCGGGATCAAAGCCGCGGCCGTCGTCGTACACGTCCAGGGTGACCGCCTCCGGAAGGTAACCGAGCGTGACGCTGGCGTGCCCGGCGTCGGAGTGGAGCTTGATGTTGGCCACGGCGCTTTGGGTCACCCGGATCAGGGCGTGGCGCAGTTCCGGCGGGACAGGCAGGGGATCGCCGGTTACCTGGAACCGGACGTTGTCCACATGCTGCCGCGCGGCGTGCTCCACGGCCTCCGCGAGCGGCCCGCTCTCCAGCCCGGGCGCGGAGAGTTCATGGACCAGGCTGCGGGTGTCGGCGAGGTTCCGCCGCAGCAACCCGGTCGCTTTTGCCACGTCCTCCCGGGCATCCGCTTCCGGCCACGACCTCTGGGCGGCTTCCAGGAGAAGGAGGCTGCTGGCCAGGCCCTGGGTCACGGTGTCGTGGATTTCGCGGGAAACGCGTTCACGTTCCGCGGCGATGCCGGCCGCCCGTTCCGTGGCGGTGAGTTGCTCCTGCGCCCGCGTGACCTCTTCCGCCAGCCTGCGCTGGAGGGCGGCATCGCGTTCGATTTTGTCGTACGTCAGCGTCAGCAGGGCTCCCGCTGCCAGCGGACCCAGCAGCATGGCCACGTCCGTCCAACCGCTCATCCGGAAAAGCCCGACGGCGGTAGCGGCGGCCGTCGCCCCGCCCGCCATGTACGCGGCTACTCCGGTGAACGCGGTGCGGGCCAGGAAGAAGATCGCAAAGGAGCACCAGGCAAAACTGGGAGCCGCCACCACCAACGCCGCCCAGGCCGCAAGGAGGGCAACCATCCACGGCACGGTGCGTCCGGCGTTCCCCCTGTGGGCCAGCACGGCAGTAGCGGCGTAAAGAGCGCACACCGCAGCGGCCAAGGCGACAGTCCACAGGTTGTCGACGGGGGAGTGGCGCATGACATACCGGACGGCTGAAGCCACCATCAGCACCGCGAAACCCAGGTGCACCACGATGTCGATCCGGCCGTCGATGCGGCCGGCGGCGGAAGTGGGGGCTGGCATGAGGGTTCCCGTTCGGTTGAGGGCGCTCTTTCCATGCTAAATCCCGCGCAGCCACCGGTCTCTCCACCTTTTGGCTGATACCGGTGGCGGAAAGGCTGAGGCCGGTCCCTGCGGCTGGCCGATGCGGGCACGGGGTGCCGGGCGGAAGCATGGAGCTGTACCGGATTGACCGTGCCTACTGCGAGGAGAACCCCGTGAAGAAGTCGAAGAAGATGATCGCCGCCGCTGCCGCCGGAGCATTGTTGCTCACCGGTGGCGTCACCGCTGTTGCCAACGCCGTTGCGCCGCAGTCCGCTCCCGCTGCCGCGGTTGCCAAGGTTCCGGCCGATGTGCAGCCGGCGCCCGAGAACGTCGTCGCCCAGAACCGCATCACCGTGGGTGCGTCCAGCAAGGCAGTCAATGCTGCGCTCGCCAAGTGCCAGGCCGACAAGCTGCCGTTCGTCACAGTGGCCCTGGTTGACCGTTTCGGTACGGTCCAGGCGCTCCTCCGCGGCGACAACGCCGCCGAGCACACCATCGAGGCCGCCAAGCAGAAGGCCTACACCGCTGCCGCCTTCGGTGCTCCCACCAGTGAACTTGCCAAGCGCATCAACGGCACTGGTCCGTCCATCGCCGACCTCCCCGGTACCCTCTACCTCGCCGGCGGCGTGCCGCTGAAGGTGAACGGTGTCTCGGTGGCGGGTATCGGCGTCGGCGGTGCTCCCGACGGTGCCCTGGACGAAGCCTGCGCCACCGCCGGAGCCGATGCCCTGGCTGCAGCCGCGAAGTAGCCTCGACGTATGAGTTTGTGGAAAGCGCGCGGCCTGGCCGCGGGTTCGGCGATGCTGCTCGCCGGGCTCGTGGCCGGCTGCGTGCCGTCCGCGGCACCTGAGCCGGCAGGCCCGACGGCGGCTGTCCCGCCTTCCGGCCCCGTCTCCGCCCAAGCACCTCCAACAGCCCCGTCGTCGAGCGCGGGTGGCGGCCCGACGTCGTCGTCCCCTGCCGTGCCGCCGAAACTGTCACCGGAGGACCAGATGGAAACCGACCGGCTGCTCATCCTCGCCGCCAAGGCCAACGATCCCGTGCGCGTCCGGGAGTTGATTGCCGCCGGCGGAAACGTCAACGCGAAGGACGACATCCAGGACTCCGCGTTCCTGTATGCCGGCGCGGAGGGGTTCAACGAGGTCCTGCAGTTGACCCTGGATGCCGGGGCCGATGTCCGCAGTATCAACCGGTACGGCGGAACGGCGCTGATCCCTGCGAGCGAGCACGGGCACACGGAAACGGTGCGGATACTCATTGCCGCCGGAGTGCCCGTGAACCACGTGAACAACCTGGGCTGGACCGCCATGCAGGAGGCGATCCTGCTCAACAACGGCGGGCCGAACCAGCAGGACGTCGTGCGGCAGTTGCTCGCGGCCGGGGCCGATCCGGACATCCGCGATCCCCAAGGCCGAACCGCCCTGCAGAACGCAGAGAGGCTCGGATTTACGGAGATCGCGGCCCTGATCCGCAACCGCTGACCGCCCCGTCTCCCTCCCCCCGCCTACCCAACTGGGTCGCAGTTAAGCGCGTTTAGACCCATCAAAACGTGCTTAAGTGCGTCCCAGTTGGGAGGGCTAGAGGGATTCGAGGATGCTGACGTAGTTGGCGATCCCCACGCCACCCATGTTTTGGACCGCGCCGCGCCGGGCATTGGGCAACTGCATGTCCCCGGCGGTGCCGCTGAGCTGCATCGCCGCGATGACGTGCTGCGAAACTCCGGTGGCACCCACCGGGTGGCCCTTCGCTTTCAGGCCGCCCGACACGTTGACGGGCAGCTTTCCGTCCTTGTACACCCAGCCTTCCTTGACGGCCCGGGAACCCTCGCCGCGTGGGGCCAGGCCCATGGCCTCATACATGATGAGTTCGGCGATGGTGAAGCAGTCGTGCACCTCGGCAAAGTCCAGGTCCTCCACTCCCACGCCCGCCATGGTGAACGCCCGCTCCCACGAAGCCCGGGTGGCAGCGAATTCGGTGGGGTCGCGCTTCTCCGCGGGGAAGAAATCATTGGCGTGGCCAAAACCGGCAAGGCGCACGGCTGCGGTAGCGCCGTTGGTTGCCGTGGTGGACAGTACGACGGCGGCAGCACCGTCCGAGACCGGCGAGCAGTCAGTGCGGCGTAAGGGATCGGCCACCATGGGGTTCTTCTCGGAGATGGTCCGGCAGAACTCTTCGCCAAAGTCGCGGTGCATTTGGGCGTACGGGTTGTCCATGCCGTTGCGGTGGTTCTTGGCCGAGATGGAGCCAAGGACATCCCCGAGGCCCGCTTCAAACCCCGGGCCGGCGATGTCCGCGCCGTAGCGCTTCCCGTAGTGCTTGGCGACCTCGGCGAAAAGACCCGTGAACCCGGTGGTGGAAGGCTTTCCGGCCATCTCATAAGAGGCACCCAAGAGAGCCGCCCCCACGACGTCGGCTCCGGCATCGGTCATTTTTTCCGCACCGATCACCAGCACATTCCGGGCAGTGCCCGCGAGGACAGACTTCACGCCCTGCTGGAACGCCGCGGAACCGGAAGCACACGCGTTCTCCGTGCGGGTTGCCGGGACGTTGGCCATGTCCGCGGAGAGCTGCAGTGCCAGGGACGACGTGAAGCCCAGGGGCTGCATGCCGGAGTTGAACTGGCCAAGGTAGATCTCGTCGATGTCCTTGGGGTCCAGGCCAGAGTTCCGGATCGCTTCACCGGCTACCTGGACGATCAGGGTCTCCAAGGTCTCGTCAGTGAGCTTGCCGAACCTGCTGTGGCCCCAGCCCGTGAGCAGGATGTCCTTGCCGAATTGGTCCTTGAGGCTCATGCGTTGGCTCCTTCCAGAGTGTGTGCTTCTGCGTCCAGCGCGACCGTGAACTGCGCCTCCGTCTTGTCGCGCAGCTCGTCCACCGTCACGCCCGGGGCGAGGCGGGTCAGCAGGAGGTGCGTGGCGCCGTCGTGCGTTTCATCAGGCGCGATGTCAAAAACGGCGAGGTCCGTGATGATGCGGTCCACGCACTTAAGGCCCGTGAGGGGCAGAGTGCATTCGGTGACGATCTTGGGCGATCCGTCCTTGGCGTTGTGCTCAGTCAGGACCACCACCCGGGGCGTCCCGGCTACCAGGTCCATGGCACCGCCCATGCCCTTGACCATCTTGCCCGGAATGGTCCAATTGGCCAGGTCCCCGCTGCCGGAGACCTGCATGGCGCCCAGGATGGCGACCTTCACATGGCCGCCGCGGATCATGCCGAACGACGTGGCGGAGTCGAAAATACTGCCGCCGGTGTTGATGGTGACGGTCTGTTTGCCCGCGTTGATGAGGTCGGCGTCTTCCTCGCCTTCATAGGGGAACGGGCCCATGCCGAGCAGGCCGTTCTCGCTCTGCAGGACCACCCGCACGCCGTCGGGCAGGTTGTT
This sequence comes from Paenarthrobacter sp. NCHU4564, assembly GCF_052156435.1. Lineage (NCBI taxonomy): Bacteria > Bacillati > Actinomycetota > Actinomycetes > Micrococcales > Micrococcaceae > Paenarthrobacter > Paenarthrobacter sp. NCHU4564. Next base: position 79,998 of record NZ_JBQLIS010000004.1, read on the forward strand.
GGCCACCAGCGTGGGGATGCCGATGCCGAGGTTGACGTAGTCGCCGTCATTGAGTTCTTCGGCCGCGATGGCGGCCATCTGGTCACGTGTCCATGCCATGGTGTGTGCTCCTTTTAGTCTGCTTGGACGGCCGCGTTAGACGGCTGCGGGTTCGAGGCGCTGGCGGACCGTGCGCTGTTCGATGTCCTTGACCCGGTTGCTTGCCTGGACGAGCCTTTGGACATACACGCCCGGGGTCACGATGTGGTTCGGGTCCAGTTGGCCGGGCTCCACGATGACCTCCGCCTCGGCGATGGTCACTGTGCCCGCTGTGGCAACCACCGGGTTGAAGTTCCTCGCCGTGTAGCGGTAGATCAGGTTGCCGTCGGTGTCCGCGGTGTGCGCGTGAACCAAGGCGATATCTGCCGTGATGGCGCGCTCGCGGACGTACGTCACGCCGTCGAACTCTTCATGGGGCTTGCCTTCGGCAACCAGGGTTCCCACTCCGGTGCGGGTGTAGAAGGCGGGGATGCCTGCGCCGCCGGCCCGGAGGCGTTCAGCGAGCGTGCCCTGGGGCGTGAATTCGACCTCCAGCTCGCCGGCCAGGTACTGCTCGGCGAACAGCTTGTTCTCACCGACGTACGAGGCGATGACTTTCCGGACCTGGCCCGCCTCGATCAGCACCCCGAGGCCCTTGCCGTCGATGCCCATGTTGTTCGAGACGATGGTGAGGTCCTTGACGCCCGACTCGCGGACGGCGTCGATCAGGTCGGCGGGTATGCCGCTGAGGCCAAAACCGCCGACGGCGATCGTCTGGCCGTCTGCCAAAAGGTCATGGAGCGCTTGGGTTGCGGAGGGATGCAGCTTGGACATTGGGCGACTCCTCGTTGAGTATCCACTTTGTGGACCGGCGTTTCGTTGATCTTGAGCCTAAGAGCGGCGATCCTTCTGAGCAACGGCAGCCAAGCTTCGCGACTCACGCTGTGGACGATAGGATGCTAGGTGTCCATATTGTGGATGAAAATTCAGGAGCAGCTGTGACGGCCACTAAATCCGCATCCTCCAACCCGGTCCAAGGCGCCCAAGTGGTGGGACGCGTTGCCCTGCTGCTGAGGCTTGTCGGCCGAAAACCCGGCGGCATGTCCTTGGCGGGATTGGTCCGGGAATCGGGGCTGACCCGGCCCACGGTGTACCGCCTTTTGACATCGCTGGCAGTCGAGGGCCTGGTGGAACACGAGGAAGCCACCGGTAAATGGGTCCTTGGACCGGAGATTTTCCTGTTGGGTACCGTGGCAGCGGCCCGCTTTCCCATGGAAGACATCGCCCGGCCGTCCCTGCGCAGGCTCGCGGCTGAAACGGGGGAGAGCGCCTTCTTTTCCATCCGGCGTGGCAATGAAACCGTGTGCGTGCTGCGGGAAGAGGGCTCATTTCCCATCAGGTCGTTCGTCCTGCATGAAGGCGTGCGCTTCCCGTTGGGCGTCGCGTCCGCGGGGACGGCGATCATGGCTTTCCTGCCGGAGACGGAGCAGGAGTCGTTGCTCGCCGACTGGGAAGGGCATGCCGGTGAATTCGCCGTGGGACATCCCGCCGACGTGGTGCGGGGAAACCTGGAGCAGACCAGGCTGGCCGGCTACTCGGTGAACCCGGGGCTGGTTCTGGAAGGAAGCTGGGGCATGGGTTCGGCAGTTTTCGACCGGCAGGGCCACCCGGCCTGGGCCCTGTCCTTGACCGGGATCGAGCCGCGGTTCCGGGCGGAGCGCCGGGAGTTCCTCGGCAAACTCCTCCTCGAGGAAGCCCACCGGATGACCGCGCGTCTGCAAGGGTCCCAACCCCAACTAGGTCGCAGTTAAGCGCGTTTTGAGGGCTCAAAACGCGCACAAATGCGACCTAGTTGGGGGAGTTGGGGGGGTGGGGCGTTAGGGGAGGTCCAGGCGCATCAGGACCCTGGGGAAGCCGTTGAGGACGGACGTCGTTTCGGCCACCTTTTTGAACCCGGCTTTCTCGAACAGCCTCCGGGTTCCTACGTACGCCATGGTCAGGTCCACGTTGCCGCCCTTGTTGTCCACGGGGTATCCCTCGATGGCTGGGGCCCCGTACTTCCTGGCCATCTCCACGGCCCCCGCCAGCAGATGGTGCGAGATGCCCTTCCCGCGGTGGCCCGGCCGCACCCGGATGCACCACACGGACCAAACCGGGGATTCGTCCACGTGCGGGATCTTCCGGTTCGTCGCGAAACTGGTGTCCGCACGCGGGTGGACGGCTGCCCACCCAACCACGTCGTCGCCGTCGTACGCCAAAACACCCGGAGGCGGGTCTTCGGCGACCAGCTTCTCCACATATTCGCCGCGGGCTTCCTTCTGGAGGCTCTGGTTCAGCTTGGACGGGATGCGATAGCTCAGGCACCAGCACACGTTGGAGCCGGGGTTTTTGGGTCCCACCATGGTCTTGACGTCTTCGAACACCGTGGCAGGGCGGACTTCGATAGCCATCCGCCCATCCTGCCACCGTTCGAAAGGCTGCTGCTACCCAAAGGTAAACGAGTACGCCTGGATCCCTTGCGGAACCCGTACTTCGAGCTGGCCCGTGCGGATGTCCGGATCGTCCGCGATCTTGTACAGCGTCGGCGTCCCGGAAACCGCCACGGGAGTGGCCTTACCGTCGCGAACCACATCCAGCGAACCCTCACCGCTCACCACGATGTACACCTGTTTGGCGTGGTAATTCAGGGTGATGGAGGACCCGGCACCCGTGGGGGTAATGGACTGCGTGCCAATGTCCCACCCGCCGGCCAGGGCGAAACTGTCAGCGGGCTGCGAAGCAGGGACGGTGTACGTGCCCACCCCGGCCTTATACGGTTCACTCCCCGCATAGTTGACCTTCTTGGTCACGCCCAGGTACGTCTCGGGAGTCGTGGCACCCGCTACCGGGCCGTCGTCGGACGCTTCCACTGGCTCCGGCAGCTCAACGGACGGATCGGCCTGCTTCAGCAGCTCCCGGATCAGCCGTTCCGTGGTCTGGTAGCCGCCCTCGCCGAACTTGATGTGCCGCACCGTGCCCTCGGAATCAATCAGGTAGTGGGCCGGCCAGTAACGGTTGCGGTAGTTGGTCCAGGTGGAGAGGTTGTTGTCGATGGCCACGGGGTAGGTGATGCCCAGGCCCTGTGCGCCGGACACGACGTTCCGGACTTCCTTCTCAAATGCGTATTCCGGGGAGTGCACGCCGATAACTTCCAGCCCGGCGTCTTTGTAGGCTCCGTACCAGTCGGTGAGGTGCGGAATGGAGCGTTGGCAGTTAATGCAGGAATATGCCCAGAAATCCACCAGGACCACCTTGCCCTTGAGGTCCTTCAGGTTCACCGGCTGGTTGCCGGGGGTGTTGAACCATTCCTGGATCCCCTTGAGGTCCGGCGCAGTGCCGCAGGACTCCAGCTCGGCCGCACCGTTGCTGCATTTGTCCAGATCCCTGTTCTGGTCGTTCACGAGCCCGCCGAGGTCCAGCGCCTTCTTCACCGATTCGTTGTCCTGCACTTGTTCCTGGAGTGTGGAGGTGTAGTCGGGGACCAGCTTCTGGAGCAGCTGGGGGAGATTGAAGACCAAGCCAATGGCCAAGGCGATCATCATGATGCCGCCGGTGATACGGATCTTCCGCTGATTGCGCCGGAAGGCCTTGACCCGTTCGGCAACCCGCCGTCCAGCGAGGGCAAACACCAGCAGCGGAATGGCCGCGCCCACGGCGAAGGTCAGCGTCAGCACGATCGTCTCCGGACCCACCTGGCCGGTTGCCCCGGCCACCGCGATGGCGGCCAGCACTGGTCCTGCACAGGGAACATACACGACGCCGAGCGCCAGACCCAGCACCAGCCCGCCGTTTTCCGTCCCCACCTGCTTCTGCGGAATCCATGAGAATGGCTTCTCCAGGATGTGCTGGAAACGGTCGAAGATCAGGCCAAGCCCGATCAGCACCAGCACGGTCAGCCCGATCCACCGCAGCAGGTCCTGCGGCAGGTTCAGCAGCGTCAGCAGGAAAGATCCTGCCAGCGTGAAGGTGCTGAAACTGATGACCAGGCCAAGGATCACCAGATAGGGACGCCACCCGGCTGCGCGCCGTTGGGCACGGTCGGAGGGGGTCCCGACGGCGGTCGCTTCCTTTTGCGTGGCAACGGAACCACGTTCGACGGCGGCAGCTCCGGCGCTGCTGCCGGGTGACCCGGCTGCTGCGGTGCTGTGGGCGCGGACTCCGCTGCCGCCGTCGGGGTTGTCCTTGGCGGCCGGGGCCTTGCTGCCGGTACGTTGGCGGGCGCCTTGGGCGCCGCCCGATAGAAATATCACCGGGAGGACCGGCAGGATGCACGGCGAGATTCCCGTGATGAGCCCGCCGAGCAGGCCGATGAGTGCCAATTGCAGCATTGAGTCTCCCAACGTAGCCGGGCCGGCCGTGTGGTGGTCCGGCTCCGGGATCTGCAGGAAGTTCGGAGCGGCAGGGCGGACGGCTTGGTCCGGCTTGCAGCGGGATGGCAGGAGTGGGGCCAGTCCGCCTGGAGCCGTGCCTTAAGCCAGCGTTTCAGGAAAACAAGGGTGCTTCCAAAATTTTTTCCATCCGCACCCATCCACCCCGGCAGGCCCTCCGAATAGCAGGTGAGCACAACACCGGCAGCACCATCGCCGGGCCGCCCGTGCCACCCCCAGAGGACCAAACGCCCATGGTTCCAAGAACAAGGAGAATGACATGTTGTCCACAAAGCGCCGCCCCGCCCTCGCCTTCGTCGGCCTCACTGCAGCCGCCCTCCTCGGACTCACGGCTTGTGGTGGTTCAAGCACCTCCAGCACTCCTGCATCTTCCTCCGCAGCACCGGAGACGTCGTCAGCGGCACCGTCGCCGTCCGCCTCTTCCATGAGCAGCGCCGCCATGGACCCCGCCCGCGACCTGGTGGGTCCCGGTTGCGCCGGCTACGCAGCCCAGGTCCCGGACGGCCCCGGTTCCGTGGTTGGCATGGCCCAGGACCCCGTAGCCGTGGCCGCGTCCAACAACCCGCTGCTCAAGACCCTCACCGCGGCAGTGTCCGGGCAGCTCAACCCCAAGGTGGACCTGGTCTCGACGTTGAACGGCAGCGAATTCACGGTGTTCGCCCCGGTGGATGACGCCTTCGCCAAGATCGATCCCGCTACGATCGAAACGCTCAAGACGGACGATGCCCTGCTGAGCAAGATCCTGACCTACCACGTTGTCCCGGGCCAGCTGACCCCGGACCAGGTCGTGGGTACCCACAAGACGGTCCAGGGTGGCGAAGTTACGGTGGGTGGCACCAAGGATGCCCTCACTGTCGATGGCGCCAACGTGATCTGCGGTGGCGTCCACACCGCCAACGCCACGGTGTACCTGGTCGACTCGGTGCTGATGCCCAAGTAAGCAGGACCTGAAGGCAAAGAAAAAGCAGGCGCCGGGTTTCCGGCGCCTGCTTTCTTGTGTCCGGGCTCAGCGGCCGAGGTCGCTGTCCACGTAGGACCCTGTGTGGCGGTGTTCTGCTCCACAGGGGCAACCGCCGTTAAGCTCGACTCGGACGGTCACGGGGCTGGAAGCATCCACGCTGAAGGAGACGTGCTCCTTGGAATCGCTGGATACCCTGACTGTGCTTTCTTCTGCACGCGTTGAGATCATGGGATGACACCTTACTGCTGGTTGCTGGGAGGGGAAGGCTGGACTTACAGGTCTTTCGCCTTCGGGGGGTTGTCTTCAACGGTGGGAATGCTGCCGGTGGCGGTTCCACCGGGACAGTCAGAGTCCGGGCAATCCTCGGCACACTCGTGCTTGGTCACAAGATCGAACTTGACTCCCCGGTGCTGTTCCACCCCGGTTCGGATGGCCCGTTCCACGACGGATGTTGCCAGACGGCGCCGCAGGGACAGGGGGTCGCGCCTTAGGTCCTTCGCGAGGGCGAAGCAGAGCAGCAACATGACCAGGATGAAGGGCAGTGCTGCCACGATCGTGACCCTTTGGAGCCCCGACAACGCTTCGGACGGTTCATCACCGCCGGCCAGCATCATGACGGCTGCCACGGCACCGGTCAGGCTGCCCCAGAAGATCACGACTCCACGGCGGGGGTGCTCAGCGCCGTTGGAGCTGAGTGAACCCATCACGATGGAGGCCGCGTCGGCGCCGGTGACGAAGAAGATCGCCACCAGGACCATGGCCAGCACGATCACGCCTGCCGTGAGCCACTCCGGCATGCCAAGGTTCTTGACCAGATCGAAAAGTGCGCCGTCGAAGTTGATGGAGGGAGCGCCGTCGACCATGGTCACGAGCCCCGGCGTGCCGGCTTTGTCGGCTTCCTGCTGGACGTGGAAGGCGGCTCCGCCGAAGATGCCGAACCAGATGACACTGACGATGCTTGGCACCAGCAGGACACCGGTGACGAACTGGCGGATGGTGCGGCCGCGGCTGATCCGGGCGATGAACATGCCAACGAAGGGCGTCCAGGAAATCCACCAGGCCCAGTAGAAGATGGTCCAGCTGGTCATCCAGCTGCGCAGGGCGTCGTCCCCGACAGCCTCGGTCCGGGATGACATCTCGGCAAGGTCGCGGGCGTAGTCGCCTACTGCCGAGGGGATGAGGTTGAGGATGAACAGCGTGGGTCCAGCGACGAACACAATGAGGGCCAGGACGACGGCCAGGACCATGTTGATGTTGGACAGCCACTGGATGCCCCGGCTGATGCCGGAGACGGCGGAAGCCACGAAGCAGAAGGTGAGGATGGCCACGATCACCACCAGGATGGGCGTGCCGATTTCCCCGAACCAGCCGTTGGACGTCATGCCGCTGCCGATCTGCAGGGCGCCGAGGCCGAGTGACGCGGCGGTGCCGAAGAGCGTGGCGAAGATGGCCAGGATGTTGATGAACTTCCCGAGCGGACCTTCCACCATCCGGATGCCGAACAGCGAGGTGAAAGCCGCGGATACCAACTGCTTCCGGCCCAGGCGGTAGGTGCCATAGGCCATGGCAATGCCTACCACCGCGTACATGGCCCAAGGATGGAGGGTCCAGTGGAAGATCGAGGTAGCCATGGCGGTTTGGATGGCGTCAGGCGTGCGGCCATCCACGGTGCCGGGCGGGGGTGAGATGTAGTGGTAGAGCGGTTCTGCCACGCCGTAGAACATGAGGCCGATGCCCATGCCTGCTGCGAACATCATCGCGATCCACGAAATGGTGCGGAATTCCGGTTTTTCACCGTCTTTGCCCAGCGGGATATTGCCGAACTTGCCCAGGGCAAGCCACAGCACGAAGATCACGAACAAAGAGGCAAGGACCATGAACAGCCAGCCGGTGTACTCCATGACCCAGTTGAGGGCACCTTTGGAGGTTTCAGAGAGGCTGTCCCTTCCGACAAATCCCCAGACCACAAAGGCGACGGCGATGGCGCCCGTGATTCCGAAGGTGACTTTGTCGAGCGTAAGTTTGCGGTTCCGGCGGGCCGATACGGCCTGCTCGGTCTTGGCGACGCGGAGTTCTTCCAGGATCTGCTCATATTCTTCAGCGTCCGGGAGAACTTCGGCCCCTCCGTCCTCAGCGTCGAGGACTGCGGGGTTTGTTTCCTCAGGGGAGACGGTGATGACGTCTTCATCCGTTCCCTTGCGGGTGTGTTTGTTGGCTGTTGGAGTTTCCGCCGGCAGGTTGTCGGCAGGTAACTCCTCGGGCGTTAAGGGTTTTGTGTCACTGTTTATGGCCATGAGCGGGTCCTTTGCTCGGCGAGTCATGGGCTTGCGTTTAAACATGGCCGTGGAATGGTGGGCCGGAGGGAAGGTTGGGGGCTTCATCCGGACCGGTGACCATGCGGTTGCCGGTGGCGGTCTGCAGTTTGTCGGCGCCGACCGGCAGGTATACCGGGCGGGTGTCCGATCCTCGGCTATGGAGGCCGGACCTGGCGGCGTCATGCATTCCGTCAGTGGCGGTGGTCCCGCCATCTTCACGTGTGAAAGCGGCGGTCGGAGCAATTGTTTGGGGGCTTGCTGCCTTCCCGTCAGCGGTTGCGCTGGGCGGGGAGGCGTCGTGCATGATGCACCTCTTCCGGTGTATGGGACGGTCTGCCGGCCCGGTGGCCGTCCGGCCTGACGGGCGTTCCGCAAGAATCAACAACATTCGCGGTAAGCAACAGAGTGCGCCCCGTCACACTCAAAGTCAAGCCTTTTTGGCTCTTTGACGGCAACTTGATATATCAATTGGCTTCAAGTCGGCCCGTTGCGTATGGTGTCAACAGTTGCGCAATGTGCGACGGCGGAGTCCGGCTAGGTGCCGACAGCGGAGTCCGGAAGGCACGCCAGCGGACGAAGACGCTGAATTACCGGTGCCGGTAACCCATCTTGGCGCTGATTGACAACCCGGCCTCGCGAAGTCCATCTATGAGTCCGGGCTGGTCCTCGGGGTTGAAACGGAAAGCCGGCCCGGAAATGCTGACCGCGGCGATCACGCTGCCCAAGTGGTTGTAGATCGGCACAGCGACTGCCGTGAGTCCGATCTCGAACTCCTCATGGACCACCGCATAGCCGTTCCGTGCCACATCATGGAGCTGCCTTTCGAGCTCCCCACGGTTGGTGACGGTGCGGGGGGTGCGGGCCGGGAGTCCCACCGCCTTGAAGACCTGGCTTCTCTCGTCCGCCGTCAATGCCGCCAGGAGCACCTTGCCGCTGGATGTCGCGTGCAGTGGCGTCAGGCTGCCCACCCAGTCGTAGGTGGCCAGCGTGGAGGGTCCCATGGCCTGATCAACGTTGACGGCGTAGTTCGACCGCAGCACCGCCAGGTTTACGGTTTCCTTGTATTCGGCAGCGAGGGTCTCCAGCACTTCGCGGGCCTCGTGGACCACACTGAGGCGGCCGGGGATGGAGGAGGCCAGGCGGAGGATGCCAAAGCCCAGCTGGTACTTTCCCCGTTCGCTGTTCTGCCGGACCAGTTCACGGGCAACCAGTGAGCCAACCAGCCTGGACACCGTGGATTTGTGCACGCCCATTTCCTCGGCAATTTCGCTGACTCCGGCATCGCCCTCGCGGGCCAGGATTTCCAGGATCTGGAGGGCACGGTCCACTGACTGGACGCCTCCGCCTTGGGCGTCTGCGTCCTTGTCGATGTCCGGGTTGCTGCGTGCCATGGTTCACATCCTAAACGGACAGGACGGACGCAGGCGGGGGCAAGGGACTCTAGGGGCCCATGCGCGCCTCCTCAAGGAGTGCCCGACGCGGGAGACCGACCCTCTCCCGCCCGGAGTAGACATTGAGGCTTTTGCCGCGGCTGAAGCCCACCAGCGTCACGCCCGTCTCTGCGGCCAGGTCGGCCGCCAGGCTGGATGGGGCGCTGACGGCTGAGAGGACGGGAATGCCGGCCAGTGCTGCCTTCTGGACCAGTTCGAAGGATGCCCTGCCTGACACCTGCAGCACCAGGCCGGACAACGGCAGCAGATCCTGCCGCAGTGCCCAGCCCACCACTTTGTCCACTGCATTGTGACGCCCTACGTCCTCGCGCAGGCAAAGCAGTTCCGGCTCCGGGCCATCCAGCCTGAACAGTCCTGCGGCATGGACCCCGCCGGTCCGGTCGAACACGGCCTGGGCCTCGCGTAGCCGATCCGGCAGTCGGGCGAGAAGGTCCACCGGGACGTGCAGGGGGTCGCTGGATGGATCGAAGCTGATGGTTTTCCGGACGGCCTCTATGGAGTCTGTTCCACAGATGCCGCACGAGCTTGAGGTGTAGACGTGCCTCATGGTGTCGGGAAGGGGAACGTCCGGCCGCAGCTGGGCTTCCACCACGTTGAACGTTTGAACGCCGTCCCTCTCGCCCGCGCAGAACCGCAGGGAAACCAGTTCGGCCTGGTGGCGGATGATGCCCTCGGACACCAGGAACCCGGCCACCAGATCGAAGTCGTCACCCGGCGTCCTCATGGTGACGGCGAACGACGTACCGTTGAGGCGGATCTCCAGGGGCTCCTCCGCGGCAAGAACGTCTTCCTTGAACCGCACCGGGTGCCCGCTTGCCGCGTCATCCAACAGGAAGCGGTGGATCTTGCGGCGCTGGGTCAAGCGTGCCATGGGGCCGTCTTTCCGTAGTGGTCCAGGGGCGATGTCCACGGCAGCGGCATGACCGGGACGGGTTGGCCGGCTTCCACCCCTTCGGGGGGAACAGCCATGTAGCCGTCTGCCCAGGCGAGTCCGCGCATCATTCCGGGCCCGGTGTGGGCGGCGGGAACGGCGAGTCCGTGGACGAACGTGCACGGGACCAGCCGCGTTCTGCCGCGGTCCGGTTCGAAATCCGCGCCCGACGTCATCCGGCCTGCGGCGGACAGCGGGCGGTTTCCAAGGGCGGCCAGCAACGGCTCGCCCAGGGTGGCCAAGGCCAGCATGGCTGCCAGCGGATTCCCTGGCAGCCCAATGATGAAGCGACCGTCCGGAAGCTCGGCCAGCACCGCGGGGTGGCCCGGCCGCATGGCAATTCCGTCCAGCAGCAGGCGCCCTCCCAGGGCGTCCACGGCAGTCCGGAAGTGGTCTGTTCCGGATACCCCGGTACCGCCGGTGGTGATGGTCACGTCCGCCTGGTGGCCGTCGTGGCGGCCGGCAAGGGCGTCCAGCCATTCGTCGTACGAGTCGCCGATCCTGTGTCGGCCGGTCGGCTCGCCGCCCAGTTGCGAGATAACCGTGGCCAGCTGTGGACCGAAAGTATCGCGGACCTGTCCCGGAGCCGGCTCACCGGACGTTACTACTTCGGACCCGGTAAGCACGACGGCGACGCGTGGCTTGCGCTGTACCCGCACGTGGTCGTGGCCTGCTACAGCCGCAAGGGCGATGTGGGCCGGGTTGAGTATGGTCCCGGCCGGAACCAGGACGTCGCCTGCCGAGGCTTCTTCCCCCGCGGGACGGATGTGGCGGCCCGGTTGTGCTTCTCCGGGCTTGGCGTCCGGTGTGAGTGTGACCTGCCGGGTGCCGGCCGCGTCTGCGGTGACCTCGCCACTTTCCTTCCGCAGGATGCCGTCGGCTCCCTCGGGGACGAGCCCTCCGGTGGCGATGATGCTGGCCTCTCCGGGGGCCAGGACCGACCCTGACGGCACGAGGATCCAAGGTCCGGGGCCACTGATGGCCCAGCCGTCCATGGCGGAGGAGGCGTAGTGGGGAATATCCTGGCGCGCCACAACGTCCGCGGTCAGTGCAGATCCGATTCCGTCCGCAAGCGGTACCACCACGGAACCGAGCGGCTTGGCGCAGTGGTAGGCCACGTGCCGCGCTTCAAGCCACGTGGGCGAGTGCTTATTTTCGCAGGACATGTGGAATGCGGGGATGTCGGAGACTTCCTGGGCTAGCATGATGCCCACTTCCTGGTCTGGTTGTGCTGTCTGGGCTGTTTGAGGATCTGAGCTGGTTGACGGCGGATGCCGTGCATTAAATGCGGAAGCCGGGGGCGGCAGGCCTTCCCGTTTTTGCCGTGCCGCCCCCGGAATCCGTGGTTGCGAACTGAACCCGCGGTTGTCAGGCCTTTACATAGCCATTGGGGTTCAGGACGAACTTGGTGGCCGCCCCGGCGTCGAATTCCGCGTAACCGCGCGGTGCGTCCTCAAGCGGAATCGCCTTGGCGTTGACTGCCTTCGCGATCTGGACCTTGTCGTGGAGGATGGCCATCATGAGCTGGCGGTTGTACTTCATGACCGGGCACTGGCCGGTGGTGAAGGACAGCGACTTGGCCCATCCGGTGCCGAGGGACAGCGACAGGGAACCGTGCTTGGCGGCCTCGTCGATTCCGCCCGGATCGCCGGTGACGTACAGGCCCGGAATGCCCAGGGCGCCACCGGCTGCGGTGATGTCCATCAGGGAGTTCAGCACGGTGGCCGGCGCCTCGTGGGAAGCGTCCTTGCCGTGGCCGCGGGCCTCGAAGCCGACTGCGTCGATGCCGCTGTCCACCTCGGGCACGCCGAGGATCTGTTCGATCTGGTCTTTCGGGTCTCCGTTGGAGACGTTGACGGTTTCGCAACCGAAGGAGCGCGCCTGTGCCAGGCGGTCTTCGTTCATGTCGCCCACAATGACGACGGCGGCACCCAGCAGTTGGGCGCCGACGGCAGCGGCGATACCCACAGGGCCGGCGCCGGCAACGTAGACGGTGGAGCCCACGCCGACGCCGGCAGTGACGGCGCCGTGGAAGCCCGTGGGGAAGATGTCCGAGAGCATGGTCAGGTCCATGATCTTTTCAAGGGCCTGGTCACGGTCGGGGAAGCGCAGCAGGTTCCAGTCCGCGTAAGGGACCAGGACGTACTCGGCCTGGCCGCCTACCCAGCCGCCCATGTCAACGTAGCCGTAGGCGCTGCCCGGGCGGTCGGGGTTGACGTTGAGGCAGATGCCGGTCTTCCGTTCCTTGCAGTTCCGGCACCGGCCACAGGAGATGTTGAACGGCACCGAGACGATGTCGCCTACCTTGATGAACTCGACGTCGGGTCCCACCTCGATCACTTCGCCCGTGATCTCGTGGCCAAGGACCAGGTTCTGCGGCGCGGTGGTGCGGCCGCGGACCATGTGCTGGTCGGAACCGCAAATGTTGGTGGTCACGGTACGCAGGATGGCGCCGTGGGGCACCTTCCTGCCGACGTTGGCCGGGTTGACGCCAGGTCCGTCTTTGAGTTCGAACGTCGGGTACTCAGTGTCGATGATTTCGACGACACCGGGTTCCTTGTAGGCGACTGCTCTATTTCCTGACATGGCCACTCCTTGGACAGTTGATAATACGGAACTCATGGGCCGTCCAATGGTCCGAAAGCGATGCTCCGATGAGGAATACCTCCCCAGGTTTCAGGCCACCGAAGCACCGTTCACGGACCATTGGACAGCTGTGCATTGGGTCTAGGCGACGCCTTGGAACCGGACAGCAGCTCCAGCCGATGCCACGGTGTGGTCGTCCTCGACAGTGCTGCCGCTGACGCCGATCGCTCCAATCACCGCGCCGCTGCCGTCCTTCAGCGGGACACCGCCGGGGAACGTGATGAGTCCTCCGTTGGACACCTCGATGTTGAACAGCGGACCACCGGGCTGGGACAACCCGCCAATGGCTCCGGTGGGCATGTCGAAGTAGCGCGCGGTCCTGGCTTTCTTGATGGAAATGTCGATGCTCCCCAGCCAGGCCCCGTCCATGCGGGTGAAGGCCTTGAGGTTGCCACCGGCATCCACAACCGCAATGTTCATGGCTGTGCCGGTTTCACGGGCGGAGCCGAGTGCTGCGGCAAGGACGGCATCGGCGTGGGTTTGGGTGATGTCAGACATTGATTCTCCTTTGACTCATGTCTTCTGCACGGGGTTGGGGCCGGGCCGGAGCCAGACCGGAAAAGCCTCTGATATCTACGAACTCGGTCTATAGATATATCAGTGACATACTATGGCACGCATCACATGATGTACAGGCCCTTCTAAGCCCGTTCCAACCTGACGATGACGGACTTGGAAGTCGGCGTCCCACTGGTGTCGGCGACGGAGTCCAGCGGAACCAGGACATTCGTCTCCGGGTAGTAGGCAGCGGCGCACCCCTTGGGCGTGGAGTAGGAAACAATCCGGAAGTTCTCCGCGATGCGTTCTGTGCCTTGGAACTCCGAGATGAGGTGAACCATGTCTCCATCGGCGAAGCCCAGCTCCGTGATGTCATCCTGGTTGATCATGACCACGCGGCGACCGCCGTGGATGCCGCGGTAACGGTCGTCCTTGCCGTAGATGGTGGTGTTGTACTGGTCGTGCGAACGCAGGGTCTGCAGCACCAGCCGGCCGGCCGGGATCTTGATGTATTCGAGCTCGTTCCCGGTGAAGTGGGCCTTTCCGGAGACGGTGTCGAACTTCCTGGCGTCCCGGGGAGGGTGGGGGAGGACGAAACCGCCCGGATGCTGGATGCGGTCCTCGAAGTTCTCGAACCCGTCGATGACGGCTTCGATGTGCTTGCGGACCAGGGTGTAGTCGTCCCGGAGGGCGAGCCAGTTGGCGCGGGGTGCTCCCGGCAGTGGCCTGCCCCGGCCGTCGGTGAACAGCAGGTGGGCGAGGTTGCACACGATCGCCACCTCGGAGTGGAGGTGGTCGCTGGCGGGCTTCAACCGTCCGCGGGAAGCATGGACCGCACTCATCGAATCCTCTACCGTCACGCGCTGGTCACCGGAAGCCTGGGTGTCCTTCTCGGTCCGTCCCAGGGTCGGCAGGATCAAGGCGCGACGCCCTGTGGAGAGATGGGAGTGGTTGAGCTTGGTGGAAATCTGCACGGTGAGTGCCGTGTTGGCAAGGGCGTCCTCGGTCACTTGCGAATCCGGGGCCGCGCGGACGAAGTTGCCGCCCATTCCCATGAAGAAGCGGACCTTGCCGTCCCGCATGGCCCGGATGGCCGCAACGGTGTCGTAACCGTGCTCCCTGGGCGACAGGAACCCGAATTCGTGGTCCAGCCGGTCGTGGAACGTCGGAGGCATCTTTTCGAAGATTCCCATGGTGCGGTCGCCCTGGACATTCGAGTGTCCGCGCACCGGGCACACGCCTGCGCCGGGCTTGCCGATATTGCCTTGGAGCAGCAGCACGTTGACCACATCCCGCAGGGTGGGTACGGAGTGCTTGTGCTGGGTCAGCCCCATCGCCCAGCAGACGATCGTGGCGTTGGAGGCCAGGAGGCGCTCACCTGTGGCGTGGATCTGTTCGAGGGTCAGGCCGCTGGCTTCGACGATGTCATCCCACTCCACCTTCTCGAGGTAGCGGAGGTATTCGTCGATCCCCACGGTGTGGTCCGCAATGAACGCGTGGTCCAGCACGGTGTCCAGACCGGGAGTGGCACGGCCTGCGGCCTCGGCTTCCAGCAGGTACTTCCCGAGGCCTTGGAAAAGTGCCTGGTCGCCGCCTGCCCTGATCTGGAGGAAGTCGTCAGTCAGCTTGGTGCCCGTGACCACGCCCGCAACGTGCTGCGGGTTCTCGAAGTGAAGCAGCCCGGCCTCAGGCAGCGGGTTGACGGAGACAATGACTGCGCCGTTCTTCTTCGCCTTTTCCAAAGCGCTGAGCATGCGCGGGTGGTTGGTGCCCGGGTTCTGGCCCGCCACGAAGATCAGGGACGCTGTTTCCAGGTCCGTGAGGCTCACCGAACCCTTGCCGATGCCGATGGTCTCCACCAGGGCGGATCCGGAGGACTCATGGCACATGTTGGAGCAGTCCGGCAGGTTGTTGGTGCCGAGGCCGCGGACCAGGAGCTGGTACACGAACGCGGCTTCATTGGATGTGCGGCCCGAGGTGTAGAAGACTGCCTGGTCCGGAGTCTCCAGGCTGCGCAGTTCATCGGCCATCAGCGCGTACGCGTCATCCCAACTGATCGGTGCGTAGTGGGTGGCGCCCTCTTCCAGGACCATGGGATGGGTCAGGCGGCCCTGCTGGCCAAGCCAGTAATCGTCGCGGGTTTTCAGTTCCGCAACGGAGTACTTGGCGAAGAATTCCGGCGTGACCCGGCGTTTCGTGGCTTCTTCGGCCACGGCCTTGGCCCCGTTTTCGCAAAACTCTGCCGCGTTGCGCTTCTCGTGCTCCGGCCAGGCGCAGCCCATGCAGTCGAACCCGTCCAGCTGGTTCACGGCCATCAGCGTCTGAACGCTGCGGACCGGTCCCATCTGTTCGAACGAGATCTTCAGCGCATTGGCCACAGCCGGGATGCCCACGGCCTTTGTCTTGGGTTTGGTGACGGTCAGCTTTGACTCGTCGATGTTTTCGCGGGGGGCTTTGGAAGCCATGGCGATCTTCCCTCCAGATCAGGAACTAACGGCTTTGCGGGAGTCAGGCGACGACGGCGGCCAGCGGCTGGCCGGTGGACGCACGGGCCTGGCTGCGGGCTGCTTCGGTGGTGTGCAGCAGCAGGAGTGCGGTCGTCACCGAGCCTACGCCGCCCGGTACCGGTGTCAACGCAGCTGCCACACCGCTGACGCTCGCCTCGTCGACGTCCCCTACCAGGGAACCGTCGGGCAGGACGTTCGTGCCGACGTCGACCACTACCGTCTTCACCGAAACATGGCTGCCGGTCAGGAGTCCGGTGCGGCCTGCAGCCACGACCACGACGTCGGCGGGCCGGGTGAACGGCTCCAGCTCACCGGAGCGGGAATGGCAGACGGTGACGGTGGCGTCTTTGGCGAGCAACAGCAGGGACAGCGGTTTGCCCACCACTGCGGAGCGCCCGACGACCACTACGTTCTGCCCCGCTGTGGGCACGTCAAAGTGGTCCAGCAACTCCACCACGGCCCGTGCGGTGGCCGGCGCAAATGCAGGTTGCCCCACGGCGAGGCGTCCCAGACTGAGGGGGTTTGCGCCGTCGATGTCCTTTTCCGGGGCGATCAGGCCCACCAGGGAATCTCTCCGGACACCGGCGGGCAAGGGGGTCTGGAGGATGATTCCGTTGACCGCAGGTTCTGCGCTGAGGTCCCGCAGGACGCTGGCCAGGACCTGTTCGGTCGCGTCGTGGCCGAGGTCCACGATCCGGCAATCAATGCCGGCCCGCTCGGCGGCGCGCTCAATCGAGCGGACGTACCAGTGCGTCGATTCGTCGTCGGTGGCAACCACCACGGCAAGGACCGGATGCACGCCCTCGGCGTCGAGGAGGCGGGCCTCATCCTGCGCCCGCTGCTTGATGAGTCCGGCAAGCGGCTTGCCGGAGAGGACTTCAGTATTCATGCGAGGATCCTTTCGCGGACCCGCTGCACCAGGGCGTCGGCAGCGAGGACGACTTTCTCTTCCAGGCCGTCGGTTTCACTGGCCAGGCGTGAGCGGACCGCGGGGTCCTTGATGGCCACCACGTTGATGTCGATGTTGACCCTGGCAGTGGTCGCAGCAGCACGGGCGGCGTCCGCGGCGGCGGCGACGTCGCTGATCACATTGGGGTTCGCGGCGTCGAAGAGTTCGGTGGCAAGGTCCACCACAGCGCCGGAAAGGCCGATCAGCCGCGCAGGTGTCTGCGCGGCCGTGACCAGGGCGTCCTGGATGGCTGCGGTCTTCGCGGCTTTGAGCTCCTCCGTAGTGGAGGGAAGTTTGTAGGCATCGATCACGCCTTGGAAGGCGCGTTCGTCCTCGTCGGCGAGGCCGAGGGCTTCGTGCCGGAGGGTGTCTGCGGATTCGGTGATCCGGGCTACTTGTTCGGCGTAGGCGGCATATTTCTCACCGGTGGAGTACCGGGCCACCATGGCCACGAGTGCAGCACCCTGTGCTGCGTGCAGGGCGGCAGCGGCGCCACCGCCGGGAGTCGGCTGGCGTGATGCGAGCCGGAAGAGGTAATCGTTCATGCTTTCAGAGCTGATCATGGGGCTTCCTGGGCGTACGGGAGAGAGGCGTGGTGGGGCGTCTTGACGGCAGGGGAAAGGGCAGCGGCCCGGACACGGTTTGCGAGGGAGAAAGGGTGTCCGGGCCGCATGCCCTTGAAAGGCTGCGCGATCAGCCGCGAAGCCTGCTCATGGTGGGGTCGTACAGCGGGTCCTCGGTGACCGTTGCCTGGATGCGGCGGCCAAAGTATTCGATTTCCACGGAGTCTCCCAGGGAAACAGCCGACGGCAGGTATGCGTACGCAATCGGCTTGCGGACGGAATAGCCGTACGCGGCGCTGGTGACGTAACCCACCGGCTGGTTCTTGTAGAACACCGGTTCCTTGCCCAGCACGAGGCTGCGGCCGTCGTCGACCGTCAGGCAGCGGAGGCGGCGGGCGGAGCTTTCTTCGCTCCGGCCTTCCAGGGCGGCCTTGCCGACAAAGCTTTCCTTGGCCATCTTGACCGCGAAAGCGAGGCCGGACTCAAACGGATCGTGCTCGGTGGTCATGTCAGTGCCCCAGGAACGGTAGCCCTTTTCGAGGCGGAGCGAGCTGAACGCCGCGCGGCCTGCCGCGATGACGCCGAACGGCTGGCCGGCCTTCCACAACGCATCCCAGAGGCGCTGGCCGTTGTCGGCACTGGTGTAGAGCTCCCAACCAAGTTCGCCAACGTAGGACAGGCGCATGGCGGTCACGGGAACGCCGCCGATGACGACCTTCTTTGCACGGAAATAGCGGAGGCCCTCGTTGGAGAAGTCGTCGCTGCTGATGGTGCTGACAAGGTCGCGGGCCAGGGGTCCCCAGAGGCCGATGCAGCAGGTGCCCCCGGTGGTGTCGCGAACCTGCACCCAGTCGCCGGCTCCGCCGTTCTCCGTCTGGTGGCGGGCTGCCCGCTCGAAGTAGGCGGTGTCGATGTTGCCGTTGGCGCCGAGCTGGAACGTGTCCTCGTCCAGGCGGGCAACCGTGATGTCGCTTCGGATACCGCCCGCGTGGTCAAGGAGAAGGGTGTAGGTCACGGCGCCCGGCTTCTTGTTGAGGTCGCCGGTGGTGAGTTCCTGCAGCAGCTTGAGGGCTCCAGGGCCGGAAACCTCAAGGCGCTTCAGCGGAGTCATGTCGTACATGGCTACTGCGGTACGGGTCTTCCAGGCCTCGGCTGCCGCGATAGGGGAGTTGAACATGCCGGACCAGGCGTCACGGGCCGGCGGCTGCCATTCGTCCGGCATTTCCTTCAGGAGCTCGGCGTTGGCTTCGAACCAGTAGGGGCGTTCCCAGCCGGCACCTTCCAGGAAGTAGCCGCCCAGCTGCTTGTGGCGGGCGTGGAACGGGCTGACGCGCAGGTTGCGCGGAGACAACTTGGGCTGGAGCGGGTGCAGCACGTCGTAGATCTCCACGAAGTTCTGCTGGGAGGTTTCGCTGACGTATTCGGGAGTGAGCTGGATGTCCTCGAAGCGGTGGATGTCGCAATCGCCCAGGTCGATCTGCGACTTGCCGTCCACGAGCACCTCGGCAACAGCGCGCGCAATGCCTGCGGAGTGGGTGACCCACACGGCCTCTGCCACGTAGAAGCCGTCCAGTTCCTTGGACTCGCCCACCAGGGAGCCGCCATCAGGGGTGAAGGAGAAGATGCCGTTGAAGCCGTCTTCGATTTCGCTCTCACGCAGCGCCGGAAGGATCTGCTTGGTGGCTTCCCACGCCGGCAGGAAGTCCTCCAGCGTGAAGTCCAGGCGGGACGGCATGTTGTGTTCGCTGATGCTGCTGGGCTCGTACTTGCCGAGTTCGTCCAGGTCCACTGGCATGGGCTTGTGGGCGTAGGAGCCGATTCCGTAGCGTTCGCCGTGCTCGCGGTAGTAAAGGTCCTGGTCCTGATGGCGCAGGATTGGCAGCTGGGCGCCGTTCGGGAGCTCGTTCTTGCCCTTCTGCGCGGGGACGGGGGTGGTCTTGACGTACTGGTGTGCCAAGGGGAGGAGCGGCACGGACATGCCGATCATCTCGCCGATCTTTGCGCCCCAGAAGCCGGCACAGGACACCACGATGTCAGCCGGGATCACGCCGTCGGCCGTTTGGACACCGGTGACGCGGCGGCCCGACTGTTCAATGCCTGTGACCTCCGTGTTGCCCTGGTACTTCACGCCGGCAGCCTCGGTGCGCTTGATGAGGAGCTGGACTGCGCGGGCGGCGAGGGCCAGGCCATCGCTGGGCACGTGGAGACCGCCCAGGATGTCCTCTTCGTTGATCAGCGGGTAGAGGGCCTTGCACTCCTCCGGAGAAAGAATTTTTCCGTCGATGCCCCATGATGCCGCATAGCCGAGCTTGCGCTTCAGGTCCGCCAGACGGGTCTCGGTGGTAGCAACTTCAAGGCCGCCCACCTGGTTGAAGCAGCTCTGGCCGTCCTCGGTCAGGGACAGCAGCTTCTCCACCGTGTACTTGGCGAAGAGGGCCATGCTCTTGGACGGGTTCGTTTGGAAAACCAGGCCGGGGGCGTGCGAGGTGGAACCGCCCGGCATGTTGAGCGGTCCCTGGTCCAGGACCGTGATGTTGTTCCAGCCGCGTTGAACGAGTTCGTCCGCGAGGTTGGTGCCGACAATGCCGGCTCCGATGATGACAATGCGAGGCGTGGAGGCCATGAAAGTATTCTCCTGCTGTGATTCGGGCGGGGCTAGGGTGCGGGTTAGCGGAAAACGACCGTGCTGGTCTGGTCCAGCAGGACACGGTGTTCGCAGTGCCAGCGGACGGCGCGGGAAAGGGCGAGGGCTTCGGCGTCCTGGCCCACCGTGGAGAGGGCAGTGGGGCCGTAGCTGTGGTCCACCCGGATGACTTCCTGCTCGATGATCGGGCCTTCGTCCAGGTCCGCAGTGACGTAGTGGGCCGTGGCGCCAACCTGCTTCACGCCGCGGTCGTAGGCCTGGTGGTAGGGGCGGGCACCCTTGAAGCCGGGGAGGAAGGAGTGGTGGATGTTGATCGCACGGCCTTCCAGCTTGCGGCAGAGGTCGTCGGAGAGGACCTGCATGTAACGGGCCAGGACGACGAGGTCGGCCTGGTACTCATCAACCAGCTCAAGCAACCGGGCTTCGGCTTCTGCCTTGGTGTCCGGGGTTACCGGGACGTGGATGAAGGGCAGGCCGGCGGCCTCGGCCATGGCGCGGTGTGTCTCATGGTTGGACACCACCGCAACCAACTCGCCGCCAAGGCTGCCACCGCGCCAGCGGAAGATGAGGTCGTTCAGGCAGTGGCCGAACTTGGAGACCATCACCAGGACGCGCTGCTTGGTTTGGTCGTAGAAGCTGAACTTCATGTCGAAACGCTCCGCGATGGAACGGAACTCGTCCTCAAGCTGCTCCGGGGAGTAGCTCTGCGGACCGGAGAACGCGGTACGCAGGTGCAGCGTCTGGCGCAGGCTGTCATCGAACTGCTGGTGCTCTTCAATGTTGAAGCCGCGTTCGAACAGAAACGTGGTGACTGCATGCACGATGCCGGGCTGTTCGACGCACGACAGTGTGAGTACGAACTTCTGCGCCTGCTCGTCCTTGAGCTGGCTGCGCTCTGCCGGCACGGTGCTGAGGTGAGAGTCTGAAGCCACGAGGGTCATAGGTCCTCCTTAGATGATTCCCTAAATATATTCCTGAGTCGTGTACTGATATATTAGGATTGGAATCAGCGTATACTGGACCTTGGAACGGGGTCAATAGGTTTTTTTGAACTGCGGAAGGGGCTCGGCACTGTGGTAATCCAAACTCTGGCAACCGCCGAAGAGGCGGGCAGGAAGTCCCTTGCGGAGATCGCCTACGAGAGTGTGCGGGACCGATTGCTGACACTGGACATCAAGCCCGGGGATCTCCTGAACGACGAGCAACTGGCCAGGGAGCTGGGCATCGGTCGCACGCCGGTACGCGAGGCCTTGAAGCGCCTTGAGCTGGATCGCCTGGTGGTGACTTATCCGCGGCGCGGAACCTTCGCCACCAGGGTGGAAGTCACCGATCTCGCCTTCATCTCGGAAATCCGCGTCCAGCTGGAGCCTGTGGCCGCTGCCCGCGCTGCGCGGGTAGCCACTCCGGCGGGCCGTGACCATCTTCGCCAAGTGATGCGCGCTGTAGAAGCGTTCGACCTCCGCGCGGCCACGGTCGTGGAAACGCTGAAGCTGGACGCCAGCGTCCATCAGGGAATTTATGCGGCGGCCGCCAATCCGCACCTGGAAGACGTGTTGATCCGTTATGACAACCTCGCCACGCGCATTTGGTGCATGGTGTTGGACCGATTGCCGAATCTTGAGCACCATGTCCATGAACATGTGGACCTCCTTCAAGCCGTGATCGACGGTGAAGCTGAGAAGGCGGCCGAACTGGCCCGTGTTCACGTGAGCGGCTTCGAGCAGGCCGTGCGCCAGGCGTTGTTTGCCGCCTGACGGCAGCCCGCCCGCTTCATTCCCGTTCGCCCTTCGGTCCTGCCGTTGACTCCGGGAACCAAGGCTTGCATACTGAAATCCGCAGCTAATATATCACCCGGATATCAGACACTCCTGCCTTTGCATGATCGATCTCCGGGTGCCCGCGGCCACCGCGGCTTTCATTCCTTTGGAGTATCACGTGAACCCAAGACTTCTCCCTTTTGAAAACATCGCGCTCACGGGCAGCAGCCGCGTTAAGCGGGGCATGGCTGAGATGCTCAAGGGCGGCGTCATCATGGACGTCGTTAACGTCGAGCAGGCCCGCATCGCCGAGGATGCCGGCGCCGTGGCTGTCATGGCGCTCGAGCGAGTTCCGGCTGATATCCGCGCCCAGGGTGGCGTGTCCCGCATGTCCGATCCAGACATGATCGAGTCGATCATCGCTGCCGTGTCCATCCCGGTGATGGCCAAGGCCCGCATCGGCCACTTCGTCGAGGCCCAGGTCCTGCAGTCCCTCGGTGTGGACTACATCGACGAGTCCGAGGTGTTGACCCCGGCGGACTACATCAACCACATCGACAAGTGGAACTACACTGTGCCTTTCGTTTGTGGGGCCACCAACCTCGGAGAGGCGCTGCGCCGCATCAACGAAGGTGCGGCAATGATCCGCTCCAAGGGCGAAGCCGGCACCGGCGATGTCTCCAACGCCACCGGTCACATGCGCAAGATCCGCACCGAGATCGCCCAGCTCTCCGCCCTTCCCGAGGACGAGCTGTACGTTGCGGCCAAGGAACTGCAGGCTCCGTACGAGCTGGTCAAGGAAGTCGCCGCCACGGGCAAGCTTCCGGTGGTGTTGTTCACCGCCGGTGGCATCGCGACCCCGGCTGATGCTGCGATGATGATGCAGCTCGGCGCCGACGGTGTGTTCGTCGGTTCCGGCATCTTCAAGTCCGGCAACCCGGCCCAGCGCGCGGCAGCCGTCGTCAAGGCCACCACGTTCCACGACGACCCTGACGTGATCGCCAAGGTCTCCCGCGGCCTGGGCGAAGCCATGGTCGGCATCAACGTCGACGAGATCCCGCAACCGCACCGCCTCGCCGAACGTGGCTGGTGATGGAGGTGCCGGAGGCAAGGCAGGTTCGGACGGAAGAAGGGCGTGCATTGCGCCATGACTGGGCCCAGTTGACGGGGCACGTGGTGGAGGTGTGGTTAAAGGACGACCGCATCATGTCCGGGGTCGTGGAGCAGGCAGCCGCCGATGATTCTGTCCTGTGGCTGGCCGCGGACGGGGCCGAATCCCGCCGTCTGTTCGATAAATCGACCGGTTATCAGGTGTGGCACTGAGCAGCATGTGAGGGGCCATGGCGGGATATTGACACAAATTGACACTGTGAGACGGCCAACACTACGTTCTCATATATCAGTTTTTTTGCTGTCAATATATTCACCGTTTTCCCGACGCAGCGTCGCGCCGGGACAGGCCAAGGAGAACCATGGGTCTAAGCTCCGCCCTCGATTCCGCCCGCTTTTCCCCTTTCCATCGAAAACTCGTCATTGGCTGCATGGGAGGTCCACTCCTGGACGGGTACATGCTGAGCATCATTGGCATAGCAATGGTGGGGCTTACTGCCCAGTTCGGAGCCAATGAGCTCGAAGTCAGCCTCATTGGCGCCTCCGCCCTGGTGGGCATCTTCTTCGGCGCGCTGCTCCTGGGGCCGCTGACGGACAAGATCGGGCGCCGTCTGATGTACACGATCGACCTGTGGGCGCTGGTGATTGCCTCGGCGCTGCAGTTCGTGGTGCAGGATGCCACGCAGTTGATCATCCTTCGCTTCATAGTGGGCCTGGCCATCGGTGCTGATTACCCCATTGCCAGTGCACTGTTGGCCGAATGGCTGCCCCAAAAGCGCCGCGGCAGGATGCTTGGCATGCTGATCACCGGCTGGTTCGCGGGGGCTGCCCTGGCATCCCTTGTAGGGTTCGCCATGTCGGAGGTCTTCGGTCCCGAAAGCTGGCGCTGGATGCTGGGGAGCTCTGCGGTGCTGGGCATCGCGGTGCTGGCCATGCGGCACGGAATTCCGGAATCACCGCGTTGGCTTTTCAACAATGGTCGACTGAAAGAGGCAGAGGACGCCCTGCGTACCGGCCTGGGCGACCAGGTGGACGCAGCGGCGGTGCTTGCGGCCGAAGCCGAAGCGCCGTCCGGGGCGTCGAAGCGGGGCAAGGTTGACTTCGCCATGTTGCTTCGCCGCCCCTACCCCAAGCGCCTGTTCTTCTGCAGCGCGTTCTACATCCTCCAAGTCACGCCACTCTTCGCCATCTTCACGTTCGGCCCGGTCATTCTTGGCTCGTTTGGCCTGGGGGAGGGCAACCTGGCAAACCTTGGCTCGGTCATCATCAATGCCGTCTTCCTGCTTGGATGCCTGCCTGCCCTCCGCCTGGTTGAAACCGTCGGCCGCCGACCGCTGATCATCTGGAGTTTTGCCTTGATGGCGCTCCCGCTCTTTGTTTTGGGATTCGCTCCGGGAGCGCCGGTCGCCATCATCATTGCCTGCTTCTGCATGTACGCCTTTTTCTCGGGCGGTCCCAACATCCTTGAGTGGGCGTACCCCAGCGAGCTTTTTCCCACGGAGATCCGGGCGAGTGCCATCGGCATTACCACCGGTGCCAGCAGGATCGGGGCGGCCATCGGTACGTTCGTGATCCCCTTTGCTCTGCGCGACTGGGGCATTGGTCCCACAATGCTGGCAGCAGCCGGCCTCACCGCGCTCGGATGGCTGGTATGCGTACTTCTGGCAGAAGAAACCAAGGGAATGTCGTTGGCAGCGGCTGCGGGTTCCAAGGAAACCATCGTCGACGACCAAGCCGCCGAGCCGGCGCGGATCGCAGGCGTCTAGAACCTGCGCCGAATGGCTTGGCATGATCCTGGCGTCGGCTGGAAAATCCAGGCGACGCCAGGACGCCGCTTGGGGAGACACGAGCTGGTCAGAGGTCGTCCTCCGGGCGGGCGGTGAGGATCCGATGGGCCCGGGCCTGCAGGATGTCCAGCGACTCCTTGATCAGGGGCGAAGAGATGCTTCCCCTGCGGACTGCGGCGACAATGCGGCGCGCTGGCTTTCCCTTGCCCGTAATGCGGAGCCGGACCACGTTTTCGGCACTGTGGAGGGGAGCCAGGCGCGGCAAGAGGCCAACGCCGAGCCCCGCCCCGACAAAAGCGATCTGGGTTTCCCACTCAACGGCCTCGTGGGCTATCCGCGGGGTCACGCCCACCGCAGTGAACGCCGCGGTAAACAGGGCGTGATACGTGGAACCGGCTGACTCAGTGATCCATGGTTCCGAGGCCAGCTCTTCGAGCGTCACGGTCGTCCTCGTTGCCAGGGGGTGGTCGGCCGGAATAATCACGTCCAGGGGATCGTCGAGCAGGACGGTCTGTTCGAAGCGCGGATCGTCCTCGCCGTATGTGTCCGATTGCATGGCCACTATGACGGCGAGGTCGATCCGTTCGGCGACCAACAGGTCAAAGCAGCGGGCCGGGTCGGCCTCCAATACCTGTACCTCGAGCTGCGGCCGTGTTGACCGCAGCGTTGCCGCCAGCGGCGCAAGCAACTGGGCGGCCGCCGTCGAGAATCCGCCCAAACCAAAATGTGACTGCACTTGGTCGCCGGCTTCCATGGCCGCCGCCCGCAGGCTCTCCCATTCCGCGACGAGCGCGTCCGATCCGGCCACCAGGTACCGGCCTGTGGCGGTCAGCCGAACGCCCCTTCCGTCCTTTGTCAGCAACTGCATTCCCAGCAGGCGCTGGAGCTCGCGGAGCTGCGCGGACACTGCAGAAGGGGAGTAACCGGTGAGTTCGGCTGTTGCTCCGACCGTGCCGCAGCGGGCAAACACGCGAAGGGTATTGAGCCTTGGATCGATCATGAACTAATCATGCACCAAACGTGCACGGTTATCTCCTGAATATTGCGCTTTTGTTGCAGTTCCTGTGACCCTAATCTCTTACTACGAAGACTTCGAAAATACCGGCCGCGACGACGCATTGCCGGTCCCCCAGATTCACCTACGTACCCAGCCTCCCGGGAGGAAACCCATGACTGCTCCAGTGAACGTCGCCCTCAATTCACGCGGAAAACTCGCTTCATCCCTGCCTGCCGAGCAGTTGGCAGAAATCACCGCGTTGTTTGAGTTCCGGCGTACGGGCTATTCCCTCGATGCCCCCTTCTACACCGATCCCACGATCTTCAAGATCGACATGGAAGCCATCTTCGGCCAGCACTGGATTTTTGCCGGCAGCGTCGCCGAACTGCCTGAGCCCGGCGACTACATCACGGTGGACTACGGCCCGTACTCCCTGATCGTGCTGCGCACCGATGAAGGTGACGTCAACGTTCTCCACAACGTATGCCGCCACCGCGGTGCCCGCGTCCTGACCGAAGCCGCCGGCTCCACCGGAAACCTCGTCTGCGGCTACCACTCCTGGACCTATTCCCCCGAGGGCAACCTGATCCACGCCTCCGCTCCCGGAGAAGCCAAGTTCGACAAGAACTGCTTCGCCCTCAAGCGTGCCCACAGCCGCGAGGTCGCCGGACTCATCTTTGTCTGCATCGCGGACGAGCCGCCCACGGACTTTGACGAGACCTCCAAGATCTTCGAGCCCTACCTGGCGCCCCACGATCTGTCCAAGACGAAGATTGCCTACCAGCAGAACATCATCGAAGAGGGCAACTGGAAGCTCGTCATGGAGAACAACCGTGAGTGCTACCACTGCGACGGACACCCCGAGCTGGCGTGCTCGCTCTTCCCCACATGGGGCCTGACCGAGGGCCTGATCCCGGCACACCTTGAGGAGGTTTGGGACCGTAACAAGGAAGCCCAGTCCTCGCTTGAAGAGCGTTGCCGTCGCTATGGCCTCCCCTACGAGGTGGTTGAGGAACTCGATACCCGTATTGCCGGCATCCGCATCTCACGCGAGTCCTTGGACGGCGAAGGCGAATCGTTCTCCGCCGATGGGCGCCGCCTTTCCAAGAAGCTGCTCGGCGACCTGCCGGACTTCCGCCTCGGCCGCTGTTCCATGCACCTGCAGCCCAACAGCTGGTTCCACTTCCTGGGCGACCACGTGATCACGTTCGGTGTCTTCCCGATCAACGAACACCAGTCCCTGGTCCGCACCACCTGGTTGGTGGCCGACGACGCCGAAGAAGGCGTGGACTACGACCTGGACAAGCTCACCTACACCTGGAAGCAGACCAACATCCAGGACAAGGCCTTCGTTGAGCTGTGCCAGACCGGCGCGGGCAGCCCTGCCTACGAGCCCGGCCCGTACATGAAGAGCGAATACCAGGTTGAAGCATTCATCAACTGGTACGTGCAGCGCGTTCAGGAGCACTTGGCATGACGGAACTCCTCACCGAGACGGTCATCGAGGAACCGCAGCGTATCCGCGGCCTTGAGATGCCGTGGAACCGGGTGATGGGCAGCACGGATGCACCGGCCCGCGCTGCCCGGGCCCTGGGCCCCTGGCATCCGCAGGAGTTCATGGCCGAGTGCGTGGAAACCGTTCCCGAGGCCGGCGGCCTGATGACTTTCGTCTTCCGCCGCTGCGACGGTGCGCCCCTGGCATTCCGTGCCGGGCAGTATGTCAACGTGGCGTTCCCCGTGAACGGCGAGGACCACGAGCCTGTGGACCGCAGCTACTCCCTGTCCAGCT
This sequence comes from Paenarthrobacter sp. NCHU4564, assembly GCF_052156435.1. NCBI lineage: Bacteria > Bacillati > Actinomycetota > Actinomycetes > Micrococcales > Micrococcaceae > Paenarthrobacter > Paenarthrobacter sp. NCHU4564. Next base: position 107,348 of record NZ_JBQLIS010000004.1, read on the forward strand.
CGCCCACCGAGCCGTGGACCTTCAGCATCAGCGTCAAGCGCGATGCCGGCGGCCTGGTGTCCCCGTGGGTGCACGACAACGTCAAGCCCGGGACCGTGCTGGAGATGCTCGGTCCCGTGGGTGCATTCCATCTGCCTGATGCGGACCGGCGTGCACGTTACCTGTTGCTCGCAGCCGGAGCCGGCATCACGCCCATCATGTCCATGGTGCGCACCATCCATTCGTTGCCGGGTCACGCGGACGTTGTGGTGCTTTACCACGGCGCAGAAGCAGGCGGCTTCGCCTTCCACCGGGAGCTGGCTTACATCGCTTCCGTGGATTCGCGGATCCGGGTCTTCTACTCCCTGGGTGACCGCAACAAGCCGGACGGTTGGGAAGGCCTCACGGGGCGCCTGACTTCGGCAATGATTGACCACGTGGCGCCTGACGCCAATGGACGCCAGGTGTATGCCTGTGGTCCCGAGGGCTACCTGAACACCGCCACCGAACTTCTCAAGAAGGTGGGCGTGGACGACACCTCCATCTACATGGAGTTCTTCTCCGGTGATCGCCAGACGCTCCTTGAATACGCGGCCGAGGTTGCCCTCGCCGCGGACATTGCCGAGGAGATCGCGGAGGAAATCGCCGATTCGGCCGAGGACTACTACGAAAGCCAGCCCGCCGCATTCGGACTCTACGAGCCCGGTTACGATGCCGACGGGACCCTGGAGGCCTCAGGCCTGCCCCTGGAGACGGTTGAGGGGGAGCCCTCCGGTTCCGGGACGAACGACGGCGGTCCGGTCACCGAGCCTGAGGCAGCAACTCCCGATGCCTCAAGCTTCAACACTGTAGGTTCCGGCAGCCTCACGATGTCCTTCCTGAAGACCGGCATTAACGTGCGGATCGACCCCAGCGAGCACATCCTTGAGGTGGCACAGCGCGCGGGCGTCAGGATCGGCGCGAACTGCAAGGAAGGAATGTGCGGTTCCTGCAAGGTGGTCAAGCTGTCTGGTGACATCGACATGAACCACCAGGGCGGAATCCGAAAGAGGGAGATCGACGCGGGCAAGTTCCTGCCTTGCTGCTCCACTGCCCAGACCGACCTGGTGATCGACGCTTAACTCCAATCCGGCTGCGTCCTGCGCAGCAACGGACTACCGGATTCCCGCACTGTGGGCCATTGCCGTGGCCTCAGTGCGGGACCGGACGTCCAACTTCCTGAACAAGTTCCGCACATGGAACTTCACCGTGTTCTCGCTGATGTTCAAGGCAGCAGCGATGGCACGGTTTCTGTGTCCCGCGGCCAGGAGCTCCAGAACCTCGAGCTCCCTCTGCGCCAGTCCCCATGCAGCTACGTCCTTGCCCGGTAACCCGGGAGGATCCAGGGGCAGGACTACGGAGATGTCCGCTCCCCACCCCTGCATGACGTCGATGCCCATGCGTCCGTCCACCGCCTGAACCCTTTGCCGCAGCCGGTCGATGGTGGGGGCGTCGGGGGAGAGGTCGCCGCGGCCGTCGTCACGGACATTGACCAGCAGGTTTTCTCCGTCGCAGTCCCACTGGACCCGGACCCGCCGCACATCAGGCTGCTCCGCGATCGCCAACACCAGTCCCCGCACTACCGCCCTGGCGGCGTGGGCAACTTCTCCCGGCAGTGCCCTGCCGTTGGCCGGCGGTTCGATGAACTGGGTATCGATGTTGCTGAACCGCATCAACGGCCGGAGGTCCTCCCGCAGTCGCGCGAACGCATTGCTCACGGGTTCCTCCGCGAGGTCGCTGGTGCGGTCGTTCAGTGTGCGCAGGCCCACCAATGCTTTGGCGGTCATGTCCGTCACTGCGGTGCGGGCGGCTTTGTCGTCCAAGGCTGTGGAGCGCAGGGCAGCGAGCACCGTTTCCAGCGTGGTTGAGTGCTGGTCCACGAGCTCTGCTGTGACCCGCAGGCGCTCGGCCGAGGCGGCACGGGATTCCAGAAGGTACGACGGCGGCGCATCCGATACCTTTTCCTGGATGCGGGCGGCTGCGAGGCACCACAGGTACTCCACAATGCGCAGCTGCCCACTGACATGCTGTTTGGGCTGTGCTGCGGGAAGCTGTTCCGCCGGAGGCTGCCCTGCCTGTACGTGCCCGGGGTCCGTGAGCACAAGCAAGGCCCCGCTGGGTTGGTATTTCAGGGCAAGAACGTCCCGTTCCATGCCCCCGATCTCCGCCCGCCCTGTCCACGCTTTCCCGTCCGGAACCCCGGCGCGGAGGCGCTCCAGCTCCGCGATGGTGACCCGCCCGATGATTGCCTCGTCGCCGGCCTTCTTCTGGGGCCGTCCGGTGCAGTCTTCGGTGAAGATCACCAGGGCACTGTTTGCCATGAACGGCTGGACAGCGGCGCGGAGGCTCCCGGCGATGCCCAGGAGGGGGGCCTGCACAACTGCCGTGATGTGGTCCAGCAGTTGCCAGGGAAGTCCCGTGGACAGCAGGGCAGAAGGCGCAGCAGTGATGGTCATGGAAGAACGGTACCGGCTGTCGGCGCGCCCTGACTACCCGAACGGATAGGTATTACTGCTCTTTTTCAGCGTATTACCTACCCGCAGATACCTGAAAACTGGTATCAGGCCGCAGAAGCGGCCCATCTACCACCTGAGAAGGGAGCACGTATGGACGTAACGGCAGAGTCGCCGTCCCTGACCGGAACCACCGATCAGGCCGCCCTGAACCTTTCCCTCATCCAGAAGGAAATCCTGGACACCACCAGCAAGATCGATGTCCGGGAACTGGCAGTCCTGGCCGACCGGATCAAGGGCGCGGACCGTGTCTTCCTGGCCGGCGCCGGGCGGAGCGGGCTGGTCCTGCGGATGGCTGCCATGCGCTTGATGCACCTCGGACTGACGGTGCACGTGGCCGGTGACACCACGACGCCGGCCATCACCTCGGGCGACCTCCTGCTGGTTGCGTCGGGATCGGGAACCACGGCCGGGGTAGTCAAGGCTGCCCAGACTGCCCGCGACGCCGGAGCAGAGGTCGCGGCGGTGACTACCGACCCGGACTCGCCGCTGGCCGGCCTGGCCGGTGCCGTGGTGGTTATCCCGGCGGCACGCAAGACGGATCACGGATCCGCCATCACCCGCCAATACTCCGGGAGCCTTTTTGAGCAGTCTCTGTTCCTGGCCACCGAGACGGTGTTCCAAACCCTCTGGGACACCACAGACGAGCCGGCTGAGCAGCTATGGCTCCGCCACGCCAACCTCGAGTAGGCGTCCTCGTTTTACCCGTGCTGTGCACAACAACCAACACCACCGGAAAGAAGAAAACATGAAACTGCAGGTTGCACTGGACCTCCTCACCACCGAAGATGCCCTGGCACTGGCCGGCAAGGTCGCCGAGTACGTGGACATCATCGAGTTGGGTACGCCCCTCATCAAGGCCGAGGGCCTCTCCGCCATCTCCGCCATCAAGGAAGCCCACCCGGAAAAGATCGTGTTCGCGGACATGAAGACCATGGACGCCGGCGAGCTCGAGGCTGACATCGCGTTCAAGGCCGGAGCCGACCTCGTCTCCGTGCTGGGCACCGCCGACGATTCCACCATTGCCGGTGCCGTCGCCGCAGCCAAGGCCCACAACAAGGGCATCGTGGTGGACCTGATCGGTGTTGCCGACAAGGTATCCCGGGCCAAGGAAGCCCGTGCACTGGGCGCCAAGTTCATCGAGTTCCACGCAGGCCTGGACGAGCAGGCACAGCCTGGCTACAACCTGCGCACCCTGCTGAACGCCGGCGAGGAAGCCCGTGTTCCGTTCTCCGTGGCCGGTGGAGTGAACGCCTCCACCATCGGATCCGTGCAGTTGGCAGGTGCTGACGTTGCTGTTGCCGGAAGCGCCATCTACAGCGCCGAGGACCCGGAACTGGCTGCCAAGGAACTGAAGGCTGCCATCCAGTAACTGCTGCTGCCATCCAGTAGCTGGCGGCCTACCTGTCCGGCTCCCGCAAGCGGGCCCGCTCCACGAGCTCGGACATCCAGGGCCGCTGCCCGTGATGAACCGTGAGACCCTCCGGAATGCCTTGCACCGTCGCTTGCATTCCGGAGGCGTCGATCGTGATGCGGGCATCTCCCATGGGGGCGTTGCTGATGTGCAGGTCCCCGAAGGACTCCGGCAGCACCGGGTCCAGCCAGATCCCGCCCTGCGAGATGTGGGTGTCGTACCGCATCAGGCTGGTGATCACGTGGATGGGCGTGGTGGCCGCCCATGCTTGCGGCGAACAGGCGGTGGGGTAGGGCACCGGTTCCATGAACCTGTCGCGGTCGAAGCCGCAGAAGAGCTCGGGAAGCCGGCCACCGGAGTACTCGGCCGCCTCGAGGAGGGCGGTGCCGATCCGCTGGGCTTCCTCCACATACCCGTACCGGAGCAAGCCGGACATGATCAGGGCGTTATCGTGGGGCCATACTGATCCGTTGTGGTAGCTGGCCGGGTTGTAGGAGGCCATGTTGCTGGCCAAGGTCCGCACTCCCCATCCGCTGAACATTTCCTTGGACATCAGATGTTCCACCACGGAGGGAACCTTGTCCTCATCCAGCAAACCAAACCACAGGCAGTGGCCCATGTTGGAGGCGCACGCATCCACCGGCCGCTTGTCCCGGTCCAGCGCTACGGCGAAGTAGCCCCGGTCCGGCAACCAGAACTCCTCGTTGAACCTTTGCTTCAGCCGGTCCGCGCGTTCCTGGAGGTCGGCCGCCAAGGCGGTGTCGCCGTCGTCGTAAGCCATCCAGGCGCGTGCCACATAGGCGCCATGCACATAGGCCTGGACCTCCGCCAGGGCGATGGGCACCTCCGCGAGGGTGCCGTCGGCGAAGTTGATGCCGTCCCACGAGTCCTTCCAGCCCTGGTTGATGAGCCCATGCTGGTTGGGCCGGCCGTACTCCACGAAGCCGTCCCCGTCACGGTCCCCGTAATGGCGGATCCAGTCCAGCGCCCGGTCCGCATTGGGCAGCAGCGCCTTGATGGTCTCCCTGGAGAAGCCCCAGCGGCTGACGGAGCCGAGCACCACCACGAAAAGCGGCGTGGCATCCACGCTGCCGTAGTAAGCGGACCTGCCGCCCAGTGCCTGCCCACTGGTGACATCCAGCCTGACCTCGTGGAGGATCTTGCCCGGTTCCTCTTCGGTGTCCTCATTGACCTCGGTGCCCTGCCGTTCCGCGAGGGTGCGCAAGGTACCCAGCGCCAGGGAAGGATCCACAGGCAGCGCCATTTCCGACGCCCAGAGTGAGTCGCGGCCGAACAGGGTCATGAACCAGGGCGCACCGGCGGCCACAACCACCCTGTCAGGGTGGTTGGGATCCTGGATCCGCAAAGCGCCCAGGTCCTCGTAGCTCCGGCGCAGGGTCCGCTGGATGGACCGGTTGCCCATCTGGAGGACCGGGATCCTGGCCACCCATTCCTGCCTTCGGCGGTCGCTGGGGGAGAGCCCGTCCCGGTCCGGATGCCCGAAAGGAAGGGCCGTGCCGGTGCCGTCGACCGTCGGGACCACGCTGAGGCGTGCGTTCCACTCCCCAAAAGGCGGCACGGTGATCCTGTAGCCCAGGGCCTTCGCTCCTGCACCGCCGCCTTCGGCCCTGATGACCACACTTTTGCGCACGCCTTCCCACTGACCCCGGATTTCCAGGGAGTCACCGTCGATCCGGCGGGTTTCCTTCCACTCGCGGGTGACCCGGGCCTCCTTGACCTCGAACAGGTCCGCAAAGTCGGCTTCCACCGACAACGTGATCCGGCATTCCGTGGGCTTGGCGGAGTAGTTGTGGACCGTAACCTTCTCCAGGATCCCGGCCCCAACCTCCCGGCGCCGTTCCACCAGCAGGGGGCTGTCCGAGTTGCCACCGGGCCCCGGTACGCGGCAAGCGAACAGCGCACGGTATGGTTCCTGGGTTTCGGCGGCCAGGGGTTCCAGGGGCTGGTCGTTGATGGTCATTTCCCAGCGCGACAGGATGCGGGTGTCCAGATGGAAGACACCGTGGGGCAGGCCTGGGCGAATGTCCCCGTTGGCCGTGGAGATGCAAAACGACGAGCCCTCCACGAGCGTCACCGTACCGGAACCCAAGGGGCCGGCGGCCGTGTCAGTATTCCATCCGGCCACGGGGGCTCCTTCAACGGCGTGCAGCGGGATGTAGTTGACGGTACGCCGTGCCGGCAGCGGATACCAGACCTCTGTACCCGGAGTTCATCTCCGCGGGCCAGCCGGGCGGTGGAAAGGGGTCTATAGTGGGGAAGAGCACTACCTCGCTGATGCAGACCGGCGGCCCTTTTTGATGGCCGGAGGCCTCTGCAATGACAGATTCCCAGATTCATGCGTTCCTGCGCGATTCCGTAATTTACGAAGAAGACAGCGAAGACGGGTTGGGCTTTGAAGCCCTGTATGGCCTGTACATCAGTTGGTGCTTGCTGGGGAACAAGGTTCCCATCCCGGACAGTGCCTTCCGCACGGCAGTCCGGATCAGCGGCGTCAAGCACGACAAGCGTGACGGTCTGCGCTACTACCCGGGACTTCGCATGATGGGCGAGGCTGCGCGGGACTACGTGGTCAACAGCGTTCCCGTAGCCGGTGCCCTGGAGGTTCCCACCCCGGCGTTGCTGGTGGTTGAACAGGATGGGCCGGTTTCCACCCTCAGCTAGTCGGAATGTTTACAGAAAGTGCCCTTATGATTCGTTCGTAAGGGCACTTTCTGTATTCAACCTGGAAGAGGGGCTCAAGTGAAGCCGTCCATCGTATGGTTCCGTGACGACCTCAGGGTCCGCGACAACCCGGCCTTGCGCGCCGCCGTCGATGATGGCGCCGCAGTGGCCCTGTACGTCCTGGACGAGGAATCGCACGGCATCCGTCCGCACGGCGGTGCCGCGAAGTGGTGGCTGCACCACTCCCTGGCGGCGCTGCGCGAGGATCTGGACAAGCTCGGGATTCCTTTGTTGCTGCGGCGTGGACCGGCCGCGGAGGTCGTGCGGAAAACCACGACGGCGGCTGGCGCGGGCGCGCTGTACTGGAACCGGCGGTACGGCGAAGTGGAACGGACCATCGACGCCGGGATCAAAGCCTGGGCGGGGGACGAGGGGCTGCATGTAGAGAGCTTCCAGGCCTCCTTGCTCCATGAGCCGTGGAAGATCACTACCAAGACCGGCGGGCAGTACAAGGTCTTCACGCCCTTCTGGCGCGCGGTGTCCGCTCAGGAGTTCCGTGAACCGTTGGCCATCCCGGCCAAGGGGCATGGTTACGGGGGCAAGCTTCCCGCGTATGACGACCTGGATTCCTGGCACCTCCTGCCCACCAGGCCCGACTGGTCCGGGGGGTTGGCTGAGCGCTGGACGCCTGGTTCGGATGCCGGCCACCGGCGGCTCCGGGATTTCGTGGCCAACGGCCTGTCCGGCTACAAGGACGGACGCAACCGGCCGGATGTTGATGGCAGCAGTTCTTTGTCGCCCTACCTCCGCTGGGGTGAACTGAGCCCGTTCGAGGTCTGGCATGCCTTGGGCTCCAAGCGCTCGGACAGCGCCACGATTTTCGCCTCCGAGCTTGGTTGGCGGGAATTCTGCTGGCACCAGTACTTCCACAACCCGACCCTGGCCACGGCCAATCTCCGAACCGAGTTCGACCGTTTTCCGTGGGCATGGCCGGGAGCTTCCGGCAGTTCCTCCGATGGCAAGCATCCCGGCCATGAGTCCGCGCCCCAGGAGTTCGCAGCCTGGCAGAAGGGCCTCACCGGGTTTCCCATGGTGGATGCCGGGCAGCGACAGCTTTGGCACACGGGCTGGATGCACAACCGGGTCCGCATGGTCGCTGCGAGCTTCCTGGTGAAGAACCTTGGCATCCACTGGCAGCTCGGCGAGCAGTGGTTTTGGGACACACTGGTTGATGCCGACCCTGCGTCAAATCCGGCCAATTGGCAGTGGGTGGCCGGTTCAGGTGCTGATGCCTCACCGTTCTTCCGGATCTTCAATCCTGAGGCACAGCGCACCAGGTTCGACCCGCAGGGCAAGTACATCGCGCACTGGATCCCGGAGTTCGGCACGCCTGATTACCCCGCCGAAATCGTGGACCTCAAGACCTCCCGCCAGGACGCGCTGGATGCCTACAAGGAGCTGCGCGAGGTCCATTGAGGCCTGCCCGCCGCTGCCGGATGCCCCTCTGGAATTTAGTAGGAAGTCCGAGTATATTCAGGTTCAGAGATGACCTGGATCACAGTTGGTCACGTGTTCCCGCCACGTCCCAGCACCCCGGGAACGGCAGTCATTCACGATGCAAAGGAGCATTCACCATGGTGCGCGAACTTTCCCACTACATTGATGGCCAACGGGTGGACGGAACGTCCGGCCGTTTCAGCGACGTCTACGATCCCTGCACGGGCCAGGTCCAGGCCCGGCTTCCGTTGGCCAGCGCGGACGAGGTTCGCAACGCGGTAGCGAATGCGGAGAAGGGCCAGCTCGAGTGGGCTGCCATGAACCCCCAGCGCCGTGCCCGGATACTGCTGAAGTTCGTTGATTTGGTCAACGACAACATGGACGAACTCGCCAGGCTCCTGTCCTCGGAGCACGGCAAGACCTTTGCCGACGCCAAGGGCGATATCCAGCGCGGCATCGAGGTGGTGGAGTTCTCCGCCGGAGCCCCGCACTTGCTCAAGGGTGAATTCTCCGACAGCGCAGGCCAGGGTATCGATGTCCATTCGCTCCGTCAGCCACTCGGGGTGGTTGCGGGCATTACCCCGTTCAATTTCCCGGCCATGATTCCGCTGTGGAAGTCCGGACCTGCGCTCGCCGCCGGCAACGCATTCATCCTTAAACCGTCCGAACGCGACCCCTCCGTTCCTTTGCGCCTGGCCGAGCTGTACAGCGAAGCCGGGGTGCCGAACGGCGTCTTCAACGTGATCAACGGTGACAAGGAAGCCGTGGACGCGCTCCTCGAGGACCCGCGGGTCAAGGCGATCGGCTTCGTGGGTTCCACGCCGATTGCCCAGTACATCTACGCCACCGCCGCTGCGCACGGAAAGCGGGCCCAGTGCTTCGGCGGGGCAAAGAACCATATGGTGATCATGCCCGACGCCGACCTCGACATGGCTGCCGACGCCCTGATTGGTGCCGGGTACGGTTCCGCAGGTGAGCGCTGCATGGCCATCTCGGTGGCCGTACCTGTGGGCCAGGAGACGGCCGATGCGCTGGTGGCCAAGCTGGGTGAACGGGTCAAGGACCTGAAGGTGGGCCACAGCCTGGACAAAGACGTGGACTTCGGGCCGGTGGTTGCCGCGTCCGCCAAGGAAAGGATCGAGGGATACATCCAGTCCGGCGTTGATGAAGGCGCCACGCTCGTTGCCGATGGGCGCGGCCTGACCGTTGACGGCTATGACGGCGGGTTCTGGGTGGGCCCCACACTCTTCGACAATGTCACCAAGGACATGAAGATCTACAAGGAAGAGATCTTCGGTCCCGTGCTCAGTGTCCTGCGGGCGGCAGACTACGACGAGGCTCTGCGGCTCTGCAGCGAGCACGAGTTCGGCAACGGCGTGGCCATTTTCACCCGCGACGGCGATTCCGCCCGCGACTTCGCCAGCCGGGTGGAAGTGGGCATGGTGGGCATCAACGTCCCCATCCCGGTGCCGATCGCGTACTACACCTTCGGTGGCTGGAAAGCGTCCGGTTTCGGCGACCTCAACCAGCACGGCGCCGACGCCTTCCGTTTCTACACCAAGACCAAGACCGTCACCTCGCGGTGGCCCTCCGGCATCCGCCAGGGCGCCAGCTTCGTGATGCCGGCAGGCAGCTGATGGGAGAAACAGTTTCCACCGAACAGGCAGAAGACCAAGTGCTCTTTGAGCGCCGCGGCCATCTGGGCATCGTGACGCTCAACCGGCCCCGGGCAGTCAACGCCCTCAATGCGGGCATGGTGAAAGCCATGCTGCAGCAGTTGGCTGCCTGGGCTGATGATGACTCCGTTGCCACGGTGTTGGTGCGCGGTGCCGGCGACCGCGGTCTCTGCGCCGGCGGTGACATCGTGGCCATCTACAAGGACATGCTGCACGGCGGTTCGGCCACGGCAGACTTCTGGGCTGATGAATACCGGCTCAACGCCCTGATTGCCAACTACCCCAAGCCCTACGTTGCCTTCATGGACGGGCTGGTGCTCGGTGGTGGCGTGGGCGTTTCGGCCCACGGATCGGTCCGGGTGGTCACCGAACGGACCCGTACCGGCATGCCGGAAACAACCATCGGTTTCGTGCCCGACGTCGGCGGCACCCTGTTGCTGTCGCGTGCACCGGGGGAGACCGGAACCCATGCCGCCCTGACGGGAGCGCACTTGACCGGGGCGGATGCACTGTTCCTCGGACTTGCGGACCACTTCGTGCCGTCCGGAAGCCTCCCGGCACTTGCCCAAGCGCTGGAAAGCTCGACGGCGGACGCCGCCGTCGGGCGCTTTGCCCAAGCCGCGCCGGACTCACCCCTGGAGGCGCAACGGGACTGGATCGATGCCTGCTACGCAGGCGGCGAGGCCGAGGAGATCGTGCACCGCCTGCGCAGTGCCGGTGGGGACGCGGCCGAAGCCGCGGACACGATCGAGGGGAAATCCCCGACGTCGGTCAAGGTTGCCCTGGAATCGTTGCGGCGTGTGCGGGGGCTCTCCCTCGAAGAAGCCCTGGACCAGGAGTACAGGGTGGGTCTTCGCTGCCTCTCGGGTCCGGACTTCCGGGAAGGGATCCGTGCCCAGGTGGTGGACAAGGACCGCAATCCGCAATGGAAGCCGGCCACCCTCGCCGAGGTGGCGGCGTCCGACGTCGAGGGCTATTTCGCGCCGCTTGGCGACCGTGAACTGGGGCTTGCGCCAAGTCCAGTCCAGTCGAGTTGAGGGAGACGATCATGACAGAGAATGCAGCGAGGTCGGCCACGGGACTCATCGCTTTCCTGGGCCTCGGCCACATGGGCGGTCCCATGGCGGCCAACCTGATCAAGGCAGGGCATGAGGTGATCGGCTACGACCCTGTGCCGGCCGCCGTGGAAGCGGCCAGGGACCATGGGATCCCCATGGCGGAATCGGCGGTCGATGCCGTGCGGGACGCGGGCGTGGTGTTGACCATGTTGCCCAGCGGCAAGCATGTGCTGGACGCGTACCGGGGCGTCGAGGGTCCAGGGCTCCTTGCGGCTGCACGGCCGGACACCCTCTTCCTCGACTGTTCCACCATCAACGTGGACGAGGCCCGCGAGGCAGCGTCCCTGGCCGTCGCTGCGGGGCACCGGTCTGTGGATGCTCCCGTGTCCGGTGGGGTAGTAGGCGCCGAGGCCGGAACCCTGACCTTCATGGTGGGAGCGCTGCCCGGGGATTTCGACGCCGTCAGGCCGCTCCTGGAACACATGGGCAAGAGGATCGTCCACTGCGGCGACCACGGAGCCGGCCAAGCCGCGAAGGTGTGCAACAACATGATCCTGGGGGTGTCCATGATCGCTGTTGCCGAGGCCTTTGTCCTGGGCGAGAAACTGGGCCTTACCCATCAGGCGCTGTTCGATGTTGCGTCCAATGCGTCCGGGCAGTGCTGGGCGTTGACCACCAACTGTCCGGTTCCCGGTCCCGTGCCTACGAGTCCGGCCAACCGTGACTACCAACCCGGTTTTGCCGGCGCTTTGATGGCCAAGGACCTGCGCCTGGCAGTGAATGCGTTGGAAAGTACGGGTGTCGCAGCGGAGATGGGGCCGCTGGCGTCCAGGATCTACGATGCCTTTGCTGCCGGAGAGGGCGCCGCGCGGGACTTCTCCGGCATCATTACCGACATCCGCGACAAGTCTTCGTAAGTTTTGGTTGCTGAGAGGGAGAGTATGACGTTCGAGAACATCCTGGTGGAGCGCCGGGGCCGGGTTGGCCTGGTGACGCTGAACAGACCGTCGGCTTTGAACGCCTTGAACACGGCGCTCATGAATGAACTCGTCGAGGCGGTCACTGACATGGATCGTGATCCCGGTGTGGGTGCCGTAGTGATCACGGGTTCGGCAAAGGCCTTCGCGGCTGGTGCGGACATCAAGGAGATGTCCTCCAACAGTTACATGGAAATGTACGCGGCGGATTGGTTCAGGCACTGGGAGGACCTGACGCGCCTGCGCATACCCATCATTGCGGCGGTCTCCGGGTTTGCCTTGGGCGGAGGGTGCGAGTTGGCCATGATGGCCGATGTCATCATCACCGGCGACAACGCCAAATTCGGGCAGCCCGAGATCAACCTGGGTGTGATCCCGGGCATGGGCGGTTCCCAGCGGCTCACCCGGGCTGTGGGCAAGGCCAAGGCGATGGACATGGTCCTGACCGGGCGTTTCATGGACGCGGAGGAGGCTGAGCGTTCGGGCCTGGTCTCCCGGGTGGTGCCCGCCGCGGAAGTTGTGGACGAAGCGTTGAAGGCAGCGGATGTCATTGCTTCGAAGTCCAAACCCGCAGCCATGGTGGCGAAGGAAGCCGTCAATGCCGCGTTCGAGATGGGCCTCGCCCAAGGCGTGGTCTATGAACGCCGGGTGTTCCACTCACTCTTCGCCACCGAGGACCAAAAGGAAGGAATGGCGGCCTTCATGGAGAAACGCGAGCCCGCCTTCAAGCACCGGTAATTCCTGCACGGTAGTTCCTGCCCGGAATCCGTCCCCGGCCCGGATAGACTCAAGGCCACCGACAAAGGGGGAGAGAACATGTCAACGGAGAGTGTTCCGGCCGGTCAGGTCGATGTTTCGGCCCAGCAAGTCAATCGTCTTGCGATCGTCGCAGCGGCAATGGCGGTCCTGGCCCTGGTGGGCTTGTTCTTCGCGGGCATGGCAGTCATTGCCGTATTCGTGGTGGGTGCAGGCCATGTGGCACTCAACCAGATCCAGGAGCGCGGTGAGCGGGGCCGGCCCCTTGCCGTGGGCGCGCTGGCCGTGGGCTACGGGATCGGCGTCCTGTCCTTGGTTTCCGCACTCATTTTTGCCTTCACGGCGACCTACGCGTAGCTCTGGCAAGGGGCGGCCCGGACGCCGGCAGCACTAAACAGCTGCCGGCGCCAGCGCGGCGTCGAAGAACGCCCGCTCCAGGCGGACGGCTTCCCGGAACGTTGCCGCCACCCGGTCGCGAACCGCCGGATTACCCGGTTCCACGGCATTGAACTCTGCCCGCAGCCAAGCCACCCAGGCGTTGTACCCGGGATTGTTGTGGAGCCGGATCCATTCGGAATGCTTGGCCTGCGCAGGCCAGTTCGCGGGGTCTCCGGCCCGTGCAGCCCAGTCACCGTAGAGCCACTCGGCCATCAGGAGCACCGCCAGCACATCCGGATACGAGCGCGTTGCCAGGGCACTTCTCATCAGTGCGTCGAACTGGGCCGTTGCCGGGCCAAGGACCGGAGCGGTACGGTCATGGGCAGGCACGCCGAGTTCATCGAAACAGTCCTGGAAGTACGTGTTCTCATCCGAGGCGAAGGCGCCCAGAATGCCGGCAAACACCAGCCGCGACGGAAGGGCAGGGGCCGACGCCACAGCTTGGCCCAGCAGGGCAGTGAAGGCATCGCAGAACTGGTAGTCCTGCACCAGGTAGTGGCGCAGGTGGTGGTCCGAAAGGCTGCCATCCAGCAGCTTGTCCACAAAGGCGTGATGCACGGCGGCTTCCCAATCAGCGGCGCAACTGGTCCTTAGGTCTTCGGCAAAGCCCACGGCTGGGTGCTCCTCATGGTTGTCGGCGTAGGGGGACTGAACCAGCATAAAGACCGGTCGGTATATCGCTGGTCAGGCGCGGTGTTTGTCCGGCGCTCGTACACGGCGTCCCCTGTCAGTAGACGGTGCCCTGAAGGAGCTCGGACAGGCGGTGGGCCGCGCGCCTGATCTCAGGAACCCCTGCCTTGAGGACGTCTCCACTGGCTGATTCGACGGGGCTGGTCAGCGAGATCGACTCGGTGGGCCGGGCGTCGGCCCGTGGGATGGCCACCGCAACGGACAGCACGCCGGTGGCGCGCTCGTCCTCGGAATAGGCGTAATCCTGTCCGTCCTGCGCCAGCCGTGCCCCGAGGTCGTCCGCAGTAAAGGTGTCTTTCTCGTGCCCTGCCGTGATGGCCGCCGCAACCACCTGCTCGAGTTCCCCGCGCGATAAGCCTGCCAGGAGGATCTTCCCTGCCGCACCCGCCGTCAGTGGAAGCCGCTTACCGAGGGGCAGGTCATAGCGCAGGGGCGATTCCCCATCCACCCGCGCTACCAGGATGCGCTCGAACCCCAAGCGCGTGTAGAGGGATGCGGTGAGACCCGTCTGGGATGCCACTTGCTGAAGGATCGGACGCGCGGCAACCACCAAGGGGTCGTTCTCCAGGTAGCTCCTGGCTGCGGGAAGGACCGCAGGACCCACCCGGTACGACTTGTCGGTTTGGCTGACCATGCCAAAGTCCTGCAGGACCCGGAGAATCCGCAGCGTGGTCGGCAGGCTCATCCCACACGTCCTGGCAAGGTCGCTCAGTCGTTGCGGACGCTCAGCACGCTGCAATTCGGCGAACACTTCCAGGGCCCGGGAGAGGGACCGCATGTTGGCTGCCTTGGGGCTGTCCTCGGCTGCGGCGCCTGGGGAAGGGGGGCTCTCGGTCATTGTTTCATTCTATGTAAGTTCCTTGCGCTTGACAGCTCCTGTGTCCCCTGTCACTATTTCTGAGTACGCAATGTTCTTTCATCCTATGAAACAGAAATCCATAGGGTGTAAGGCAATAAACGTCAGAAGGAAACCATGACAACGGAGTCACTTACGGCCACGTCCAATGCCAGGGGGAGAGTGGCCAAGTCCGTCCTCGCAGGGATTGGCGCTTTCGTCGCAGCAGGCGTCTACGTGCTGGTCAGTTCACTGGAACTTGGCCTGTGGACCAGCCTGGGGCCCGGTCCCGGACTGTTCCCCTTTGCCATGGGCGCGCTGATGGCAGCGATGTCGCTGATCTGGCTTGTCCAGGAATTGCGCCGCCCTAGCGAAACGCCGAAGGGCGCCGATCGGGGAACGGTGATTGCCGTCGTCGTAAGCCTTGCGGTACTTGCCGCCGTCCTGGACCTGATCGGCTTCCAACTGGGTATGTTCCTGTTCCTGCTGTACCACCTCAAGGTGCGTGGACGCAGGGGCTGGGCCTCAACGCTGATCATTGCGCTCGCCGGGAGCGTCGGCGCGTTCTACGCCTTCAATTACGGGCTTAATGTGGCCCTTCCCGCTGCGGGCATCCCCTTCCTGAACTCGATCGGACTTTAGACGTGGACACCCTCAATGAACTGATCGGCGGATTCGCTGCCGCCATGACCTGGCAGAACCTGATTTTCGCCTTCATCGGCTGCCTTCTGGGCACCGTCATCGGCGTCCTGCCGGGCATTGGTCCGGTGGCCGGCGTTGCCCTGCTCATTCCGCTCACCATGAACCTCGACGCGACCGGTGCCATCATCATGCTGTGTGCCATCTTCTATGGCACGGCGTACGGCGGGACCATCACCAGTGTCCTGCTGAACACGCCAGGTGAGGCGGCCTCGGCCATTACCACCATCGACGGCTATGCCATGACCAAGATCGGCAAGGCCGGTGCGGCACTGACCATTGCCGCCGTCGGGTCTTTTGTTGGCGGAACCATAGCCACGCTTGGCTTGGTGGCTGCAGCAAAACCATTGGGGGAGCTCGGCCTCCTGGTCGGGCCGCCTGAATTCTTTGCTCTGATGGTGGTGGGTATTTCACTGCTGGTGGCGCTGGCAGGGAAGTCGATGGTCAAGGCCCTCATCTCGGGTGCCCTGGGCCTCATCATCTCCATGGTGGGCATCGATCCTGTGGCTGGTGCCCCGCGCTTCACGTTCGGCTCCGACAACCTGCTGGACGGGGTCAGCTTTGTGGCCGTCATTGTGGGTGTCTTTGGACTGTCGGAAATCCTGTCCTACCGCAAGGACGCAAAGGTCCAGACGGTCCACGCGCCCGGTTTCCGCTCCCTGCTTCCCAACGCCAATGAGTGGCGCCGCAGTGCTCCATCCATGGCACGGGGTACGGGCATCGGTTTCGGCCTGGGGCTCATACCCGGAATGACCGGATCGGTTTCCTCACTGCTGGCCTATGGTGCCGAAAAGAAGTTCTCCAAGCACCGCAACGAACTCGGCCATGGCGCGATTGAAGGCGTTGCCGGTCCCGAGACGGCCAACAACTCACATGCCAACGCTGCCCTCATCCCGCTCTTCACGCTCGGCATCCCCGCTTCCCCCACCATCGCTGTGCTTATGGGTGCGTTCCTGCAGCAAGGCCTTACCCCGGGGCCGACACTGTTCACCGAGCACTCGCAAATTGCTTGGGCCATCATTGCCAGCCTCTTCATCGGCAACCTCCTGCTGCTGCTCCTCAACGTGCCGCTGGTGGGTCTGTGGACCTCGATCCTCCGGGTTCCGACGACCATCCTGACCGCCCTCATCCTGCTGTTCATGGTGATCGGTGCCTACACGATCAACTTCAGTGTCTTCGATGTGTTCGTCATGATCGCGTTCGGCCTCCTGGGCCTGGCCCTGCGTCACCTCGATATCCCACTGGCCCCCATGGTGCTCACTTTGGTCCTCGGTCCGCTCATGGAACGGTCGCTGCGCGAGTCCTTGGAGATCAGCCAGGGCGACTTCGGCATCTTCGTCAACCGACCCATCTCCATGGTGCTCATCGGTATCGGCGCCCTGATTGTCCTGAGCCCGCTCCTGAAACTCCGCAAGCCCAAGGCCCTCACTGAAGACCCCGAGACCTAAACAATCCATCCCCCTACGTCCCACAGCCCACTTCAAAGGAGAAGAACCATGCCCCGTACACGCATGGCTGCAGCGTTCGCAGCCGTAACCCTGATGGCCCTCACCGGCTGCGGCGCCAACGCCGGATCCAACAACAACGCAGCCGCAGACGACTTTCCCAAAAAGGGCAAGTCGATCGAACTGATCGTTTCCTTCTCACCCGGTGGAGCCGTGGACACGGCCGCCCGCCTGGTCCAGCCCATCCTGGAAAAGGAACTGGGCACCAATGTGGAAGTGATCAACAAGCCCGGTGCCGGCGGCCAGATCGGCTACACGCAGCTCACCAGCGCCAAACCGGATGGATACACCATCGGTGCCACCGGCTCCCCGTCCGTGGTCGCGTCTCCACTGGATCCGGCGCGTGGAGCCAAGTACAGCCGCGACAGCTTCCAGCCCCTGGGTCGCCAGGTCATCGACCCCACGGTGATCGCCGTGCAGCCGGACAGCCCGTACAAGACGCTCAAGGAACTCCTTGATGCAGCGAAGGCAAACCCCAAGTCCATGACGGCCAGCACCACCGGCCTGCAGACAGGTGAACACTTCGCCCTGGCCCAGATGCAGGAAGTTACGGGTGCCGAGTTTGCCCCGGTGCATTTCTCAGAAGGCGCCTCCCAGGCCACCACGGCCTTCCTTGGCAAGCACGTGGAGATCCTGGTGGCAAACGTCAGTGACGTGACGGACCTGACCAAGCAGGGCAAAGCCCGCGTCCTCGGTGTCATGACGGCAGAACGTGCTCCGTCACTTCCCGACGTGCCCACGTTCAAGGAATCGGGCTACGAACTCGAAGCCGGCACCGTCCGCGGATACTCAGCGCCGGCAGGGTTGCCCGACGGCGTGGCCAAGAAGCTTGAAGCAGCCTTGCAGAAGGCAATCGAAGACCCTGCCGTGGTCCAAAAGATGGAGGACCTCGGCCTGCAGACGAGCTACCTCAACGGCTCCGGGTACCAGCAGTTCTGGGCAAGCCAGGAAGACGACTTCAAGAAGGTCCTGCCACTGGTCCAGAAGAAGGACTAACAGCCTGACATGAACTGGAGCCTGCCTGGGAAGCCAGCCGGCCCCGCGGCAGTTGCCTCGGCGACTTTACATCTCCTGACCACCATCCAGACGAAGGACTACCACCATGACCAGCCCCGTCCTTGAGGACATCGACGCCGACTTCCCCCGTCCCGACCAGGACATACTGAACCGCCTCGCGAAGCTCCCCGCCGCCAACATCGGGGACGCCATGGACCGCCTGGGCGTGGCGGACTCGGCCATCCAGGCCATCTGGCCCGGCGCCCGCCTCGCGGGACCGGCATTCACGGTGTGGACCCGGCCCGGCGACAACCAGGGCATCCATCAGGCCCTGCAGTTGGCCCAACCAGGTGACGTGATTGTTGTCGCCGGAGGCGGGGACGAGTCCCGGGCCTTGCTGGGAGAACTGATCGGCGAAAGGGCCATCAACCTGGGGATTGCCGGATTTGCCTTGGATGGCGCGGCACGGGATGCGGAGGCGCTGGGCGAGATCGGCATGCCGGTATTCGCCCGTGCCGTCACACCGGCAGGGCCCTACAAGAACGGGCCCTCCCGGTTGGCCACTGCGGTCTCCTTCGGAGGGGTGCCCGTCATGCCGGGCGACATCATCGTCGGCGATTCGGACGGAGTGGTTGTTGTTCCCCGCGAACAAGCGGCCGCCGTCGCCGAGGCCGCTGAGGCGGTCTTCGCGGACGAAACCAACCGCCGTGCCGCGATCATCGCGGATCGCCGGAAGTAGCAGGAACCATAATCCAGCCACCGGCATCAGCCGCGCCCCGCAACTCCTTGGGGCCGGCTTATGCCGGTGTGCCCATCGGCCCACAGATGAAAGACACGAACATGACAGCTTGCACCGTCATAGGCCTCGGCGAAGCCGGAGCCACCTATGCAGCAGCCCTGGTTGCAGCCGGCCACCAGGTGACCGGATTCGATCCCGTTGCACCGACCACTCCCGAAGGGGTTTCCCGGGCAGCCACTGCCGCAGCAGCCTGCAGCGGAGCGGACATTGTTTTGGTCCTGACCGGCGCGGCCGCTGCCCGCAGTGTCGCGGTTGAATGCCTCCCGGTCCTGGACGAAGGCAGCTGCTACGCCGACTTCACCTCATCCTCCCCTCACGTCATGCAGGAGCTCGGCCAGCTGCCGTCCAAGGCACAGTTCGCCGACGTCGCCATCCTCGGTCCCGTGCCCACGCAAGGTGCAAGGACCCCGCTGATGGTCAGCGGCCCAGGTTCCCAAGCGATAGCCGGGCTGCTCGCCCCCTTGGGTGCCGACGTCGAAATTGCCGACGGCGTGCCGGGCGCCGCCATGGCACACAAGCTCCTGCGGAGCGTCCTGATGAAGGGGCTCGCGTCGGTAGTGGTGGAGGCCGTGACGGCTGGCCGGGCAGCCGGGCTGGAGGACTGGATCCGCGAGCAGATCGCCCGGCAGCTCGCGGGAGACGGCCATGCCGTAATCGACCGCTTCCTGGTGGGTACGGCCAAGCATGCGCAACGGCGTTCCAAGGAGATGCAGGACACCGCCAGCTACCTCACCGACGACCTGAAGGTGCCGGCTGAGATGACCACGGCCTCGGCTGTGGCCCTGACCCGTATGGCCAGTGCAGAGGCGGACACTGCGGCGGTATTGCGCTGAACCATGGATCGGGAAGAATCAGGGGATCGGGAAGAATCAGGACCAGGCCACCCGTGAATGTATCACCAGCAATGCCATACCCGTCAGGAGCGCCAACATGATCGGCATATGGGCCCTTGGAGCCTATCTGGCCGTGATCCTGCTCTGGACCACACTCCTGAAACGAAGCGTAGGGGAGGCCATGATCATCGGCTTCCTGGTAGTCCTTCCCTTTACCGGGGCGGCGGCCGGCGAGGTCGGCTGGACGTCGCTGTACTCGGCCATCACCGATGAAATCGTCTATGCCACCATGGCGTTCGTCTTCATGGGATATCTCCTGGACAAAACGGGAGTGCTGGACAAGCTTATCGACCTGCTCAATTCCCTGATCGGGGGTGTTAAGGGCGGACCGGCCTGGGTTTCCACCGTCGCATCGGCCGGCCTGGGCGGAGTGGTTCACAACCAGGCCGCCATCGCCGCCACGGTCGGTTCTGTCACAATTCCGTGGATGGAGAAGTCCAAACTGGATAAACCGTCCGCCGCAACGCTGGTTGCGGGCAATGCAGGCATGGGCATCACGTTCCCGTTCAGCGCCTCCATGTTTGTGTTGGTGGGATCCGCCACCGTGGGCCCGCTGCTGAACATCAACGACCTCGTACTGCCCTTGCTGGTTGGCGGTTTGTGGTGTTTCCTGCACCGGCTGATCGTCACTTGGCTTCTGGTGCGCAAGAGCGGAATGGCTCCCCTCGACGCCGCCCACCGCCTGGGCGTGCGGAATGCCTTCGGCCGGGGATGGGCAACCTTGCTCCTGTTTGTGGTGGTAGCGGTCCCGCTGGTCATAACCTCCGGCGCCATAGGCGCTGCGCTCTCCGGCTGGACAGGCGGGGACATCACCAAGTCCATCAGCGTGATCGTCTGGATTCCGGTGGTTCTCATCATTACCGGTGCGCTGCTGGGCCGGAAGCTCCTGCCGCGGAACGGCAAGGCCTGGTGGGATTTGTTGCAAAACTCGGCTCCCCGGTTTGGTGTTGTGGGGATAACCGTGGTTTTTGCTTTCGCTGGTGCCAATGCTTTGGCGGCTACAGGCTTGCCGAAGCAAATGACGGCCCTGTTGAGCCAGATGCATCTGCCCTTGTGGCTGCTCGCCATTCTCATTGGCCTGATCATCATCGCAGTGGCCGCGCCCCTGTCCGCCACAGCGACCATGGCCGCCGTCGGGACCGTCGGCGTGGCGACGTTGGTGGCAGCCGGAGTTCCCGCGACAACAGCCGCGGTTGCGGTGCTGGTCTTTTCTTCCTGCGAAGCTGCAGTCCCGCCTGGTGGTGCCCCTCTGTATGTGGCGTGCGGAATCGCCGACGTCAATCCGATCAAGACCTTCTCCAGGCTCCTCACGCACTATGCCCTGCCGTTGCTGGGCATCGGTGTGCTGATCATCCTGGGTGTCCTGCCCATCTAAGGAACCCCACCAATGCATCAGCTCCGACGCGCCGTACAGGCCACTTTCGTCGTTACACTCGCTGCGCTCCTGGCCGGAGGAGTGCTTTTCGTCACCGGGCAGGCCCTGTCCCTCGCAGCAGGACAGGGGGAGTGGCTGACGTTTCTGGACGACGTGTTCAAGCCGATGATGTCCATCGCGGCTTCGGTCTGCGCCGTGGCCGGGTTTGTGCTCAGCTATAAGAAGCACCAGCCGCAGGAAGACCACGCGGAGGCCACTGCGCGATGACCGGTTTGACGGAAGGATGTCCCGATTATGCCGCGTTGCTGCGGCGGAAAGGCCGGCTGGCCGGTACCTCCTGGGGTCTGTTCACCGACGAAGACCGCGGCACGCCGTCGTTCATCACCCCCGATGCAATCCTGGCAGCAAAGGACTGCATCCGCACGGGGGCTGTCTTCGGACTGGATTACGCGGTGGACGCCTTCGACCCGGGCATGTCACTTAAACGGGGAGCCCCCCGGCACATTATCTACTCGTCCCACCCCGCCCACCGGGACGATTACCTGGACGGGTTCTACCTTCAAGGCTCCACACAGATCGACGGGCTCCGCCACCGGCGGGCAGACGACGTGGGCTTCTACAACGGGACTCCCGACGATCTGGTCAGGGAGGGAACGCCGGACCTCGGCATCCAGGGGTGGGCGGACCAGCCCATCGTTGGCCGTGGAGTGCTGGTGGATCTCGAGGGGTTCAGGTCGGCCCAGGGCAATCCCATCGACCACGCATCCGGCGAACCGTTGGGACTGGAGCTGATCAAGGCCGCCATCCAGGACCAGTCCCTCAGCCTGGAACCGGGCGACATTCTCATGCTCCATACAGGCTGGTGCGAATGGTTCCTCGGGCTGAAGCCTGAGGACAAGCAGGAGGTACGGGCGGGCCGCAAAGCAACAGGGGTGGTGCAATCCGACGAGTTTGTCGCGTGGGCTTGGGATCATCGGTTTGCGCTGCTGGCCGCCGATAACTTTGCCTTCGAATGCCTGCCCGCAGTGGCAGACAGCCCCTATCTGGAGGCAGCTCCCAACGACAATGGCATGATGCACCAACAGCTCCTGGCAAAGCTCGGCATGCCCCTGGGGGAACTATGGAAGCTGGGACCACTGGCCCGGCACATGCGTGAGACCAAAACCTGGGATGCATTTGTCAGTATCAAGCCACTGAACATTGTGGGCGGAACAGGGTCACCCGCCAACGCCACGGCCCTGACCTAGGAGACGCGAAGAAAGTTGCGAGGCCAACCGGCACTGGTTCCTGTGTCCGTGCCCGCGTAAGCTCGGGGCCATGACGGAGTCCGGACCCATCGTCGTTGGATATGACGGTTCCACAGAAGCGAAGCTGGCCGTGTCATGGGCTGCCAACCAAGCGCTGCTGCGGAAGCGTCCACTGCATCTGGTGCACTGCTCCCTATGGATTCTGGTCGCCCCCGACCTCGCTCCGGTCCCCGGTGTAGCCGACAGCGGGCTTGAGCGGGCGGCCGAGCTTGTCCTGCAGGAGGGCCGGGCGCTCGCAAAAGACGCGGCGCCCGCACTGGAGGTTAACACCACGCTGCTCCATGGCTTGCCGAGGGACCATTTGGCCAGGATGTCAGCCGACGCGGACATGCTGGTCCTGGGCAGCCGGGGAATCGGCGGGTTCATGGGTTTGCTCATCGGATCCGTCAGCTTGGAGATGGCGGCCACCGCCTCCTGCCCCGTGGCGGTCATCCGATCCGTTGAGCATCCTGATGGCCCCGTAGTGGTGGCGATCGATGATGCAGGTTCACCGGCGGCCCTCGAGGACGCGTGCGCCATGGCGGAAGCCGAAAGCGCCACGCTAAAGATCGTCCACGTCGTTCACGAGCCGTCCGGCTACCGGCGGTTGCGGGACCCCGTGGACGCCTACCCGGCAGCGGAAGCACTCATCGACGCAGCAGTACTCAAGGCACGCCGGGAGGCGCCGCACGTGGAGGTTTCCGGACAGTTGTTGGTCGACCACTCGACGCCGCGGGCGATCCTCGAGGCCGCGAAGGACGCCCGGATCGTTGTGGTCGGCACCAAAGGGCACGGACTCATCAAAGGAACCATAGGGTCAACCGCGCATGCAGTCATGCATCACGCCGCCGGTCCCGTCCTGGTATCCCGCCGCAGCGCCGAGCCGCCCAGCGCTACTCCCCGGTGAAGTCTCCGGCATCCCTGCGGAAGGCGCCGAGGACGCGGATGAGGTGATCGACGTCGTCGTCCTTGAATCCCGACTTGCCGAAAACCTCGGTGTTGAGCGCCGCCGTCGCCTTTTTTGCGAGCGTGCGGCCCTCCGGGGTGAGCTCGATCAGCGTGGTGCGGCCGTCTGTAGGGTGGGGTGACCTGGCCACCAGCGCGGCCTTTTCCAAGCGGTCGACCGCGTTGGTCACCGACGTGGGATGCACCTGCAGCAGGGCGCTCGCCTTGTTCATGGGCAGCGCACCGCTGCGGGCGAAGCTCAGCAGGGCCAGGAGTTCATACCGTGCGAACGTCAGGCCGAACGGCTTGAGCACCGTCTCGATGCGGGCCAGCAGGATCTGCTGGGTCCGCATGATTGCGGTGATGGCAGCCATGGGAGCCGCGACATCGCCCCACCCATGCCGTTCCCAGTTGCGTTGGGCGTCGGCGATGGGGTCGCGGGGGAGCGGGGTGCCCATGTACGTCCTTTCTGTGGTGGGTGCCTAGTCTTTCAGATTCGGAAACTCTTCCTCCGTGTATTCGACGCCGAGGCCCGCCGGAAGCGGGCCGGCACCGTGGCGGGCCACCTCGGTTCCGCGCAGTTCGACCCGGCGGATCTTGCCGGAAATGGTCTTGGGCAGTTCCCCGAATTCGATCCTGCGGATCCGTTTGAAGGGTGCCAGGTGTTCCCGGGCGTACCGGAGGATGTCCTCGGCGACCGCCGGGCCGGGTTCATAGCCGGCGGACAGCACCACGAATGCCTTGGGCACCGACAGCTTCACGGCATCAGGAGAAGGCACGACGGCGGCCTCCGCCACTGCGGGGTGTTCGATCAGGACGCTTTCGAGTTCGAAGGGCGACAAACGGTAGTCCGAGGACTTGAAGACGTCATCGTCCCGGCCTACGTACGTGATGACACCGTCAACGTCCCTGCTGGCCATGTCGCCGGTGTGGTAGTAGCCGTCGCGGAAGGCTTCCGCCGTTTTCGCCTCATCGCCGAAGTAGCCCTTCATGAGCCCCACGGGCCGTGGGTCCAAGCGCAAGCAGAGTTCGCCGTCGTCGGCTTCCTGGCCGGTGACCGGGTCCACCAGGACGACGTCGTACCCGGGGAGGGGGCGTCCCATGGAACCGATCTTGACCGGCTGGGCCGGAGTGTTGGCGATTTGGACGGTGGTTTCCGTTTGACCGAAGCCGTCCCGGATGGTGACGCCCCAGGCTTCCTCGACCTGGCCGATCACTTCGGCGTTCAGGGGTTCGCCCGCGGAGACCACCTTTTTCGGCGGATTCTCAAGCTGCGTCAGGTCTGCCTGGATGAGCATGCGCCACACGGTGGGCGGGGCGCAGAAGCTCGTGACGCCTTCGCGGTCCATCTGTTCCATGAGGGCTTTCGCGTCGAACCGCTCGTAGTTGTAGATGAAGACGCAGGCCTCGGCGATCCACGGCGTGAAGACGTTGGACCACGCGTGCTTGGCCCAGCCAGGGGAGGCGACATTGAGGTGGACATCGCCGGGTTCCACGCCGATCCAGTACATCGTGGACAGATGTCCCACCGGGTAGGAGGTGTGCGTATGTTCCACGAGCTTGGCGCGCGATGTTGTCCCGGAGGTGAAATAGAGCAGCAGCGTCTCGTCCGCGCGGGTGGGGGCGTCGGGCGTGAAGTCAGTGCCGGCGTCGTAAGAATCTTTATACTGTTTTGCCGCTTTGCTGGTGGCTTCCTGGCCGACTTCAATCAGCGTGTAGGTGCCCTCGACGTCGTCGAACTTGCCGATGTTGGCGCTGCCGACGGCGACCCACGAGGCGCCGCCACGCTCCACCCGGTCCTGCAGATCGCGGGCGCCCATGAGGGTGGTGGTGGGGATCATGACGATGCCGAGTTTGATGCCGGCCAGCATGAGCTCCCACAGTTCCACCTGGTTGCCGAGCATGATGATCATATGGTCGCCACGGCGGACGCCCTGGTCCCGCAGCCAGTTGGCCAGCTGGGACGACCTTCGAGAGAGGTCCTGGTAAGTGCGACGCGTTGAGCTGCCGTCCTGCTCGACGATGACCAGCGCGGGCTTGCTTCCTCGCTCCGGGTTTGCGGCGAGCTGGTCGAACCAGTCCAGGGCGAAGTTGAAGTGCTCAAAGCGGGGCCATTGGAATTCGCTGTGCGCCTGCCGGTAGTCCTCGCGGAGTTCGAGCAGGCGGTCGCGGGCCGCGCGGAAGTCATCGGTGACTCTCATTGTCCGCCTTTCGCTGGGGCGTCGTTGCCTTGGGTCTGCGGGTGAATGCTAGTGATCCATATCACCTTGCAATATACTAGGACATCCAAGGGTTTGGAAGAACCTGACGGGACATGACGAAGGGGTCACATGCTCGACGAAAAAGCCGTTACCGCCACAAGCGGTACAGCACCGGAGAACCTCCTTCCTCCTTATCCGGAGGCTGACCTGATGCACGTAGTAGACCTGCTTCCCCCAGGGGAACGCGCCCGTTACGCCGAAGTGCGGGAGTTCCTCCAATCCCAGGTTCGGGCGGCCAGCATCGACTACTGGAACAGGGAAGAGTTCCCCTTCGGTCTGCTGGCGGACATGGCGAAGTTCGGGCTGGGCGGCTTGCAGACCGATGGTTCCTCGAAGCTGTTCAAGGGCCTCATGTACACCGAAATTGCCCGGGCGGATGTTTCACTTTCTGCCTTGGTAGGCATCCACAACGAGCTCATCGTCGGGATGATCCATGAGCTCGGGTCCCCGGAACAGAAGCAGCGCTGGCTGCCGGGTCTTGAGGGTCTTACCCAGTTGGGTGCCTTTGCGCTGACGGAACCCGACCACGGTTCCGACATTGCCGGGGGACTTTCGACGACGGCGCGGCGCGACGGCGGCGAATGGGTCATCAACGGCGCGAAGCGCTGGATCGGAGCCGGGACGATCGCCGACTTTGCCCTGGTCTGGGCACGCGACGAAGCCGACGGGCACGTTAAAGGATTCATTGTGGAGACCGACCGCCCAGGATACGCGGCGACGAAAATCTCGCACAAAATCGGCCTGCGGATCATGCAGAACGCGGACATTCTTTTGGATGAGGTCCGCGTGCCGTTGTCTAATCTCCTTCCCGGCGCCACGGAGTTCTCCCGGGCCAACGACCTACTGCGCGACTCCCGGGCCTGGGTTGGCTGGCAGGCTGCGGGAATCCAGTTGGCAGCCTTTGATATTGCCCGGTCCTACTCCCTGAGCCGTTTCCAGTTCGGCAGGGAGCTGGCTCGCTTCCAGCTCGTCCAACAGCAACTCGCGGACATCCTGGGGAACGCCCACGCATCGCTGTCCCTGATGGTGGAACTGGCCCGCATCCAGGAAGCCGGGAAATTGGAGATGGTCCAGGCAGCGATGGCCAAAGCGACCACCACCCGCCTGGCCCGGTCCTCGGTGGCGATGGGGCGTTCCCTGCTGGGCGGGAACGGAATTACCACCGATTACGAGATGGGGAAGCTCTTCGGGGACGCGGAGATTCTTTACACGTACGAGGGCAGCTACGAGATCAACTCGATGATCGTGGCCCGGGCTGTGACGGGGAAGTCGGCGTTTGTTTAGGGATGCCTTGGCTGCTGTGGGCTAGCTGCGGCTCCGACGACCTGACCGCTCCGCGAAGGCATCGAGGGCTACTAGAATTTCGTCAGCCCTCCAGTGTCTACCGCGTTTGAACTTGTCGAATCCCTTGACTACGCCGGCCTCTTCCAGAACCTGCATTTGCCGCCAGATTGTCGCCGGGGCAAGACCAAGCCGTTGTTCAAGCAGCTTTGAGTTGATCACGGGCTGGCGGGTGAGTAGGTCTGCGATTTTCCATGCAGCAGCGTCCCGACGTGCTTTGATAGTGTCGGCCCACCTATCCCGTGCGGCTCCGATATCAGAGGCAAGTTGCCGGCCGTTGTCGATGGCGCGGAAGGTTGCCTCGGCCGTCAGCATGATGATCCGATCAGGGTTACCGTCGCGGTAGGCCGTGAGTGCGTCGTGGTATCCCCGCACGTCGACCAGGAGCCCTGCGGAGACTGGAACCGTGACGGCTCGGGTAAGGCCCTTGTTGCGCAGCAGGGCCTGCAGGAGTGCCCGGCCAGTACGGCCGTTGCCGTCCGTGAAGGGGTGGATGGTCTCAAATTGCGCATGCGCGATGGCCGCCTGGGTGAGGATCTGGACATCGTTGCGCGCGGCATAGCGCATTAAATCGTCAATGAGGTCCGGGACGTGGCTCGCGTTCGGGGCCACGAAGTCGGCGCCGATTGGGCTGGCGCTTGATGTGCCGATCCAGACCGGTTCTGTCCGCCACTTTCCTGCAGCTTGAGGATCGGCGTGGCGCATCAGGGCGCTGTGCATTTCCAGTATCGCTGCCGGCTCCAAGGAATCAGCCGCGGCAAGTGCGGCATTCATTGCCGCAACATTGTCAACGACCAGTGTTGCGTTTCTCTTGGAATCGTCGCCAAGTTCGGCCATGCCAATGCTGCGGGCATTCGCAGTGACGTTCTCGATTTGCGACGACGATACCGACTCAGTCCTGAGAAGAATGGCAGAGAAAGGGGCAATGTCGTCGCCAAACTCGTTATCGAAGTCGCGAATAGCCAAGGCGGCGTCTTCGGCGGCGGTGGCTACTTCACTGGGCGGCGCGTAGTAGATGTCAGCGATCGACGGCGGGACTGCCGCTTTATAGGGAAGGTAAGGGGTATCGGTCATGTACCGGGGACCGGACCCTATTCGAGTCTCCCATTGCAAGGTTTCCCAAGTGAGTTTCGGCCAGGTGGCTTCAGCGGTCAACGTCGTTCCTCAGAAGTGTAAGCAGTTGTCGGAGATCTTTTCACTTAACGCCCTAAGTAAAAAGATCCTCGGCTAAACTATTTCACTTCTTCCCTTAAGTGACAAGATCCACGCTGTGGTCCCTTCACTTCCCGGGTCACCTAAGCCGGGCAATCTCCGAGGATCCGTGCCATGGCGTCGCGTTCAGCCTGCGTGACCCAGAGGCCATAAGCGGCCTTCACCGAGATCTGCCGCGTAACGTATTCGCAGCGGAAGGCTTTGCTGGGCGGCAACCAGGTGGCGGCGTCGCCGTCGCCCTTTTGCTGGTTGGTGGGCCCATCGGTAGCTTGCAGGTTCAGCGGATCGTTCGCGAGGGCCGTCCGCTGTTCCCGGCTTAGCTGCTGGGCGCCCTTTTGCCAGGCGTCGCTGAGGGCCACCACATGGTCGATTTGTACAGCTGAGCTTGTGGTGGTGCCGCGGACAAAGGCGATGGTCTTGGCCGTGTAAGGGTCGGCGAGCGTACCGCTTTTGACCTTGCAGGGCACGCTGTTGACGTAGCTGACGGCTGTGAGGTCACGTTTGAGGATGTCGTTCCGGGTGTCGCATCCATTGCGGTCGACGTCCGCCCAGGCTTGCCCGAACTGGTCGCGGTCGTATCCCGTTTTCGGGGCGCGACCCTTGATAGGGAGGGTTGTCAGGGTATCGAGTGCCTGTGAGGCTCCACGAACGCCAGTGGCTTCGACCGGGCCGGGCGCGCAGCTTCCCAATAAGAAGGCCAGCGATACCGCCAGGACAAGGGCGCCTGGGCGTCGCCAACCGGATAGGACGTGTGTGGGCAAAGCCGGCAAAAATAATCCCCTTCTTCATGACGTCAGGCCGCGAGTCAACGGCCGACTTGGGGCGCTTTTGGGAAGACACCCTCGGGGATTCTAGTTGCCTGAATTACAAGGCTGTAATTAGCTGCGGTTGGTTAGAGGTTCGCCTCCGCGTAGACCCGCAACGCGTCCCGCACAAATGCAGCCCCCGATTCCCCTCCGTAGTTGGCTGCGAAGCGCGGATCAGCGACGTACATCTCGCCGAGGCCCACCACATAGCCCTTCGCATCTCCACCGGGCGCTGCCGAGGGAGTTCCCGGAATGCCGCGCAGCCATTCAACGTGCCGCCGGGCCAGATCCTGGGCCTCCGCGCTGTCGGGTGACGCCCCTGAGGAAGCGGCCGCAATCCAGTCGCTGCCAAGCTTCTGTGAACGGTCCTTCCATTCCTGCTTTTCTTCGGAGCCCATGCCCCGCCACCACGCGTCACTCGCGGCGTAGGCGTCCTTGCCCCATCGTTCCTCTACCTCGTCCTTGTACTGAGTGTGGTCGAAGCCGTCAAACATGTCCTGTGCCATGTACTTTCCATCCCCTTTCATTGTCTCGATGGTTTGCCGCACGGAAGCGATCTGCCTGGCCAAGCGGTCCTGTTCCTGCCCGAGCCATTCCAGATGGCCGCTGAGGGCTTTGACGGTGTCCGTTTCCCGGACCAGGACCTCGGCAATCGCCGGCAGCCCGAGCCCGAGCTCCCGCAGCAGGAGGATGCGCTGGAGCTGAACCAAGGCCGGACCGTCGTAATAGCGGTAGCCGTTATGTCCGGTCCGGCTTGGTTTGAGCAGCCCGATGTCGTCGTAGTGACGCAGCGTTCGGCTGGTGGTTCCTGCCATCCTTGCGATTTCCTGGATTGACCAGTCCATCCGTCCTCCGTCCCGTGCCTGTCCTTTGACAGTAGAGGTTGACGTTACGTCAAGGTCAAGGGGATGAGTGCGGTACTAGTCGGCCAAGATCAGGTACAGCGCCCGGCGGGTTTCATCGAGCTTCTCGATGGCTGCCTTGCGCTGTTCCTCGGTGGCCGTGGCGCGGAACTGGTGGATGGCGCCCATGAGTTTCCCGATGCTCTGGTGGAACTCGTGGTCGGTCCCGTCCACGCCCGTGTTCCAGGCGTTGGCCAATTCTTCCTGGTGTCCGGCAACGTATTCACGGCCGGCTTCGGTGAGGGTGAACTCGGTGCGGCGTCCCTCACCGGTGGCGGCGATGAGTTCTTCATCTTCCAATTGCTGCAGGGTCGGGTAGACGGATCCAGGGCTGGGACGCCATGCGCCGGCAGTCTTTTCTGCGATGGTCTTGATCAGCCCGTAGCCGTTCGATGGGGATTCGGCCAGCAGCGACAGGATTGCCGCGCGGACGTCGCCGCGGTTGCGGCGCGGTCCGCCAGGACCAAAGCCGCGGGGACCGAGGCCGCCGGGTCCAAATCCCGGACCGAAGCCTAGGCCGAATCCGCCGCCGTGACCACCGGGACCCCGACGTCCTCGGCCGCGGCCAAACCGTCCACGGCCGGGGAAGCCCGGACCTTGTTCGGGAGAGTGGTGGTCGTGTTCGTGGATGCCTTTCATAACAGCATCATCCTTTCGGTAGGGTTCACCGATGGAGTATCGGCGATAGTCAACGATATATCGGTAACTATCGTGACGTCAAGAGATGCGAGAGAGCGTTCGGCTGAAGGGAGCGTTTGGTGAGAGAGGGTCCGGCTGGAAAGGGCTTTTGGTGAGAGAGGGTCGTTAACGCCCGACGGCGGGTGCGGACTTATCGCTAAGTCCGCACCCGCCGTCGCGGTTTTGGGAGGCTGGTGGCTATTTCCACCAGGTATCAAAGATGGTGACCGGTACCGTGCGCTTGTGGCGCGTCCGGAGGTATTTCTGCTCGATGAGCTCGGCGGCGCCGTCGGGAACGTCGCGGCCTTCGAGGTAATCATCGATCTGGTCGTAGGTAATGCCGAGCTCGTCCTCGTCCGTGCGCCCAGGCTTGTCGTCCAGGAGGTCTGCCGTGGGAACCTTCTGCCACAGGCGGGCCGACGCGCCCAGTTCCGCAAGGAGTTCGCGGTTCTGCCGTTTGTTCAGGCCGAACAGCGGCAGGATGTCTGCACCGCCGTCGCCATATTTGGTGAAAAAGCCCGTGACCGACTCGGCCCCATGGTCCGTGCCGATCACCAGGTAGTTGTGCTCGCCCGCCAGGGCGTACTGGGCGATCATGCGGGCGCGGGCCTTGGTGTTGCCCTTGTGGAAGTCGGAAATTTCTGCGCCCGTGGTTTTCTTGAACTCATCCTCGAAGCCGTCCACGGCATTGGAGATATTGAAGGTCCACTCGGTCTTGGCGTTGATGAAGTCCAGCGCTGCCTGGGCGTCGTCTTCGTCGTGCTGGACACCGTAGGGGAGCCGGACTGCCACAAAGTTGGCGTCGACGCCCTCGGCTTCCAGTTCCTCCACCGCCAACTGGGCGAGTTTGCCGGCCAGCGTGGAGTCGAGTCCGCCGGAGATGCCCAGGACGAAGCCCTTGGTACCCGTGGCTTTCAGGTAGTCCTTCAGGAAGGCAACCCGCTTGCGCACCTCCTCTGCTGGAGTGATCCGGGGCTGGACGCCCATTTCCTCGATGATCTTGGCCTGGAGTTCGCGCATGTGGTCAACACTAGTCAGGGCAGTTGTGACCGCTCAACCATTTCGCCTCCCGTTGCCCAACTAAGTCGCAGTTGTGCGCGTTTTGAGCCCGCTAAACGCGCTCTGCTGCGACCTACTTGGGTGCCGGGCCGGTGGAGCGGCGGACGGTGAGGTGGGTGGGCATGACTGCAAGCCGCCGGCTTGAACCAGCATGCAAGGGATCCAGCTGGGCCAGCAGCATGGAGACAGCCACCCGGCCTGCCTGCTCAATCGGCGAGGCGATGGTCGTCAGGGGCGGGTTGCAGAAGTCGGCGCCGAAGATGTCGTCGCAGCCCACGATGCTCATGTCCTCGGGAACCCGGATTCCGCGCTCCCTCAGCCGCTGGAGCATTCCGATGGCCAGGAGGTCGTTGAACACGATGCATGCGGTAGCTCCCGTCCGCGCAGCTGCGTCTGCAGCCGCGGCTCCGGACGTGGTCTTGGGAGCAAAGGGGCCGATTCGTGACGTGTTCAATCCACGTTCGCGGCTTTCGTCCTCGAAGGTTTTCCATCGCTTGGCGTTGGACCACGACGACGCCGGGCCGCCGACGTAGCAGATGTTGGTGTGGCCGAGGGATGACAAGTGGTCGATTGCTTGGACGATTGCCCCGGGCGT
Organism: Paenarthrobacter sp. NCHU4564; assembly: GCF_052156435.1. NCBI lineage: Bacteria > Bacillati > Actinomycetota > Actinomycetes > Micrococcales > Micrococcaceae > Paenarthrobacter > Paenarthrobacter sp. NCHU4564. The sequence goes on from NZ_JBQLIS010000004.1 coordinate 139,254, forward strand.
ATCGATCATGACGGTTGGTGCATTGGAGGACGAACGGTTGATCGTGACAATCGCCTGGGATGAAGCCGCCGCAGCCAACTGGGTATCGGTGAGCCTGGAGGCAGCCAGAATAAATCCGTCAGCGGTCCGCTGCATCTTCTTGAGCGTGTCTGCCTCCATCTCTGCCGATTCCTCCGTGTCCACCAGCAACTGGGTGTATCCGGCAGCTTTCAACTGGTTCTGGGTGCCGCGGATGATGTCGAAATAAAAGGGGTTGGTTACGTCTGGGACAAGCAGGGCAATTGCGTTGGTGCGCCCTGAGCTGAGCCCCCTGGCCTGCGAACTCGGCACATAGTTCAGGGTCGCCGCCGCTTGCTCAATCCGTTCCCGGGTTATCCGGTTCACACGCCCCGGGTTGGAGAGTGCCCTGGAGACGGTCGATGTTGCCACGCCTGCCAGTTCGGCGACGTCGCGGATCGTGGGAGGAGCACCCGTGCCTCGAACGGTCGAGTCTGCCATGTCGGTTCCTTCCAGCTGGCGTCCGCCCATCCCGGTGGGCGCGTCCTGCCAACATTTGAGCAGTTTTGGCAACTTTTGGCAACCGCTTGCCGCAGGGATTGCCAACTCCTAGACTCAACTCCGAGCCCCTGTGACATAGACCACCATTGCGGGCTGGCCAACCAAGGAGGAAACAATGAGGTTTGCACCATCGGCAAAGCTGGCGGCTGTAGTCGCAGCAGCCGCACTCGCTCTGACAGCCTGCGGAGGTGACGGCGGAAGTTCATCCGCTTCAAGTGGTCCCGTAGATGGCACCGGGAAGAAACTTAGCGTCCTGACCGGAGTCAACAACCAGTATCCCGAGCAGCAGAAGGAATGGTTCAAGGACATCGCCGCGAAGTTCAAGGCCAAGACGGGCGCCGAGGTTGAGTTCGAGACCTTCGCCTCCGCAAACGACGAACTGACGCGGATCCAGACTTCTGTTGTTTCAGGCCAGGGCCCGGATGTCTACAGCCTCGGCACCACCTTCACACCCACGGCCTACGCCACCAAAGCCTTCGTGACCCTCTCCGACGACGATTGGAAAAAGGTGGGCGGGAAAGAGAGGTTCAACCAGGCTGCCCTGGGGATCTCCGGACCGGATGCGGAGCACATGGCGGGAATTCCGTTCGTCAGCCGCCCGTTCGTCATGGCGTACAACAAGGACCTCCTTGCGGCGGCCGGCATTGAGAAGCCGGCAACCACGTGGGACGAACTCGCTGAGCAGGCCAAGAAGATGACCAACGCCGGCACCGGCACGTATGGCCTGGCCACCGGCTACAAGGACAACTTCGACCCATGGAAGTTCATTTGGGCCATGTCCGTCCAGGCCGGAAACCCGCTGGTGGACGGCGACCAGCTGAAGATGGACGACCCCACGGTCAAGAAAGCCTACGAGACCTACTTCGGCTGGCTCACCAAGGACAAGGTCGTGGATCCTGCAGCGATCGGCTGGAGCAACAGCAACGCGGTGGCTGCCTTCGCGTCCGGCAAGGCGGGCTACTTGATGATGACAACGTCCAGCTCGGTTCCCACCCTGGACAAGTCGCCGATCGCCGGCAAATACGCCTACTCGATTATGCCCACCACGGCGCCCGGTGAGACCTCACCCAAGGGCGACGGCGATAAGGCCGCCAGCATCCTCTCCGGCGACAACGTCGTGGTTGCCGACTACTCCCAGCAGAAGGACCTGGCGTTCGCTTACATCGAGCTCATCACCTCCAAGGAAGAGCAGTTGAACTACCAGAAGATCTTCGGCGAGCTGCCGGCGAATGCCGAGGCTCTGGCCTCCTTGACTGATCCCAAGCTTCAGCCCATCGCCGAGGCCGCAGGCAAGTCAAAAGCAACTCCGTTTACCGGTGCTTGGGGCGACATCCAGCTGGGCCTCCTGAACGTCACCGTCCAGTCCATTCCGGACCTGGCCAACGGCGCCGTGGATAGCGCTGCCCTGGAGTCCCGGCTCAAGGACGCCCAGTCCAAGGGCCAAGCATCCCTCGACCGGGCCGCAAAGTCCTAGGCAGGGTTCCCCATGTCCACTGATTCCTTCAGGGAAATGAAGGCCGTTGCCGGCCCGGCTGCCGGAGGGCATCCGGTCCGGTCCGGCACCTCAGCAAAAATGTCCGACGGCGGCACCGCCCCGACCCCGGGCACCAGCACCATGGGTCCTGCGGGCCGGGGCAGGAAACCCTCCCGCCGGAAAGGCATGAGCGAACGCAACCGGCCATTGTGGATGTTGATCCCGGGCGGCCTGCTGATGTTCGTCATCATCGTGGTTCCGCTTTTCCTCGGCATTTATATGTCGGCCCTCAACCTGGACCAGTACACCCTTCGCAAGTGGGTCAGCGCACCGTTCATCGGCGTCGACAACTTTGTGGAAGCGCTGACTGACTCACCCCTGCTGCACTCGGTATGGCTGAGCGTCAGCTATTCGCTGATCGCAATGCTGGTCACTTTGCCACTGGGAATCGCAGCTGCCGTCGCGACGCAGAACGCGTTCAGGGGCAGGGCGCTTGTGCGTTCGATTTTCCTGATCCCTTACGTCCTCCCATCCTTTGTGGTTGCCACGGTGTGGCGGACCATGTTCCAGCCGGACGGCGTGGTGGATTCAGCCCTGGGGGCCTTCGGCATGGACGGCGGGCTGTGGCTCAACGGGCCGCAAACGTATTGGACGCTCATCCTGGTTCAGATCTGGGCTTCCTGGCCGTTCATCTACCTGCTGGCCCTCTCCGGCTTGCAGTCCGTGGACCACGAGGTCCACGAGGCTTCGGCCCTAGACGGTGCGTTGTGGTGGAACAAGCTGCGGTACGTCATCTTCCCGTACTTGAAGGGTCCGCTGGCACTGGCCTTCCTCATCGGCATGCTGCACCACATCAACAACTTCACGCTCCCGTTCGTGCTGTTCGGCGTTCCGGCCCCTGCCGACGTCGAAGTCCTTCCGATCCTCACGTACGTCACCAGCTTCCAGAGCTTCCGGTTCGGCCTCAGCGCCGCCATGGCATTCGTGTCCCTTGTGCTGATCGCCATTCCGCTGTTCATCTACCTGCGCGCCGTCAAGTTGGACGACGCCGATACGCCGGGAGGCAAGAAGTGAGCGCACCAACCACCTCAGTCCGCGGCACGGCCGACCGGAGTTCGTCCGGAAACGGATTCCGGCCCGGCTCCAAACGGCAGCTTGAAGTAACCCGGCTCCTTCCGGGCCCCCTGCTGGCCATCATCCTGGCGTTCCTGAGTGCCATTGTGCTGATTCCGGTCGCCTATATCTTCCTGGCGTCCGTGAACTCGGACATCGGCGTGGCCAACGGTGAGTTCTGGCCCTCGACGTTCTCCCTGGAGAACTACACCAAGATCTGGTCCAGCGTTGGCCTGGCCAAGGGCCTTGCCAACAGTGTGCTCGTCGCTGGAGCCACAGCTGTGGTGTCCGCCGCAATGTCCGTTTCCATCGCCTACGTCCTGGTCAGGTACCAGTTCCGTGGCAGGCTCACTATCCTGCGAAGCCTGCTTGCACTCCAGTCCGTACCCGGGACGCTCATGGTCTTGCCGGTGTTCGTACTCTTCTCGTCCGCGGCCAGCTATTTGGGAGTCCAGGTCATCGGAACGCAATGGGGCCTGTTCATCACCTACCTGACGTTCGCCATGCCGTTCTCGACGTGGGTGATGGTTACCTACCTGCGCGGCCTGCCCCGCGAACTGGAAGAGGCTGCCAGGATCGACGGCGCCAGCAACCTTGGGGTGCTGATGCGCATCATCCTGCCTCTCAGCTGGCCCGGAATTGTGGTCTCGGGAATCTTCGCCTTCCTGCTCGGCTGGAACGATGTTCTGTTCGCCTCGGTCATGACCAGGCCGGACAGCCAGACCGCGGCAGTCGCTTTGCAGATCTTCGGCGCCTCGCAAGAAGGTGGAGCCATCCCCCTGTACGGCCAAATGATGGCGGCGTCGCTCGTGTGCGCGGCACCCGTCGTGATTCTGTACCTGATTTTCCAACGTTACCTAGTGGGCGGCCTGACCGCCGGAGGAGTCAAGTAGCAATGACCGGTTCAGCAACAGTGGAGTGGACGCTCTCGGGCTTCGGAGACGAAATCGACGACGATCCCGTGCTGCAGATCGCGGTGCTCCAGGCCTTGGGTGCAAACCACATCGAAGTCCGCAGTGCATGGGGAACCAACATCGTGGAACTCACTGCGGAGCAGTTGGATGAACTCAGGAAACTCCTCGACGCTGCAGGCATGGGGGTATCGGCCATTGCGTCGCCCATCGGCAAGGTGGATGTCACGCTGCCAGTGGACCACGAGGTTGAACGGCTGCGGCGTGCCGTCAACGCCGCCCAGGTGCTGGGTGCCCGTTATATCCGGATCTTCTCGTTCTACTACGGCGACGACGTTGCCGTAGAGAGCATCCGCGACGACGTCATTGACCGGATGCGGGCTTTGGCAGCCGTGGCAGAGGAAGCCGGAGTGGTGCTGCTGCACGAGAACGAGAAGGACATCTTCGGAGATACTCCTGAGCGGGTGCTGGACATCATCGAATCAGTGGCGTCACCGGCACTGAAAGTGGCCTGGGACCCCGCCAACTTTGTCCAGGTGGGGGTCAAACCGTTCGATGAAGGCTATGCCAAGCTCCGTCCGCACCTTGAATACCTGCAGGTAAAGGACGCACGGTTCGCCGACGGCGTCGTGGTTCCTGCCGGAGAAGGCGACGGCGATCTCCTCCGTACTGTCCAGGCTCTGAAGGATGACGGCTTTGTGGGCTTTGCCAGCCTGGAACCGCACCTCGCCGGTGCCCATGGGCTCGGCGGGTTCTCCGGGCCTACTGCGTTCGGAATGGCAGCACGCGCCTTTGCAAAAGTAGTGAACGAAGCTGGAGTGGAAACCAAGTGAGCACTGATACGAACCAACCCATTAACGTTGCCATTGCCGGATGCGGCAGCATCGGCAGGACGCATGCTGCCGCCGTCGGCGAATTGCCTGAACTGCGCGTCACCGCACTGGTTGACGAGATTGAGGAAGCTGCCACTGCCCTGGCGCAGCACATTGAAGACAGCGGTGCCTCCCGTCCAGCCACCTACGGAAGCCTGCGTGAAGCGTTTGCCGCTGCCGACGTCGATCTTGTCATCATCGCCACCCCCAGCGGACTGCACATCCAGCAGGCCTTGGAGGTACTGGCCGCGGGCAAACACGTTGTCATCGAGAAACCGCTGGACGTGAACCTCGATCGAGCAGATGAAATCCTGGCCGCAGCCAGGTCCGCGGAGGAAAAGGGCCTCGTTGCCACCGTCATCAGCCAACATCGTTTCGACCCGGCGTCGGTACTGGTGGACCGGGCACGCCGTGCTGGCCGGTTCGGCCGTCTGACGTCGGCAATCGCGTCGGTGAGTTGGTTCCGCAGCCAGGGCTACTACGATTCCGGGGCATGGCGCGGGACGTGGGCCATGGACGGTGGCGGAGCAGTCATGAACCAGGGCGTGCACACTGTGGATCTCCTCCTGTGGTTCCTGGGCAAGCCAGTGGAGATCAGCGCCAAGACCGCCCTCCTGGCGCACACGGACGTGGAGGTGGAGGACACCGCAGTGGCCACCTTGACGTTCGAATCGGGCGCGCTCGCGGTATTGCACGCGACGACTGCCGCCTATCCGGGACTGACCGTGCGGCTCCAGGTCATGGGCTCAACAGGCTCTGCCGTCATCGACAATGACAACCTTGAGTATTTCCACGCAGGGGATCCTGAGGAGGTAAACAAGAACCCGATGGGTGTCCGCGGCGGCGGCAACCAGGCCGAGTCCGAGCTTGCCACGTTCGCCGAGCCACCAGTAGCCACCAACCTCGACCCCACGGTTTACCCGGCTGGACATATCCGCCAGTACCGCGACGTGGTGGATGCCATCCGCAGCCGCAGGGCACCCGGCGTCACGGTTGCTGACGCCGTCACGGCCCTGGCCACTGTCCGCGCACTTTACGTTTCAGCCACGTTGGGCAGGCCCGTCCTGATCGCCGATGTCATGGCAGGAAAGTACAACGACGTGCAGGTGCGTACCGGCAATGGACACTTTGAGGAGGTCACGGCATGAAGTTCTCGGTTTTCACGGCATCGACCCCGGAATGGACTCCGCAGGAAGCGGCCATGACTCTGGCCGCGCAAGGATGGCACGGCATCGAGTGGCGGGTCACGGACCAGGCTGAGGCGTCGGAACCCGGCTTCTGGGCCGGCAACAAAGCCACCTGGCCCATGACCGGGCTTGAGGAAACCCTCCCTGAGATTGCCCGGCTGACCAAGGAATCCGGGCTGGAATACTCCGGCCTGGGTGGCTACGCACGTTGTGATGACCACGACGGCGTGGAACGGGTTCTTGCAGCCACGGCCGCCTTGGGTGCCCGGCAAGTCAGGGTCAATGTCCTTCCTCTGGGCAACTCCACCATGGGGGGCCAGGAGCCAAGCGGGCTGTCCTACCCCGAACTGTTCGCCTCAACGCGGGAGCACTACGAATGGGTGGCCGGGAGGGCCGCGCACCACGGGGTCAAAGCACTCGTTGAACTGCATCACGGCACGGTGACGGCCTCCGCTTCGTCTGCCCGAAGGCTCCTCGAAGGCCTTGATCCACAGCATGTGGGCGTGATCCATGATCTGGGCAACCTGCTGATAGAGGGCTGGGAATCACTGCTTCCCGGGCTCGAACTGCTTGGCCCTTACCTGGCCCACGTGCACGTGAAGAATGCGCGCTGGGTCCGGACGGAAGAACGCGACGCGGTAGGCGCAGCCATATGGGCACATGAGTGGGCGCCGCTCGCAGAAGGACAAGGCAACGTGCTGGCATATTTCCAGGCACTCGAATCGGTGGGCTACGACCGTTGGGTCACGGTAGAGGACTTTTCCACCGAAGTGCCCTTGGCCGAGCGTACCGCGGGCAACCTGGACTTCCTTCGCCGCGCTGCCTCCGCGGCGGGGTTGACCGTCAGCGAGAGCAATGCCGCTGACTCACTGGCGAAAGGTTGAACTGATGCCTTCCTCCATTGCAGCCCACCCGGACCGACTCCTGCCCGCGGATCCTGGAACCCGGGAGATTGCCCGCTCGCTGCTGTCCAGGGTTCAGGACCTGCCTGTCATCTCTCCGCACGGCCACGTTGACGCCGCTGTCATTGAGCAGAACACGCCCTTTCCGGATCCCGCCGCGCTGCTGGTGAGCCCGGACCACTACGTCACCCGCCTGATTCATGCGGACGGTGTTCCGATGGACCAGCTCCGTGCAAGCGGCTCCCGGGATTCCCGGGAAGTCTGGCGTCGGTTCGTGGAGGCCTGGCCGCTTTTTGAGGGGACGGCCTCCGGTTATTGGCTGCGTACCCAGTTCGAGCAGGTGTTCAAGCTCGGTGCGGACCTCGGCGAGCTGTCCGCAGATACCAGCTACGACGCGATTTCCGCCAAGCTTGTGGAGCCTGGCTTCCGCCCGAGGCAGTTGTTCAAGGACTTCAATATCGAGGTCCTGGCCACCACGGACGACCCCCTGGATGACCTTGCCAGCCACAAGGCGTTGACCGAGGACCCCAGTTTCAACGGCCGCGTCCTGCCGACGTTCCGCCCGGATGCCTACATCAACATCGCCCACCCGTCGTGGGCCTCGAACGTGGAACGGCTGATCGAAACCGCAGCCGACGGCGGCACAGGCTACGCCGGTTACCTCGCGGCCCTGGAAAACCGCCGTCGTTATTTCGTGGACCATGGCGCCGTGTCCGCGGACCATGGCGTCCGCACTCCGGCGACGCTCAAGTTGGAGGCCGCCGAGGCCGGGGCCCTGTTCGAGAAGGCCCGCGCCGGCAACGCCACAGCCGCGGACCGGGACGCGTTCGAGGCGCACATGATGTACCAGATGGCGCGGATGTCGGTGGAGGACGGGCTGGTGATGACCATCCATCCGGGCTCGTACCGCAACCACCACGGGCCCACGTTCGAGGCCTTCGGCGCGGACACCGGCCATGACATCCCGTTTGCCGTCAATTACACCGAGGCGATCCGTCCGTTGCTGCAGGATTTCGGGACGGCCAAGGACTTCCACTTGGTGCTGTTCACTTTGGACGAGACCGTGTTCTCGCGTGAATTGGCGCCGCTGGCAGGCTTCTATCCGTCGGTGTACCTGGGCGCGCCGTGGTGGTTCCTCGATGCCCCGGATGCCATGCTGCGGTTCCGCTCGGCCGTGACGGAGACGGCCGGTTTCTCGAGGTCCTCGGGCTTTATCGACGACACCCGTGCGTTCTGCTCCATCCCGGCACGCCATGATGCATCGCGCAGGATCGAGGCCTCGTTCCTGGCGCGTCTGGTGGCCGAGCACCGCGTCAGCGAGGACCGGGCGCATGAGCTGATTGTGGACGTCGTTGACGGGTCGCCGCGGAGGGTGTTCAAGCTGTGAGCTCCCTATTGCACAGGACGGCTCCGGCCGCTCCGGTCCGCATCGTCCATCTTGGGTTGGGTGCCTTCCACCGCTCGCACCAGGCCTGGTACACCCAGCACGCCGGCGATGCGGGGGAGTGGGGGATCGCGTCCTTTACCGGCCGCCGCCCCGACGCCGCTGCGGTCCTTGCCGCGCAGGATGGGCTGTTCACGGTGGTGGAACGCTCGGACGCGGGGGATGCCTTCGAGGTTGTCAGCAGCATTGTTGAGGCCGTTGATGGTGCTGATGTTGGCCGCCTGGTTGAACTACTCGCCGCGTCTTCCACGGCCATCGTCACGCTGACCATCACTGAAGCCGCGTACGGTCTGGGCGCCGCCGACGTGCCCGTGCTGCTCGCCGGAGGGGAACCCACGACGCCGATGGGCCGCTTGGTCGCGGGCCTCGCCGCCCGTCAGAAGAACGACGGCGGGCCGCTCGCTGTGGTCAGTTGCGACAACCTCTCCGATAACGGGACCGTGGCCCGGAACGGTGTGTTGTCCCTGGCACGTGAGTTCGATGCCGGCCTGGCGGGGTGGATCGAGGCGAACGTCAGTTTTGTGAGCACGTCGGTGGACCGGATCACCCCGCGCACCACACCGCAAGACATCGCCCTGGTGGCCTCTTCCTGTGGGTACCGGGACGAGGCGCCCGTGGTCACCGAGCCGTTCCACAACTGGATCCTGTCCGGCGATTTCCCTGCCGGGAGGCCCCGGTGGGAGGACGCCGGGGCAGTGTTCGTGGACGACATCGAACCCTACGAGAACCGGAAGCTCTGGCTGCTCAACGGCGCGCACTCCATCCTGGCCTACGCAGGCCTGGTCCGGGGGCACACCACCGTGGCGGAGGCCCTTGCCGATTCCGTCTGCAGGGAGGCCGTTGAGAAGTTCTGGGACGAAGCAGCGAAACACCTGACCGGCCCGGACCTGCACATCACGGAGTACAGGGCCGCATTGTTGGAGCGCTTCGGCAATTCACGGATCGCCCACCACCTGGCCCAGATCGCCGCGGACGGCAGTACGAAACTCCGGATGCGCGCCATTCCCGTGCTTGCCGCCGAACGTGCGGCCGGCCGAAACGGAAGCGGGGCAGCCCGGATGATCGCTGCGTGGTCCGCCTACGTGGCTGCGTACTCCGGCGGACAAGACCCACAGGCAGAGGCCATCGAACAGGCGAACCTGCTCACCGGCACTGCGCGGACTGGAGCCCTCTTGGGCTTGCTCAGCCCGGACCTGGTGCGCGACACCGACTTGCTAGAGAGCCTGACCGCCCTGCAGGCAGAACTCGCGGCCGCGGTCCCTGACGATTCCACTCTTGAACCCGCGGGCAGCCACGTCGCCGATCCCGTACTGAAAGGACAACCATGAAAATCATCGCCGCTGACGTCTTCGTGACCAGCCCGTCCCGCAACTTCGTCACCTTGCGGATCACCACCGAAGACGGTGTGACCGGTATCGGTGACGCGACCCTGAACGGCCGGGAACTCGCCGTCGCCGCTTATTTGAAGGAGCACGTCGCCCAGTTGCTGATCGGCAAGGACCCGCACCGGATCGAGGACACGTGGCAGTTCCTTTACCGGTCCTCGTACTGGCGCCGTGGCCCGGTGACGATGGCGGCGATTGCCGCCGTCGACATGGCGTTGTGGGATATCAAGGGCAAGATGGCAGGCATGCCGGTGTATCAGCTCCTGGGCGGTGCCTCGCGCAACGGGCTGCGGGCCTACGGGCACGCTTCGGGTTCGGACATTCCCTCGCTGTTCGATTCCGTGCGGGAGCACCTGGAACTGGGGTACAAGTCCATTCGCATCCAGACCGCTGTTCCCGGCATCAAGGCCGTCTACGGTGTGGCCGCGCAGGCCCAGGCCTCGGGGGAGCGGTACGACTACGAGCCCGCCGGCCGCGGTAACTTCCCGCTGGAGGAGGACTGGGACACCCGAGCCTACCTCCGCCACCTGCCCACCGTTTTCGAAGCCGTGCGCAACGAGTTCGGCCCCGAAATCCCCTTGCTGCACGACGGCCACCACCGCATGACCCCCATCCAGGCCGCCAAGCTCGGCAAGGCCCTGGAACCGTACGACCTCTTCTGGCTCGAGGACTGCACCCCGGCCGAGAACCAGGAAGGCCTGCGCCTGGTCCGCCAGCACACCACCACCCCTTTGGCGATCGGTGAGATCTTCAACACCGTGTGGGATTACCAGACGCTCATCAAGGAACAGCTGATCGACTACGTCCGTGCCGCCTCCACCCACTTCGGCGGGATCAGCCCGTTGAAGAAGGTCATGGACTTCGCCGCGCAGTACCAGATCAAGTCCGGCTTCCACGGACCCACGGACATCTCCCCGGTAGGTTTCGCCGCGCAGTTGCACGTTGGCCTGGCCATCCACAACTACGGCATCCAGGAATACATGCAGCACTCGGACAAGACCAACGAGGTCTTCGAACAGTCCATGACCTTCACGGACGGCTACCTGCACCCGGGCGACAACCCCGGCATCGGCGTCGAATTCAACGAAGAAGCCGCCGCAGCCTACCCCTACCAGCAGGCCTACCTGCCCTACAACCGCCTCGTGGACGGCACCGTCCATGACTGGTAAACCCGGGACAAAGCACGACGGCGGCACCCTCCCCGGTCCTTCCGGTCGCCATCTTGTGGTGATGGGTGTGGCCGGGTGCGGCAAGAGCACGGTGGGGATCGCCCTCGCCGAACGGCTCGGTGCCCGGTTCCTCGACGGCGATTCTCTGCACCCCCACGCGAACATCGACAGGATGGCCTCGGGTACTCCGCTGAACGACGACGACCGGGCACCTTGGCTGGCCGAAATCGGGAGGCGGTTTCCGGCGTCGGACACTGCTCTGGTCATTGCGTGCAGCGCGCTCAAGCGCGGCTACCGCAACATCATCCGCAGCGGCGACCCGTCCGTGGTGTTCGTCCACTTGCACGGCACGCGGGAGCTGTTGAGCGCGCGCATGACCTCGCGGCCCGGCCACTTCATGCCGCCGTCGCTGCTGGACTCGCAACTGGCTACGTTGGAACCCCTGCAGGACGATGAAGCTGGAATCGTCGTGGATATCGACCAATCCGTGGAGGACATCGTGGAGCACGTTGTATCGGCTATGTCGGGGCATCTGGTCCAGGCCGAAGCGTCCGCGCCGCAGTACCTCGTGGATTTGACGGCCGCGCCGTTCAGTCTCGACGATGCCGCGCTGAACTGGGTCGAATCCACCATCGCATCCATGACGTTGGAAGAGAAGATCGGACAGCTCTTCATCAACCACAACAACGACTACTCTCCGGAGTACCTGGACAACGTGCTGGAGAACTTCCACGTGGGCGGAATGCGGTACCGTCCGGGTCCGTCGGCTGCGGTGCAGGAGCACATCCGGTACGCGCAGTCGAAGACGCGTATTCCGCTGCTGGTTGCCTCGAATCCCGAGATGGGCGGCGCGGGAAGCTGCGACGACGGCACGTTCGTCTCCACGCACCTGCAGGCCGGTTCGCACCCGGACAAGTCGATTGCCCGACGCATGGGCGAGGTGGCCGGCGTCGAAACCGCTGCCTTGGGTTGTAACTGGGCGTTCGCGCCGATCGTGGACATCCACTACAACTGGCGGAACACCGTAATCTCCACTCGTGCCTTCGGGAACACCCCGGGGATCGTGGTGGAGCGTGCCAAGGAATACTTCGACGGCATTAGCGAGTCGCCCACGGTTTGCGCCATGAAGCACTTCCCGGGCGACGGCATCGACGAGCGCGACCAGCACGTGGTGACCTCCTACAACACGCTCGGTTACGAGGAATGGGACCGGACGTACGGGCACGTGTACCGCGAGATGATCGGGCATGGCGTGCAGTCGATCATGGTGGGGCATATTGGTGCGCCTGAGGTGTCGCGTCATTTCCGTCCGGGCCTCGCCGACTCTGAGATCCGTCCGGCGACCCTGGCCCCCGAATTGTTGCAGGACCTGCTCCGGGGTGAACTTGGCTTCAACGGCCTGGTGCTGACCGACGCCTCGCTGATGGTGGGACTGACCCAGACCATGAAACGGCGCGACCTCGTCCCGGCCACCATCGCTGCCGGGTGCGACATGTTCCTGTTCTTCCGCAACCCGGAGGAGGACTTCCAGTTCATGCTGGACGGCTACAAGTCAGGGGTCATCTCCGATGTGCGCCTGCACGATGCCTTGCGGAGGATACTCGGTTTGAAGGCCAGCCTGGGTCTGCACGTTAAGCCTCGGGAATCCTTGGTTCCTTCCTCGGAGGCGCTGGCCGTCATCGGCAGCGACGCACACCGATCCATTGCCGCGGACATCGCGGACAAGACGGTGACCTTGGTGAAGGACACCGCGGGGAACCTGCCCATCACGCCCAAGACCCACAAACGCATCCGTTTATATGGGATCTCGGGCGGGGCAGATTTCACCCGGGCCGATCCGCTGGCCTACCTGGACACCGTCAAGGAGGAACTGGAAGCCGCAGGCTTTGTGGTGGACGTGTTCAAGACCGCCGAACAGCGCGAGGCCGCAGGGGAGACCGGCATGAACTTCATGCGGGTGTTGTCTGAGGAAGCCACAGCGGACTACGCCGATCGTTACGATGCCGCTTTCGTTTTCGCCAACGTGAAGGGTTTTGCGCAGGAAGCAGCCATCCGCATCAAGTGGTCATCGCCGATGGCAGCCGAGATCCCCTGGTACGCCACTGAGGTTCCCACGGTGTTCGTTTCGCTCAACCAGCCCAACCACCTGATTGACGTGCCCATGGTCAAAACCGCCATCCACGCCCATGCCGGAACCCGCGAGGCAATCCGCGCCACCATCCAGAAAATTCAGGGGAAGTCCGAATTCCAGGGCACGTATAACGAGAACGTGTTCTGCGGTTCGTTCGACACCCGGTTGTAGTCCTCCCATCCGGGGGCGCGGTCTCGTAGCGGAAGACGCACGGGATGCCCGGCACGGCTCACGAGGCTGTGCCGGGCTCTTTTGCGTGCGTCATGTTCTGAGGCCGCTGACACTAGGTATATGCAGCAATCAGCTGACTTCACAGGGAACCCAGGGGCGAACAATGTCACTGTCGAACGGCAAATACCGAACCGCGCCCGCCGCGTCCATCATCGTGGGCGGTGTGCTCATGCTGGCATGGATCGTTGCGATGCAGACCGGCGGATACGTGATCGACGAACAGAAAATCGATCCTGCCGGCACACTATGGCCCATGATGTGGTTCGGCGGGCCGCTGGCTGGAGGAGTGCTTCTCTTCGGGATCCTCTGGCAGAGCGGGAGGTGGCGGGCACGGACCAAAGCCGGCACCCCCGTGAATCCAAGCACGGCCCGAAGCCGCCCGGATGCTTCCGTAGAATAGGAGCCATGACTTCCTCGCCTGACACCTCAGTTGCCCGCGCCCGCCTTCTTGAACTGATCAAAGAACTGGCGGTGGTCCGCGGCAAGGTGATCCTGTCCAGCGGCAAGGAAGCCGACTACTACATTGACCTGCGTCGCATCACCCTCCACCACGAGGCGTCCAAGCTGGTGGGCCAGGTCATGCTGTCCATGATCGACGACGCCGGGATCCCGGTTGAGTGCGCCGGCGGCCTCACCATGGGGGCCGACCCCGTAGGAACCGCCGTGATGCACGCTGCCGCCGATGCCGGCCGGGCCGTGGACGCATTCGTTGTCCGCAAGGCGCAGAAGTCGTACGGCATGGGCCGCCAGGTTGAGGGGCCCTCGGTTGAAGGACGCAATGTTGTAGTCCTCGAAGACACGTCCACCACGGGCGGGTCGGCACTGACCGCCGTCGAGGGTGTCCGCAAGGCGGGCGGCAATGTAGTTGCCGTCGCTGTGATCGTGGACCGCAACACAGGCGCCAAGGAGAAGATCGAAGCCGAAACGGGTGTCCCATACCTCTTTGCTTTCGGCAAGGACGAGCTGGGCCTCGACTAAGGACTTCATGCTCCGCCGGTGCCCTCAAAGGAGCATCTTAAGGGCATCGGCGGTGCGGTTTCCACAGGGCTGTAAGGCACTGGCTTCGAAGCCTATGCTTGCTGCGTGGGCGTTCAGGTAGGGAAACTTCCGGCACCGCCGGATGTGGAAGAAGACCTCCCGCTGCCCGCCACGCCTGACCCGGGCGCCATGCCCGGTGCAGGGACGGAGCCAGCGGAGGATCCGGGTTCATGGGCCCGGATCCTGCCTTACGCTGCCCGGCTGAAAAAGACGTCGCGCCGTAACTTCCTGGTGGCCGCCGGGGCCTCCGCCGCCTTGGCCGGGGACATGCTCTTCACCCGCCATGTCCAGGCCGAACGCCGCGCACCGAAGATTCTCCGCGTCCCTGATCCCTACTCCGACCTTTACTTCCCGAAGGCCAGCTGGATCCTCTTCCCTGGGTACAAGACGAGTTGGGAAGAGGCCCAGTGGATCCTCAACTCCCTGCGCCCGGCGCTTCACCAGCGCGGACGATTGGCTGCTGTTGGTTACTCGAACCTGGGGCTGGATGTGGACGAGGTGGTGCGCGAAGTCGTCCTGCATGTCCGTGAACTGGGTTTGGAAAAGCTGTACTTCTACGGCCACAGCTTTGGCGGGATGCTGGCTACGCAGGTTGCTGCCCGTTTGCTGGAACTGCACGGTGTGGAGACCGAACTGATCGTCCTGGACTCCAGCCCTTTCAGCCGGGCGGACGTGCTGGACCAGAGCTGGTTCGACGGCGTCGTGTTCCTCTATGAAAATGGCTTCCGCATCCCGTCGGTCCTGCGGGGCGGCTACGAGTTGGGGGAGCGGCTGGTCCATAAGGATGAGCGCTCGTGGCGGCAGATCCTCGACCAAACCGCAGAGCAATTGTCGCCCATCGCGCCGTCCAGCGTGCTCGTCCAAACGGAGTCGGCCTACATCTACCACTTCGATGCCCTCCGCTATATGGGAAAACTCGGTCCGGCGAAGATGGCCTACATGGGAAACTCCGGAGACGCCACGGTCAACTACCTCACCGCGCGTGCAGGGTGGAGCAAGGTGTTCGCGGACAACATGAAGCTACCGATCCTCAGTACCGAGGGTGCGCGGCCGGCCCACGCCAGCCCGCAGTGGAATCCGGACGTGTACCGGCCGTTGGTGGAGCACGTCCAGAACCAATTGGATCCGCTGCCGGCGGAGCGGGAGGAGCCCCTGTTCGAGGAACCGAACGGGCGGATCATCAGGCCCGCTTAGATGGGATAAGTGGGGCGGAACCTAGGCGGCAGTGCGCAGGGCTTCAACCTCGACGGCGGTCATGCCCGCCTCCCGCAGGAAGGACGCCGCGTCTCCAAATTCACGCGCGAAACCGATCAGGAACTGCCGGATGGCTGCCTCCGGGCTCTGAAGGATCATGAGGTCCGGACTGAAGTACTGGGCCGGGGTCGATGGGACGTGCAGGCGCCAGGTTTCTGCCATGACCTCCAGGACAGTGGGAAGGTTGGCCGTGGTGGCCGTATAGTCCTTCACCACGGCCTCGTCCGGGGCGCCCGCCGCCATGAGCGCCACCGCGGAGACGACGCCTGTTCGGTCTTTGCCCAGCGAGCAGTGGATCAGGGTCCGCTTCCCATGGGCAGCAGGACGCAGGGCGTCGGCCACCCACTCCGGCCGGATCCGGATCCAGCCGAGGTAGAGGTCGCCAAGATCCTCAGGCGTTTCCACGGCTTGCAGCGAACCCGCAATCGCGTTGGGATCCAGAGGATTGTGGATCAGCTCGACGGCGGGTTGAGAGTTTCCGGGGCTGGGCCGGCCAGGCATGGGCGCGCCGGGTTCGCCCGGTACCAGCCACGGAACCAACGACCGCTCGAGTTCACTGCGCAGGTCCATGATCGTCTGGACGCCGTGCTCCGTCAGGAACTCCGACGTGCCGGCCGCATCCAGGCCAAAGGGCTGGCTCCCCCTGAGAATCCGGCCACCGGCCAGGGGTCGCAGATTGAGCACAGCCATGGTCTGATACCGGTCCGCTAGATCTGGCTCTTGAGATCCGCCACGGAGTTCAGGATCTGGTTGGGCCTGAACGGGAAGGACACGATTTCCTCGCGCTGGGTGATGCCGCTGAGGACCAGGACGGTGTGAAGGCCTGCTTCCATGCCCGCAACGATGTCCGTGTCCATGCGGTCGCCGATCATGGCCGTGGTTTCCGAGTGGGCGTCGATCTGGTTCATGGCGGAACGGAACATCATGGGATTAGGTTTGCCCACGATGTATGGTTCCCGCCCGGTGGCCTTGGTGATCATGGCCGCTATGGCACCGGTGGCAGGCAGCGGCCCGTCCTTGGAGGGTCCCGTGGCGTCAGGGTTGGTGGCGATGAAGCGCGCCCCGGCCAGGATGTGCCGGACCGCCATGGTGATGGCTTCGAACGAGTAGGTACGGGTTTCGCCGAGCACCACGAAGTCCGGATCCGTATCGGTGAGGATGAACCCGGCCTCATGCAGGGCGGTGGTAAGCCCGGCCTCACCGATGGTGTAGGCACGGTTGCCGGAGTCCGAGGAGCTTACCTGGTCCTTGAGGAACTGCGCGGTGGCCAGAGCCGAGGTCCAGATGTTCTCTTCCGGAATCTCCAGGCCTGACGCGCGCAGGCGTGCCGCGAGGTCGCGGGGAGTGAAGATGGAGTTGTTGGTCAGCACGAGGAAGCGCTTGGACGTATCAACCCAGCGCTGGATGAGCTCGGCCGCTCCGGGTATGGCCTGGTTTTCGTGAACCAGCACCCCGTCCATGTCCGTGAGCCAGCACTCGATTTCATGGCCGTTGCGGTACAGGGATTCGGACGTCTGGGGCGTGGTTTCTTCTGCCATGTTTGCCTCCGGCTGGGGTTGTTCATTCACTGCGTCCCAGTCTTTCATTATTCGGGCGGCCAGACACCCCGGGGGCGGCGTATGTGGATAGAGGTACCCATGTGGAAAACCGGTTTTGACTTGCAAGGACGCTGCCTGGCTGCACTACTGTGGTTGCTGCGCAGGCGTGCAGACAGCGCGGGTCGGGGGATCGACGCGGTGGATTCATCGCCGCCTGCGGCTTCAAGAGGTCCCCGGTACGCCGCACGGCTGCTTTCGAGCCGCCGCATTCCAGCACCCTGAAAGGGCCTGTCTTGAGCAACAACAACGGAGCGCCGCAGCCTCCCTACAATCCCAATGGCGCGCCCCAGGCCTATAACCCGGACGGCGTTCCGCAGCCCCGCTACGACACCGGGCAAGGACAATACAGGCAGTACAACCCAGAGCAGACCCAGCCGCTATACCAGCCGGAAGCCCAGCACCAGCCGGGCAGCCAGCCCGGTGCCCAGCCCCAGCCGGGTGCCCAGCCCCAGCCCGGAGCCCAGCCCCAGCCGGGTGCCCAGCACCAGCCGGGCGAGCCGACGCAGGCATTCCCCACGCAGCCCGGCGAACCGACCCAGGCCTTCCCCGCGCAGTCTTTCCAGACGCAGGCCTTCCCGGCGCAGGGACTTCCACCCCAGGCCTACCCTCCCCAAACCCCGGGCGACCACAACAAAAAGGCGCTCTTCCTCATCCTGGGCGGGATCGCCGTCGTCGTCATCATTGCCGTAGTGGTGGTGTTCGCCTGGCTGATTCCCTCCGTGACCAAGCCGGTCGCCGTCGACACCCCGGTGCCGTCGGCAAGTGCTTCGGAGCAGCCGTCGGAAGACGCCGCCGGGTCCTCCGACGAACCTTCCGCTGACCCGGAACAGAGCTCCGGGGCGTCCGGCGTGCCTGAAGGTGCCATCCCGCTCCCGGCAGTATGGGAGGACTTCGCGGGACCGTCCAATGTCCCTGCGGACGGCGATCCCTTGTTCAGCAAGTGGGTCACGGGCGAATCGTCCTTCCAGTACCTGGCCGAGTGGACCCACGATGAGTCCTTCGGGATCACCAAGGACCCCACCACGGGCGAGGAAATCCAGAAAAAGGCCCAGGGCACAGTGGAAACCGATGGCGACGGCATTGCGCTCGCCTACGCGTTCTTTGCCGAGTCCGAAGAGGGCAAGTTCGGCAAGGAACCGTCGGACGTCAAGAAGGCCATCGAGGACATCGAAGCCCGCTACAAGGGCATGACCGCCACGGAACTGCCGCAGAACCTGGTGGGCCACAAATGCGCGTCCGACTTCAAGACCACCATGCCGGAGATCCGGGAATTCCGCCGTGGAGCGGCTGTGGTAGTTGGCTTCACGTGCACCAACGCGCGCGGTGAACACATCCAGGCCGTCAACCTGTTCTCCGTGACGCCCTGGGGAACGCCGCAAATGCTTGGCGTGAGCGGACACAAGGAATACTGGGACGCCCACCCGGGCCTGTTCGAGCAGCTGGCCAACTCGTACCGCATCAACAAGTGGAAGCTGACCTAGGGCGCGCCGCTAAAGTTGAGGGGTGACTGACCTTCCCCCCGACACCGCCCTGCCCCATGCTGCCGACCCGCGCGACCAAACTCCCACGGGAACCACGGCCGAAGGGGAGATAGAAGCGAAGGCGGAGGTCGGCGTCGGGCCCTGGGAAGGCGAGTGGCCGGAAGGCGACCACTGGGATCCGGACCTGCTGCGCGACGGCGACCGCCGCAACGTGGTGGACCAGTACCGCTACTGGAAGCATGAGGCGATCGTTGCCGACCTGGATTCCAAGCGCCACGAATTCCACGTGGCCATTGAAAACTGGCAACACGATCTCAACATCGGCACCGTGGTGCGGACCGCCAACGCGTTCCTCGCCAAGGAGGTCCACATCATCGGACGACGGCGGTGGAACCGTCGCGGGGCCATGGTCACCGACCGCTACCAGCACGTGCGCCACCACCCCACTGTGGACGATTTTGTCCAGTGGGCGGAGGGCGAGGGGCTGGCGGTGATCGGGATCGACATCTTCCCGGATTCGGTGCCGCTGGAGACCTACGACCTTCCGGAAAAGTGTGTCCTCGTGTTCGGGCAGGAGGGTCCTGGCCTCACCCCGGAGGTCCACGACGCCGCTGTAGCCACGCTGTCCATCGAACAGTTCGGCTCAACCCGGTCCATGAATGCAGCCTCCGCAGCCGCGATCGCAATGCACGCCTGGGTTCGGCGCCACGTGTTCAAGCAACCCGTGTCCTAGCGCCCCGCCGAGATGGCACTTAATGACAATCCCAGCGCCCCGGATTGCCATTAAATGCCTTCTCGGCGGGGTGGGTGCGGCGGAAGCTGTGGATAACGCGTCCGGGTCCCTCGCGGAGCAGTAACAATGTGGCATGCGCAGGAAAGAACTACCGGAACACCTCACATCAGGTTCATTCTCTGTGCGCGCATCGGACAAGGCCGGCGTAACCCGCTCCCGCACCCATGCCCGGGATCTTGTGCTGGTATCGAGGGGAATCCGGGTCCCGGCCTCGTCCGGTGCTTCCGGAGCGTCAGCCCTGCGCGCCTACACAGACCTGGATGACACCTCGGTGCTGGTTTCCTTGTCGGCGGCGCGGGTCTGGGGGATTCCCTTGCCCGGTCATCGGATGGGGGACTGGCGCATTCATATTGCCCGACGTCGGGGGTTCAGCGTTCCACGCCGGGTCAATGTGGTGGGTCACCTCCTCACCTTCCTCCCCGGGGAAACAACCGAGTACGACGGCGTCAAGCTCACCTCGCCTGCCCGCACGTGGTTGGACTTGGCCGCGCTGTTGAGCGTAGAGGACCTGGTGGCTGCCGGTGACCACCTGGTGTGCTCGCACGGCGCGGAGTTTCCCGTCCCCAAGACCGCCGTATGCACCCCTGGTGAGCTGGCAGCCATGGTAAGCCGCCACCCGGGCATGCGGGGAGTAAGGGCCGCGAGGGCGGCGCTTGACCTCATCAGGGTTGGTGCTGACTCTGCCCCGGAAACCCGGATGCGCCTGGCACTCGTCAACGCCAACCTGCCGGAGCACGAACTGAACCACGTGGTGCGCAACAACCTCGGGCAGGCAGTCCTGTGGCCGGACGGAGCGTACCGGGAGTTCAAGGTCTCACTCCAATACGACGGGCAACACCACGCTGGCACGGAGCAGCATGTGCGGGACATCGAACGCCAGGAAAGATCCCTTTCCCTCGGGTGGCTGGAAGTCCGCATCTCCAAGCGGGACCTCGAAGGTGAGCGGCCCGCCGTCGTACATAAGGTTCGGCGAGCGCTCGTCAGCCGGGGTTGGTCACCGAGGTGACATTTAATGGCAGTCCCGGCGCCCGGGATTGCCATTAAATGCCATCTCGGCGCCAGTGTTACCAGCCCGCGTGACCGGAAACACTGGCCCCGGACGGTTGTCGCTAGGATGGTGCTAGCCGTAAGCGGTCTACTCCAGGGTCACCAGCCCACAGACGAATTCAGCATAGGAGTCACCATGCCCATTGCAACCCCAGAGATTTACTCCGAGATGATCGACCGCGCAAAGGCTGGCGGCTTCGCCTTCCCCGCGGTCAACGTGACGTCGTCGCAGACTCTGAACGCTGCGATCCGCGGTTTCGCCGAGGCCGAATCCGACGGCATCATCCAGGTTTCCACCGGTGGCGCAGCCTACTGGTCCGGTGCATCCGTCAAGGACATGGTTGCCGGTTCCCTGGGCTTCGCCGCGTTTGCCCGTGAGGTCGCCAAGAACTACAACGTCAACATCGCACTGCACACGGACCACTGCCCGCAGGACAAGCTGGAAGGCTTCGTTCTCCCGCTGCTGGCGGCTTCCGAGGAAGCCGTGAAGGCCGGCAAGGACCCGATCTTCAACTCGCACATGTGGGACGGCTCGCACGAAACCCTGGAAGACAACCTGCGCATCGGCCGTGAACTGCTGCAGCGCGCGGCGGCTGCCAAGATCATCCTCGAGGTTGAGATCGGCACCGTCGGCGGTGAAGAAGACGGCGTGGAGAACGAGATCAACGAGAAGCTCTACACCACCACCGCAGACGCACTGGCCACCATCGAGGCCCTGGGTGCCGGCGAAAACGGCCGCTACCTGACCGCCCTGACCTTCGGCAACGTCCACGGCGTGTACAAGCCGGGCAACGTCAAGCTGAAGCCCGAACTGCTCAAGCAGATCCAGGCCGAGGTCGGTGCCAAGATCGGCAAGGACAACCCCTTCGACCTCGTCTTCCACGGCGGCTCGGGCTCCACTGAGCAGGAAATCGCCGACGCCGTTTCCTACGGCGTGATCAAGATGAACATCGACACCGACACCCAGTACGCGTTCACCCGCCCGGTGGCCGGCCACATGTTCTCCAACTACGACGGCGTGCTGAAGGTCGACGGCGGCCTGGGCAACAAGAAGACCTACGACCCCCGCGTCTGGGGTGCTTCGGCTGAAGCCGGCATGGCCGCACGCATTGTGGAGGCAGCACAGCAGCTCGGATCGGCCGGCAAGACGTTCTGATGTCCGACGAATTCCGCAAGAACCTGATGGGGCCGGAGCCCACGCTCCTGCCCGCCGAAACCGAGGTCTACCAGCACCTCGCCCTCGGTAAGGAAGCGTTGGACCTCGTGGCGCAGAACCCCACGTCGTCCCTGTTGTGGGCGATCCTCGCCGAGGAAGCATGGGCCGAGGGTCGCACCATCGAGTCCTACGCCTACGCCCGTGTGGGTTACCACCGCGGCCTGGACGCTTTGCGTCGGAACGGTTGGCGCGGCGTCGGGCCTGTCCCGTGGGAACACGAGCCAAACCAGGGCTTCCTGCGCGCCCTGTACGCGCTGGGACGCGCAGCCTCCGCCATTGGCGAGGCTGAGGAGCCGGAGCGGATCGAGAAGTTCCTGAACGACTCGGACCCGAAGGCCAAGGCGGCTATCGAAGCGGGCTAAGCGCCTCAAGAAACAACGACGGTGACCCTCACCGAAAAGGCGAGGGTCGCCGTCGTCCGTTAACGCCAACCAGGTCGCATTAGTGCGCGTTTTGAGCCTTCAAAACGCGCACTAATGCGACCTACTTGGGCAGGCGGGGGCGGCCCAGGGGGACCACCAGGGGAGTGTGGGTGACGGGGTCGTCGATGATCCGGCACGCCATGCCGAACACGTCCTCCACCAAGGACTCGGTAATCACCGATGCCGGCGCGCCCTCGGCCACCACGGCGCCGTCCTTCATGGCGATGATGTGGTCGGCGTAGCGGCTGGCGTGGTTGAGGTCGTGCAGGACGGCCACCAGGGTGTGTCCCTTGTCCAGATTGAGCTCGCGGAAGAGCTCCAGCAGTTCTATCTGGTGTGCGATGTCGAGGAAGGTGGTGGGCTCGTCCAACAGCAGCAACGGTGTCTCCTGGGCCAGCACCATGGCCACCCAGACCCGCTGCCGTTGGCCCCCGGACAGCTCATCCACCAGGCGGCCGGACAAGGCGGAAACGCCGGTGGCCTCCATGGCCTCGACCACCGCGGTTTCGTCCGCTTGGGACCATTGACGCAGGAGTTTCTGGTGCGGGTACCGTCCGCGGGCAACGAGGTCGGCCACTGTGATGCCGTCGGGCGCGATCGATGACTGCGGCAGCAGCCCCAGGCGCCGGGCGAGTTCCTTGGCGGGCAGCGAGGTAACGGACCTGCCGTCCAGGAGCACCTGTCCGCTGCGCGGCTTGATGAGCCGGGCCAGGGCGCGCAGCAGGGTGGATTTGCCGCAGGCGTTGGGGCCAACGATCACCGTGAACGCGCCCTCGGGGATCTGTACGTTCAGGTCCTCCGAGATAACGCGTTGTTCGTAGCCGATGGTCAGCGATTCGGCTTTCAACTGCGGAGCGGCGGTGCTGATACTCATGATTTCCTTGCTTCCCTGGCCAGGAGCCAGACGAGGTAGATGCCGCCGATGCACACGGTCACCACGCCCACGGGCAACTGGATCGGCGCGAACAGGCGCTGCGCGGCGAGGTCGCTGGCGGCCAGGAGGAAGGCGCCCATAACCGCGGACGGGACCAAGGTGATGCCCGCGCTGCGGACCAGTCGGCGGGCAAGCTGCGGTGCGGCGAGTGCCACGAATGCGATGGGCCCCGCAACGGCAGTGACCGCAGCGGTCAGACCAACGCCCAGCACCAGCAGCAGCAACCGGGTTGGCTCGGCCCGGACGCCCAGGGCGCGTGCGGCGTCGTCGCCCATTTCCAGAAGCTGCATGCGGCGCGCGGCTCCCAGCGTGGCTGCCCCGAGCACAACAACAACGACGGCGGCAGGCGCCACTTGCTCCCACGTGATGCCGTTGAGGGACCCGGCTCCCCAGACGGCGGCGGCAAGGGCCGCTTCAAGCTCGGCTTGCAGGATGAGCCAATGGTTGAAGGCCGCGAGCATCGCGCTGATGCCAATGCCCACGATGATGAGCCGGAAGCCCTGTGAACCGCGCCGATACGCCAGCAGATAAACGGCGATCGCGGTGAGGATGCCGCCAACCAAGGCACCGGCAGCCACCCCAAGGTACCCGCCGCCCACAGTCAGCATCACAACGAGCGCACCCGTATAGGCGCCGGTGTTGAAGCCGATGATGTCCGGGCTGCCCAACGGGTTCCGGGTCATGGATTGGAAGATTGCGCCGCCCATCCCCAGCGCCGCACCGAACAGGAGCGCGCCCAGCACCCGTGCCAGACGCCATTCCATGACGATGGTCTGGGCCAGTCCGGGAGCGTCTCCGGTGAAAGCCTGCAGCACCTGGGGCACGGTGACCTCGTAATCCCCGGTGGCCAGGGACACGACGGAAACGGTCAGGGCGGCAAGGAGCAGCAGGATACAGACGAGGATGCTGCGTACGTCCACCAGGCCACTGAAGACGCGGTTGCGGACCGGCAGGGCAGCCCGGCCGAAATCAATGGGGTTCGTCACCGTCTTTGGCCGGGTCACAGTCCGCTGACCTTCCTGCGGCGCGCGAGTGCGATCAGTACCGGCGCCCCGATGAACGCCGTGACTACGCCCACCTGCAGTTCCCCTGGCGCAGCGATTCTGCCCACCACGTCCGCTACGAGCACAAGGATGGGGGAGAGCAGCACGGTGGATGCGAGGATCCAGCGCTGGTCCGGGCCAACGATCCAGCGGGCAACATGCGGGATCATGAGTCCCACGAAGCCGATGGCTCCGGCGCCGGCAGTGGCGGCACCGCTGAGGAGCGTGATGGCTGCGATGCCAAGAATGCGGGCCCGGTTGACGTTGGCCCCCAAGGAGGTCGCGAGGTCGTCACCCAGCGCCACGGCGTTGAGCCCGCGGACACAGAAGAGAGCCACCAGGAGTCCGATCCCCATGAACGGGGCAACGGTTGCCACGGCGTCCATGCTGCGGCTGTCCAGGGAACCGATGCTCCAGGAGCGCAGGTGGTCGAACGCTTTGGGGTTCAGCAGGGTCAGCCCCGAGCCGATACCCGTGAGCACGGCCCCCAGTGCGACCCCCGCCAGCGTCAAGCGGATGGGGTTGACCACATTCCGGCCGGAGGTGCCGATCAGGTACACCGCGGCGGTGGTGAGGATGGCCCCGGCAAAGGCGAACCAGATGTATCCGCTGAGGGATGCGATCCCAAAGACACCAATGGCCACCACGATCGCAAAGGACGCGCCCGCGTTCACGCCGAGGATTCCGGGATCGGCCAACGGGTTGCGGGTCAAGGCCTGGATCAGGGCGCCGGCCACACCGAGGGCGACCCCGACGCCCAGGCCCATGAGGGTTCGCGGCAGCCTGTTCTGGAGGATGATTGCATGGTCTGCGGTGTCCCGGGGGTCCAGGAAGGCCTGCAGGACCGTGCCCGCCGGGATGAACTTGGC
Organism: Paenarthrobacter sp. NCHU4564; assembly: GCF_052156435.1. NCBI lineage: Bacteria > Bacillati > Actinomycetota > Actinomycetes > Micrococcales > Micrococcaceae > Paenarthrobacter > Paenarthrobacter sp. NCHU4564. Next base: position 164,326 of record NZ_JBQLIS010000004.1, read on the forward strand.
TCCCACGCCCAGGCTCAGGAGCACAGCACCCAGCAGGACTGCCGCTGCCAGCAGCAGGAACAGGACGCGCCAGCCTGATTTGCGTACGACGCCGGAAGGATCGGACGCGCTGCCGGCCGGCGGGGCGGCGGTGTGCGGCTGGGCACGTGGTGGCACGGGGGCCGTCACTTGGGACACGACAGAAAACCATTCCGGAAAGCTAAGCGGTGATGAGGGCATATCCGTGACCGTTGTCACAACGTCACAGAAGTATGCCCTAATTAGGTTAGCCTTACTCCGTGAAAAACGACGATTCTGTAGTAAAGCCGCGCAAGGCCCCGCGTCTGCGCCGTGCCGCACTGAAAGTGGCCGGCGTCGCCCTGGTCATGGGCCTCGTGGCAGGCTGCGGCACCAGTGGCGGGTCAGGCTCCGCCGCCGGCAACGCCGATGTAGCCACTGGCGGCTCCAAGTTCACTACTGCCGACCAGGAAACTGCCAAGCTTGGCACGGACGCTGCCCCCGGCGTTTTCCCCCGCACCCTGAAGCACGCCAACGGTGAAACCACCCTGGAGAAGAAGCCCGCCCGCGTGGTGGTCCTCGACACCGGAGAGCTGGACGACGTGGTGTCCCTGGGCATCACCCCTGTGGGCATGGCCACCACCGAAGGTGCCAACCCTGTTCCCAGCTACCTGGCGGACAAGGTCAAGGACGTTGCCTCGATCGGCACCATCCAGGATCTAAACCTTGAGGCCATCGCTGCCCTCAAGCCGGATCTGATCCTTGGCAGCCAGCTCCGCGCCGACAAACTCTACAAGCAGTTGTCTGCGATCGCTCCCACGGTCTTCAGCATCCGTCCCGGGTTCCCGTGGAAGGAGAACTTCCTCCTGGTGGGCAAGGCGCTTGGCGAGGAAGACAAGGCGGTCAAGGCGCTCAACGACTACCAGGAGCAGGCCGACGCCCTGAAGAAGGATGTCCAGGGCGACCCCAAGATCTCCTTGGTGCGCTTTCTCCCCGGGAAGATCCGCCTGTACGCCAACAAGTCCCTGATCGGCGTGATCCTCAAGGACGCAGGCCTCGCACGGCCGGAGAACCAGGACATCGATGAACTTGCCGCGGAAATCTCGGCCGAAAACATCGAGCAGGCCGACGCCGACTGGATCTTCTACAGCAGCTACGGCGAACCCGCAGCAACCGGTGAAACATCCGTGGTGGAGGGCGCCGTATGGCCCAAGCTCACCGCCGTCAAGGAGGGCCACGCGAAGGCCGTCAATGACGACGTCTGGTTCCTCGGTCTTGGCCCCACAGGCGCCCAGCTGATCCTCAAGGACCTCCGCGCCCTGCTGGTCGGCTAAGTACCACCACCCCCCCAACAAGCCCCAACAAAACGGCGGCCCCCACGCGAAAGGTGGGGGCCGCCGTCGTACGTTACCTCCCAACTAGGTCGCATTTGTGCGCGTTTTGAGCGCTCAAAACGCGCACTATTGCTACCCAGTTGGGGAAGACTAGGCCTTGCGGGGGATGCCGGTCCGGGCCATGGCCTCGGCGTATGCGCCGTGGATGGCGTCCAGGTATTCCTGCTGGCGCTCGGGTGTGCCCGCGAAGGACCGGCCACCCAGGGAGCGTACCTTGAACGTCTTGAACCCGCGGCGGGCGATGCTGGCGGGAGCCGACTTCATGAGCTGGTCGGCCAAACGGTGCGCCTCGTTGCCGTGTGCCACCAGGGCGGAGGTGCGCGGCAGGAGCTGCAGGAGCCGCAGGAGCGGCTTGAGCCCTTCGGTGATGTTGGCGGGGGTGAGCTTGCCCGGCTCGCCGGCCGGCTCGATCCACGGGTAGACGTTCCACGGGATCACGTACTCCGGGCGGAGGCCCAGCTGCCACTGCATGCCGAGCATGCGGGTGGTGGCCTCGTCGTCACCGGGCTTGATGAAGCCCTCGCCGGAGGTGACCCGCTGGTTGGAGAAGAGGCTCACGATGCGGCAGTCGTCCATGCTGTGGGCGGGGTCGATGTAGAGGACCTCGCTGCCCGGCTTCTGATCCTTGATCGAGTCACACAATGTGTTGACCTCGGCGATGTGGTCTTCGTAACGGCGGTTCCAGAGGAGTTGTTCGGGTGAGTCGGTCGCCAGGTCTTGCATCGGGGGTTAAGTCTCCTAGGTGTTACAGCGCGCACCACAAGGGCTGCGGGCATGCCGCAGCGGATCCGTCAGGGTGCAGTTGGGGGCTGGTTAACCTTACCGGACCAAGGAGGGCTCCGTTTCCGCCGGACCAATTGCAACGGCCTGGATTAACCCTTAAGTGCAGTTCCCGGGCCGCCGGCTTGACGACGGCAGAAGATGGAGGGGCACCAGCATCAACTACCTTGGGGGTAAACAGTGGTTGCACCAGACTCGTCGCCCGAATCGACCCAGCGTCCACGGAAGGCACCCAGGATCCGGGCGATCCTGGCCGGCGGCCTCGTCCTGGGAGTTGGAGCCGCGATCACCCTTGCTGCCTGGAACGACTCGGAGTTCGCCCAGGGCACCTTCACAGCGGGGTCCTTCAACCTTGAGGGAAGCACCGACGGCACTGCATTCGCCGAGCACCCCGTTGGCTCGCCGGCGACCCTCTCCTTTACGGCCGCGCCCACCAACCTGGCGCCCGGTGATGTTGTCACTGCACCGTTCGCGGTGCGGCTTGACGAAGACACCACCAGCGGTGCCACGGTGACGGTCTCCACCGAATCATCCACCGGCGCACTGACCGGCCTGACATACTCGCTCACCCAATCGGACGCCTTCGGTTGCGGCGAACCGGTCACGGACACTTTGGTGGACCCCGGGACCGGATTGGGTACGACGCCGGGCAGCACCACTTTCGCGCTGGATGACGGCGGGGGTGCCGGTGCGGGAGCCGCAGTGAACCTGTGCTTCCGGATCACTGCCGGCTCCGGCCTGGTCCAGTCCCAGACCGGTTCCACCACCTGGGAATTCGCGGCCGAATCCCAGTAGTCCATGGGCACGCGACGCTCCACGAAGCACCGGGCGGTGAGGCCGCCCGGAAAGTACCTGCGGCTGCGTGCGGTCCTGGCCGGGGCCCTGGCGCTGGGCCTTGGCGGCTCGGTAACGCTCGCGTCCTGGACCGACAGTGACTTCGCCGGAGGGACCTTTGGCGCAAGTGTCTTTGTGACGGAGTCCAACGCCAGCAAACCCTACAACGCGTCGGGGACATGGAGTGCCAACGACGCTGCCCCGGGTGCCGCCTTGGTGTTTAACGCCACGGCCATGAGCCCGGGCTCGGTGGCCTACGCGCCCTTGGCCATTCGTACCCGGGCCGGGTCCGTGGGCGGAGAAGTGGTGCTCGGGGCACCGACGGTCACCAGCAGCGGCACGGGCACAGCGGACCTGGGGGCTGCACTCCGGTATCGTGTGGTCCGTTCAGCCGCCTGCGATGCCACCGCCTTCACGGGGACACCGGTGTTCGTGGTGGGCAGCGACGGAGCCAAGCCGTTCACCCAAGGCCAGGCGGCCGGCGTCGTCAATCCTTTGCAGGCGGCCACCGCCACACTGCCGGGGGCGCCCACGCAGTTCTGCTTTGAAGTGACCCTGCCCCTTGGCGCCAACAACGCCCTGCAGGGACAAACGGCCACTGCAACCTGGCAGTTCACTGCCACCTCCAGCCCATGAGCCGCGCTTTCACGTCCCGCGTCCGCGAATGCCTGCTGAACCTCGCCGCGGCCGGCGGTGCGGTGTGCATCGTGGCGGTGATCCTGGCGCTGGCATTCAACATCACGCTCATCTTGTTCAAGACCGGCTCCATGGCCCCGGGCATCCCCGCCGGATCCCTGGCCCTGGTGCGGGAAGTTCCTGCCGCTGACATCCGGGTGGGCGACGTTGTCACCGTTGACCGTCCCGGCAAACTGCCCATTACGCACCGGGTGCAGACCGTGGAGGATGCCACGGGTGCCTCCCGCACCATCACCATGAAGGGCGACGCCAATACCGCTCCGGACCCTGCGCCTTATGTGGTGGAACGGGTGCGGGTTGTCCTGTGGTCCGTCCCGGGGCTCGCGTACCCGCTTGCCGCAGCCGCCAACCCGGTGGTGCTCGGGGCAACAACTGTAGCCGTTTCCGGCCTGGTCACCTGGGTGCTGTGGCCGCGGAGTGAAACCCCCGGCAGAAGCGGCAACAAGCATGGCGGCCGCAGGCGTGGGCAGCATGTCGCGGCTTAAGCGGTGCTGGCTGTTGTTCCTTTGCGCCCTGATGCTCCAGCCTGCGCCAGCGCACGCCCTGACGTCCGATCGGCAGCCCGCCCGGGAGGAACCCTCCGGATGGTTGGAGCTCGACGCCGGTCCGGCCGGGAAGGTGCACCGGCTCACCCCGGGCCGGACTGCTGACTGGGCGGTGGCGGTGGGGGTCCGGGGCGAACCCGCCACGGCGCTGGAGTTGCGGCTGGAACCCGGGGCCGGGATCCTCCGGGACTACCTCAGTGTCACCCTGAGGACCTGCGGCCAGCCCTGGGACGAGGGCGGTCCGGCCGGCAGTACCTGCGGTGCTGGAGAAGACACTGTGCTGGAATCCACAGCGTTGAGGGAGGCCGAGGGGACGCGCCTGGATCTCCTGGGTGAGTCTTCGCGGGCCGCTTCCGGCTCCCCGCTACCTGATACCACCTATGTCCTCCTGACAGCAGCGCTCGCGGTCGATGCCCCAAAGTACGTGCAAGGGACCAGGACCAGCATCGTCATCGGTGTATTCGGCTCGGGCGATGGTCCCGGCGGTGCGGCAGCAACAAAGCCCGGCCAGCCGCCGTCGGGATCCCTTGCGGACACCGGCGCCCGCCTGGGTGGCTTCCTGCTGCTCGGTGTGCTCGCCGTGGGCGGCGGCTTTGCGGCTTCACGATGGCGGGGTGGGCGGGGATGAGGAAGTACCTGGCCGCCCTGGGCGCAGTGGCCCTCCCCGTGGCCATGATGCTGACGGCTTCCAACCCGCCGGCCGTCAGGAGGCTTCGTGGGCCCGTGGGACCTACGCATCCGGCAATTTCGGCACCGTGACAATCCCCGCCCCTACGCTGAACGGGCAATGCACCTACAACCCGGGTGTTTTGGGGTTGGGTGCCTACGTGCGGATCTTCTGGCTCCCGCCGTCCGGCTACACCCTGTCGCAGGCCGAGGTGCAGGCATCCACCAGCGGACTGGGCTCCGCGCTCGCACCGCTCACCGGGTACAACCTCTCCATCAACACCACCGGAAGTGCGGCCGCCGGTTACGTTACGGACGTACCCACCAACCTCCTGGGCGGTCTCCTGGGGCTGGGAACGGAACTGCAGATCGCCATTGTGATCAGGGACCCGGCAACGTCGTGGACGTCAAAGGCCGCGTCCGTGGCCAGCAACGCCGGGCTGATCGCCGGGCTGGGGGGCAACTGCCGGAATCTTCCACCCGGCACGTGATCCACCGTGTGCGCCCGCTGCAACCGGGCCGCCCACAAAACTTCACGCGACCGCCGTCGAACGCTCCTTGACACCAGACTTTCAGGTGCCATCGGCTAAACTTGGCTGGTAAGAGCCCCGAAACTCTTGCGTCTGCCGCGGCCGCGGCAGGCTGTACCAAGTACCGTCGGGGCATTCTCATGTACGGCGCCAAGGCCTGGCTTTCCAGCCGGGTCTTGCCCGAAAGAATGGGGGAGGATCCCATGCCCGCTATCGTGATCGTCGGAGCCCAGTGGGGCGACGAAGGCAAAGGCAAAGCAACCGACCTGCTTGGTGGCCGCGTCGACTACGTGGTCAAGCCCAACGGCGGTAACAACGCCGGGCACACCGTGGTGGTCGGCGGTGAGAAGTACGAGCTGAAGCTCCTTCCCGCGGGCATCCTGAGCCCCAACGCCATTCCGATTATCGGCAACGGCTGCGTGGTGAACCTCGAGGCCCTGTTCCAGGAGATCGACGGCCTTGAAGCCCGTGGCGCCGATACCTCCCGCCTCCGTGTGTCCGCCAACGCCCACCTGGTGGCTCCGTACCACCAGGTCCTGGACAAGGTCACCGAGCGCTTCCTCGGCAGCCGCGCCATCGGCACCACCGGCCGCGGCATTGGTCCGGCGTACATGGACAAGGTGGCCCGCCTGGGTATCCGCGTCCAGGATGTGTTCGACGAATCGATCCTGCGCCAGAAGGTGGAAGGCTCGCTGCGCCAGAAGAACGAGCTCCTGGTCAAGGTCTACAACCGTCGCGACATTGTGGTGGAAGAGATCGTGCAGTACTTCCTCTCCTTCGCCGAGCGCCTGCGCCCGCTGGTCATCGACAGCACGCTGGAACTGAACAACGCCCTGGACGAGGGCAAGGTTGTGCTCATGGAAGGCGGCCAGGCCACGTTCCTGGACGTGGACCACGGCACCTACCCGTTCGTGACCTCCTCGAACCCCACCGCTGGCGGCGCATCGGTCGGTTCGGGCATCGGCCCCACCCGCATCTCGCGGTCCATCGGCATTATCAAGGCCTACACCACGCGTGTTGGCGCCGGTCCGTTCCCCACGGAGCTCTTTGACGACATGGGCGTGTACCTGCAGAAGACCGGCGGCGAGTTCGGCGTGAACACCGGCCGTCCCCGCCGCTGCGGTTGGTACGACGCCGTCCTGGCCCGCCACGCCTCGCGCGTCAACGGCTTCACGGATTACTTCGTCACCAAGCTGGACGTGCTGACGGGCATCGAGCAGATCCCCGTCTGTGTCGCTTATGACGTGGACGGCGTGCGCCACGACGAAATGCCCATGACGCAGACCGAGTTCCACCACGCCGTGCCGATCTTCGAGTACTTCGACGGCTGGACCGAGGACATTACCGGGGCCCGCACGCTCGAGGACCTCCCCGAGAACGCCCGCAACTACGTGCTGGCCCTCGAGAAGCTCTCCGGCACGCGCTTCTCCGCGATCGGCGTCGGGCCGGACCGTGACCAGACGATCGTGGTGCATGATTTGATCGACGGCTAGTTTTACAGAATTACGACGACGGCGGGTCGCCCCAGGGTTCGAATGGAACCTTGGAGGCGGCCCGCCGTTTGTGGTTTCTGGACTGGCAGCCGTCTCGGACTGAGAAACAACGAAAATAGATATGTGCGTTATTCACAAGTTTGCATGCTTGTAATGCACGGTGACGTATGGCACGATGATGCTGGCATCCACTCCCGACCAAGGAACCTCCTCGTGAATATTGCACTCAAAAGCGTCCGCAAGCTGCGCATCCATTGGCCTGTATCTGTTGAGACGATGACCCGTATGGGGCAAGGCGAATCCAGCGCCCTCGAATCGGACACCGGCATCGCTCGCCTCCTGGACACACTGAAGGCCACCCCTGAGCTCGGCGGGTTCGGCAACTACCACCACGTCTTCGAATCCACGGCGGGTTTTGAGGGTTTCACCGTGGCAGAGGGCGCAAATCCAACGCTGGGTAAGGTCGGCCAGCGGACCATCTCGCCCACCTTTGTCTTCACGTCCTACTTCGATGCCGCCTTGGACGAACCATCCGTCCAGCTACTGGTGCAGCGCATTGTGGAAATCCACCCATGGGAGGTTCCCGTCATTGAAGTCTCCGCGCCGCTCAGCGTTTCCACCGGAGGCGCCGTATCCTCCAAGGCCGCGGACATCCTTCAGGAAAGGATCGCCTCGTGAAAGCTCCGTTGTGGCAGGAATTGGCGCCCCTGCTCGCCAACAGGACCTTCACCGACCTGACACACGCCTTCCATCCGGGCCAGCCGCACTTTGCGGCGTTTCCCGATGAGCAACGCGAAGCCCTCTTTGACATGGACAAGGGCGACGGATTCACCGCGCACAGGTACTCGATCGTCGGCCAGTGGGGCACGCACGTCGATCCGCCGTCGCACTTCATCCGAGGCGGCCGAACTCTTGACCAGCTACCGGTCCAGGAGATGGTGCTGCCCTTGGTGGTCCTGGACATCAGCAGCCGCGCCGCGACCGACAACGACGCTTCGCCGACGCTGGCCGACGTCGACGCCTGGGAGGAACGCAACGGCAGGATCCCGGCGGGATCCTTCGTTGCGCTCCGCACGGATTGGAGCCTGCGGTGGCCCGATGCCCAGGCAATGGCCAATCGTGATCCGGAAGGCATCAGCCACACGCCGGGATGGTCGCGGGAAGTCCTTGAGGTGCTGGTCGAGGAACGCAACGTAGCGGCGATCGGGCACGAACAGACCGATACAGACCCCGGCAGCGCCACATCACGCCAGGACTTCAGCCTCGAAACCTACATACTGGCCAAGGACAGGTGGCAGATCGAACTCCTCGCCAACCTGAAGGGCGTGCCGGAGTCCGGGGGCGCAGTTATAGCCACCTGGGCCAAGCCACTCGGTGGAAGCGGATTCCCCGCCCGCGTGTTCGCGGTCCACTAAGGCGACAGTCCGCCCGTCGTCAAGCCCGCGTCGGACTGCCCCCGGGACTGGCTAGAATCGAGAAATGTCAAAGACCTCCAGCATGGGCCGCGGCATGATGGCCGTCCTCACCGTTGGCGAGCGGCACGCCGAAGGGTACGACGGCGGTACGGTCGCCGAAGTTGCGGCGCGCCTGGACAAAGACCGCAGCCAGGTCTCCCGCAGCCTCAAAGGTGCACTCCAGGAAGGGTTCCTGGCACGCACGGCGGACCGGGCGTACTGCCTCGACTGGTCGCTCCTCACCGATGCCCAGCTGGTGACCGAGCAACGGCTGCGGACTGACGGGTTGGCGGCGTTGGAGGGGCTGGCGGCCGAATCCACCGAGGCCTGCTTCCTGGGCGTTCTCAGCGGAAACAGCACAGTCACCATTGCCGAGCACGTACCTGCAAGCGCCAACCTTGTTGGCTCATGGCTGGGCCGCCCCTATCCTGCCTATTGCAGCGACGCCGGCCAGGCTCTTCTGTGGGACGCTCCGGCGGAGGAAGTGCGGCGGATCTTCCAGAACGTGGAGTTCGTCCGGCACGGGCCCAACACGCCATCGTCGGTGGACGACTTTCTTCACCGCCTGGAAAGTGCCCGGAGCAGGGGCTACTCGATCGTCGACGAGGAGGCCGAACCGGGCCTCTATTCGCTTGCAGCACCGATCCGCGACTTCAAAGGCGACGTCGCCGCGGCGCTGCAGATAGTGGGCCCGAAAGAGCGGCTGGAACCCCAACGGGAACAGCATGCGCTGGCACTCGCGTCATGGCGCGACTGGCTTGAAACCCGGGTCGGCGGAATTCAGTGAACCTGGCCCTGGGCGGAACCCAACCGTTTTGCCGCCGCCTGCAGGGCCCCGGCCACCACAGCAATGTCCAGCTCAGCACCGGAAAGGCTGCCCAGCACGCTGAGTGCAGCCAGGATGTCACCGCGGGGTGAGCGCACAGGGACTGCCAGTTCCCACACAGCGTGCTCGTATTCTTCGGTTGCCAGGACGTATCCTCCCGGCCGGTCGCGCTCCATCAGCTCCTGCACCTCGGCTGGAGTGTGGGCGGCGGCCGGTCCGCCCACGCCGATGAAATTTACGTCCTTAAGCAACGAATGCAAGGCGCCGGTGTCGTGATCCCACAGCAGGGCCCTGCCTGCCCCCGTGCACCAGGCCGGTGTCACCATCCCGGGCTTGGCAAAACCGCCCAGAGCGGCGTTATTGATTGAAGCCCGAAGGAGCTGCACCCGCACGCCGTCCCGTACGGACAATCGGGCGCGGAGGCCAAACCCGGACACCAGCTCTTCCAACTCGGCTCTGGATTCCCGGACCCAGTTCCCGTTGAGGGAACCGGCCAGGGAAAAGAAGCGCCGACCCACCCTGAACGGCCCGCGGTCCTCCCGCTCCAACAACTCGAGGTCGCAAAGCTCCTGGGCCAGCCGGGATACGCGACTCTGTTCCATGTCCAGTTCCGCGGCCAATTGTGAGACACCCAGCAACTGCCTGCCCTGTTTTTCCCGGTCAGCCACCAACCGCACCAAGCGAAGGCCCTGGGCCAAGGACGACGCTTCGGATGGAACATCCACGGATCGGGCTCCTTTCAGCATGCTCTAGCCATTCTCACATGGCCGTCTCCTGCGCGAGGACGCGGGAACCCCCTGCCCACACTGTGTAGAGATCGGCAAGGATGCTGCCGTTGGCTGACTCTAGCTCATTCACCGTGATCTCCTCTCCACCTTGCCGGCCGAAGAGGACTACCTCGTCTCCCGGGCTGATGTCCGTGACGCCGGAAACGTCCACCACCATGGAATTCATGGAGACCGCGTCCACCACTCGAACCCGCTGTCCCCGGACGAGCACAGTCCCTGCCTTGGCCAACGCCCGCCTGTAACCGTCGCCATAGCCGGCGGTGACGGTGGCCAGCCGCGCGTGGGATCGCAGCGTATGAAGGAGTCCGTAGCCCACTTTGCTACCTGCGGGATAAGTGTTTACCGAGCCGATTCTGGCTTTGAAGGCCAGGCATCGCCGGTAGCCCGGATGCCGTGGATCCGAGTCGCCGTAGAGCAGCGCGCCCGTCCGGACCATGTCCAGCCAGGTTGCAGGAACGTTGAGCGTCGCGAAGGAGTTGGCTGCGTGCAGCAGTATCTGCTCACGTGGTATCCGGGCCGCACTAAGGATCGACAGGGCCTGCTCCAGGAAACGGCTCAGACCTGCTTCGATGTCCGCAACGTCGTCCAGCGGGAAATGCGTCATGATACCGGCAAGTTCCAGGTGCCGATGACTCAAAATTCCCGCTGCTGTTGCCCTCCCCAACGCCCCGGATACGTCAAGGCTGTGGCGGCTTATGCCGGATGAGTTGATGTCCAGATGGATGCGGACCACGCGCCCGGAATCAGCTGCAATCCGGTTGATTTCCCACGCGCTTTGAGGGTCGGCAACCAGCTCTTCGACGTCATATCCGACGGCGGCTGCTACCTCCTGTGGTGCGGCGGCGCGGACACGGAGCAACTTGCCGGTGAAGCCGACGCTCCGGGCGATAGCTGCTTCACGGTTGGAACCGACACCAATGCAGGGGACGCCGGTCCGCACGAGCGAAGGCATCAGCAGCTCCGCCCCGTGCCCGTACGCGTCAGATTTGATCACGGCGCAGACCTTGGCACGGTCACACAAGAGTGCCTGTACTCCACGCACGTTGGATTCGAAAGCGTCTCCGTCTACTTCCACCCAGCTGGCCAGATGATCAGTGCGGGGTTCGGGGGGAACCGGATGCAACATGGGGGTTCCTTTGAATACGGCTCAGCGGCCGGGCTAAACAGTGCCCGGCCGCTGAGCATGGATAACGGAATCAGGCCGGCTGGGCCTTGCGGGTCCTGCCGCCGTAGCGGAACCGGAAGAACAGGTAGCAAGCGGCCACGAACGGAACCCCGAAGTACAGCGCTGCTATCTGCGACGGGTCCATGGCGATGCCCACCAAGGAAACGAGGCACAGGACAAAGGCGAGGATGGGCACCAACGGAAACAATGGCGCCTTATAGGGGAGATCGGCTACGTTTCCGCCGTTGCGGACGAAGGCGCGCCGGTGGAAGAAATGGGAAGCCACAATCGACATCCATACGCCAACAACGGCAAAACCAGCCACGGACACCAATGCCAGATAGACGGTTTCAGGTGCCGCGACGCTGCTGATGAGGGATGCGAGGCCGCCCAGCATGCTCACGGAGAGCGCGATCATGGGAATGCCGCGGCGGGTGAGCTTTTTAAAGGCCTTCGGCGCGTGGCCTTCGTCCGCAAGCGAATAAAGCATGCGGGCACAGGAGAACAGGCCGCTGTTGCCGGCGGACAGCAGGGCGGTGATGATGACGAAGTTCATGATGTCCGCCGCATAGGGAATCCCCGCGGAAGAGAACACTGTGACGAACGGGCTTTCGTCCAGACCCACCTGGTCATAGGGGACCGTTGCCGCAATGACAGCAATTGCACCGACGAAGAAGATCAGCAAACGAATGACGGTGCTTCGCATTGCCTTGGGAATGTTTCGCGCGGGATCGGCCGTTTCCCCTGCCGCGACGCCGATCAGTTCAGATCCGGAGAAGGCGTAGAAGACCGCCAGCGCGGTAACCAGGACGCCAGTGAATCCATTGGGGAAGAGACCGGCTGAAGTATTGAAGTTCTCAAAGAGGAAGGGATGGTTGCCGGAACCGGACAACGGGTGAAAGCCAAAGAGGGCCGCGCCGCCGAGGATGATGAGGCCGATAATGGCGCCCACCTTGATGATGGCGAACCAGAACTCGGACTCCCCGAAGAACCGTGAAGAGATTGCATTGAAGCCGAAGAGGATTGCGGCGAAGACAAGGCACCAGACCCATACCTCGACATCCGGGAACCAGCGCTGCATCAAAAGTCCTGACGCCGTGAACTCCGAACCGATGGCCACGGCCCAGCAGAGCCAGTACAGCCAAGCGGTGGTGAATCCCGTGGCCGGTCCAATCGAGCGCGCTGCGTAGATGTGGAAGGCCCCGGATACGGGATAGGCAATGGCCAGTTCGCCGAGGCACGCCATGACAAGGTATACGACGAACGCACCAATCAGATAGGCGATGACTGCGCCCAGCGGACCGGCTTGGGAGATCGTATAGCCGGAACTCAGGAAGAGTCCGGACCCGATCACACCTCCCATTGCGATCATGATCAGGTGCCTGGTGCCCATTGATCTGCGAAGTCCGCTCGGGGCAGGCCCGGCGCCGGCTGCTTCCGGCCGGTGGTCCAGTTGCAGGGGTGTTGAAGATTCCATGTGATTCTCCGGTCGGTGACGGATGCGAAGGGGAAGAGCCGGGCGGGTCGAATTTCACCCGCTGGAGTCCGTAGTGATGAAGGTAACACAAAAGAACGCAAAGCAGTCATTAAAAACATTTATGAATGCATATAACGCACGCATAGATCTCCCGGATGACCTTTGATGTCCGGCGAATGGTCAAAATGACCATGCTCTCTGCCGGTATGACATGGCTGCGCTGACACCGGGCCCCCGCAGGATTGAGTCATCAAAGGCCACCCCACCTGAAGGAGCACCATGACCACCTACGATCTCGCCCTCATTGGCTTCGGCGGAGTCAACCGCACCCTTGCGGAAATCGTCCACATACGCGGTGAAGAACTCCGCGCCGAGCTCGGGTTCGGACTGCGCATTGTTGCGATTACAGACCTGCGCTTGGGATCGCTGATGGTCCCCGGCGGTATCGACCTCGGCATGGCACTGCACCTTTCGTCCGCTGAAACATTCGCAGACCACGGGGGATCCCGGGACACCAACAACGAAGCCGTGATCCGCAACTGCACGGCTGACATCATCTGCGAAGCCACCTTCACCAACCCGGAAGACGGTGAACCGGCCGTGTCCCACGTACGCTGGGCCCTGGAATCCGGCAAGAGTGTCTGCACAACCAACAAGGGGCCTGTGGCGCTCCAAGGCCCGGAGCTGGCACGCCTGGCCGAAGCGATCGGAGCCAGGTTCGAGTTTGAAGGCGCTGTGATGAGCGGTACTCCGGTCATCAGGCTCGCAAAGCAGATGTTCACCGGGCTTGCCATCGATGGGTTCGAGGGCATCCTGAACGGCACCAGCAACTACGTACTGGGCCGCATGGAAGCAGGCCTGGACCTGCAGTCCGCCGTTCGGGAAGCACAGGATCTTGGCTACGCCGAAGCCAACCCCACCGCAGACATCGAAGGATACGACGTCCAACTCAAGGTACTGATTCTGGCCAATGAACTGCTGGGTGCCGGGATCACGCTCAAAGACGTCAGCCGCGAGGGCATCTCCTCCGTAACCCCGTCAGACATCTCCAAGGCGGCTGCAGAGGGGCGGCGATGGAAACTGATCGGGTCAGCAAGCAGGAATACCGACGGCACAGTGTCAGCCTCAGTCAAACCGATGGCCCTGCCCTTGGACCATGGCTTGGCCGGTATTTCCGGTGCCACCAACGCCGTTTCCTTCGCCACGGACCTGTTGGGTCCGGTAACGATCTCCGGCCCTGGCGCCGGACGGATGGAGACTGCCTATGCCCTGCTCTCCGACATCATCGCCATGCATGCAGCCAAGAAAGTTGATTCCCATGTCTGAGACCTTGATCGCGGAGGTTCCAACCATGACCGACGTCCAGGATGTCACCAGTCCTTACGACCACCGGAGGATTGGCAGCATCAAGCTCACCAGCCTGGAAGAGGTAGAGGATGTCCTTGCCGCGGCGCGCGCCGGCGCCGAGGCATCAGCAGCGCTGTCCCGTAACGACCGGGGCAGGATCCTGGACCGCGCGGCGCAGTCCATCGAGGAACGCAGCGAAATCTTCGCCCGGACAATAGTCGATGAAGCAGGAAAGACCATCCGCCAGGCACGTAAAGAGGTCCTCAGGGCAGTGAACACCCTGCGGCTCTCAGCCGCGGAGGCCCGCCGGAATGCCGGTGAGGTCATCCCCTTTGACGCCTATGAAGGATCCGAGGACCGCCACGGGTGGTTCTCACGTGAACCCCTGGGAATCATTCTGGCCATCACGCCCTTCAACGATCCGCTCAACCTGGTAGCGCACAAGGTGGGGCCGGCAATCGCAGGAGGCAACGCCGTCGTACTTAAACCTTCGGCGTTGACTCCGCTGTCCGCCCAACTGCTGGCCGAAGCCCTCATCCAAGCCGGACTTCCGGACACCGTACTGACCCTTGTCCACGGTGGACGCGAGGTTGCCCGGAAGATCCTGTCCGCGCCGGACATCCGGATGGTGTCCTTCACCGGCGGATTCTCAACGGGCGAGGACATCGCAAGGACCGCCGGGCTCAAGAAGCTGGCCATGGACCTCGGCGGCAATGCGCCCGTCATTGTCATGGACGACGCCGACCTGGAGAAAGCCCTGGAGTCCTGCGTTTCCGGAGCGTTCTGGGCGGCCGGGCAGAACTGCGTTGGAGTGCAGCGCATCCTGGTCCACAGTTCCGTCTATCAGGAGTTCAAGGCCAGGTTCCTGGCCGAAACTGCATCGCTGGTGGTGGGCGACCCAAATGACGGAAAGACCGACGTCGGGCCGATGATCACCGCCGCGGCCGCCGGCGCGCTCATGGACAAAATCCGATTGGCCGTTGACGCCGGTGCAGTCCTGCTGGCGGGTGGCAGGAACGTCGGAAACCTTGTCCAGCCGACGGTAGCTGAGGCAGTTCCCGAAGACAGCCGGATGTGGCAGGAAGAAGCCTTCGGACCCCTCGTGATGCTGCGGCCCGTGGATTCCCTGCAAGAGGCAGTTGAGGTTGCCAACTCGATCGACTTCAGCCTCCATGCCGGGATCTTCACGTCCTCACTCGGCAATGCCATGGAGGCGGCCAAACAGCTCCAAGCGGGTGGCGTGATGATCAACGACTCCTCCGACTACCGGTTCGACGGAATGCCGTTCGGGGGTTTCAAGTACGGCAGCTTGGGCCGGGAGGGCGTGCGCTTCGCTTACGAGGATATGACTCAGCCAAAAGTCATCTGCATCAAGGACTGAGGGAGGGAAACTTTGCATAAGCAATATCGGGTGGAGGAAGACTCCCTTGGCCGCGTCGAGGTGCCGGTCGATGCCTATTGGGGCGCCCACACGGCCCGGGCCCTGTGGAACTTCCCCATTAGCGGAACTACCTTGGCGCAGCACCCCCGGCTCATCGTGGCCCTGGCAAGGGTCAAAAGGGCAGCCGCAGTCACCAACGGCCAACTTGGCGTCATTGATTCCGCCACAGCCCGGGCCATCGGCAAAGCCTGCGAAGCCATCGAGGCCGGGCGGTTCCATGATCAGTTCTGCGTTGACGTGATCCAGGGAGGCGCCGGCACCAGCACCAACATGAACGCCAACGAGGTGATCGCAAACATTGCCCTGGAAACTTTGGGGCACCCTCTCGGCAGCTACCAGTTCCTCCATCCCATAGACCACGTCAACCGTTGCCAGTCCACCAACGACGTGTACCCCACGGCCCTCAAACTGGCCTTGGCAGGAGCAGCGCAAGGCCTGTGCGAGGAACTGGACCGGCTGGTCGGGGCCTTCAAAGGCAAGGGCACGGCCTTCGCCCACATTGTGAAGATGGGGCGCACGCAGCTGCAGGACGCCGTTCCCATGACCCTGGGTCAAGAGTTCCAAGCCTTCGCAGCAACCATCGCCGAGGACCGGCAGCGGCTGGAAGAATCTGCCAGTCTCCTCCTTGAATGCAGCCTGGGGGCCACCGCCGTCGGAACCGGAATCACCGCCGCAACCGGTTACCGGGAGCGGGTAGTGGACGCACTGGCAGGGATCACTGGTTACCCGTTGGTTCCGGCCCTGAACCTGGTAGAGGCTACCTCCGATGTCGGTGTCTTCATGCACTTGTCCGGAATGCTGAAGCGCTCCGCGGTCAAGTTGTCCAAAATCAGCAGCGATCTCAGGTTGCTCTCCAGCGGACCACAAAATGGTTTGGGTGAGCTGAGGCTGCCGCCGCGGCAAGCTGGCTCATCGATCATGCCAGGCAAGGTTAACCCGGTCATCCCGGAGACCCTTAACCAGATCGCTTTCGCCGTCGCAGGCGCGGACACAACTGTCACCATGGCCGCTGACAACGGCCAACTCCAACTCAATGCTTTCGAACCGGTGATTGGGCATGTACTGCTTCAGGGACTGTCCTGGCTCACCAACGGAGCCCGCATCCTCCGGACCCACTGCGTCGAGGGCGTTGAAGCGGACGAGGAGCTGCTGCGGTCGAAGGTGGCGAGCTCGGCCGGTTTGGCCACCGCTTTCATCCCGGCGCTCGGATACGCAGCTGCAGCCTCGGTTGCGAAGCAGGCTTTGAGGGACAACGCGCCCGTGCTGGAGTCAATCACCTCAATGGGGTTGTTGGACGGGGATTCGGCCAAGGCCATCCTCGATGATGCCGCCGGACTCCGGCCGGGAATGCGTCCGGGCGGATAGCGCCCTAAACGGAACCTCTGCGGATCACATTGGAGAGCGTCATGGCCGTGACCGTATCGGCCACGCCCGGGATGGCGGCTATCTCCTCCCAGATTTCCTGGATTCGGCCCAAGGAACGGGCTTCGAGCCGGACGATCAAGTCAAAGTCACCGCTCAGGACATCGCAAAGGACTACCTCGGGGATCGCGCGGAGTGCAGCCAAAACGTCAGCTCCACGCATACGGTCCTTCCGGTAAACCATGAGGAATGCCGAAACGGAGTCCCGGGCATCTCCACCGGCCACCACGGTGTAGCCCTGGATGTAGCCCTGCCGCTCCATTCTTTCGATCCGCTGGCGTACCGCGTTCCTTGACAGCATGACCTTGCTGGCCAGTACCGCGTGGGGAACCCGGGCGTTCCTGGTCAACTCCGCGAGGATGCTTTGGTCAATACCGTCCAGGCTTGGTCGTTCCATGCGTCCCATCCACAAATAAGCATGCAGGCGCACAGTACAGCACCTGCCTTGACCGAAAGGCCCAAGAAGAAATGATACGTCCACAGCTCCGCGAGCCGACTGCGGGGGAATTCACGTGCATCCTTTTCGACATGGACGGCACCTTGGTCGATTCCGCCGAAGGAGTGACAGGGAGCGCAGCTGCGGCCCTGAAGGCAGTCGGGGCCGAAGCGCCTGGGCCGGAGGAACTGATGTCTTACGTGGGTCCGCCGATGATCGAGTCGTTCCGTTCGCTTCCGGGCATGGACGAAGAGCGGGCGCGCTTGGCCCTCAAGCATTATCGGACCCACTACGCCGAATGGGGAGTCCGGCAAGCCCGCCTCTTCGACGGCGTCTACGAGCTCCTCCAAGAACTGCCAAGCGGCCTCCCTATGGCTGTCGCCACCTCCAAGATTGAAGACCAAGCCCTCAGGATGGCTGACCTGCTGGGGATCGGCCAGTACTTCGTTGACATCTGCGGAGCCTCAGACGTACTGGATCGATCACACAAGAAGGACGTCATCGAAGCGTCCCTGCGGCGACTTCAGTTCCAAGGCGTGGACGTGGCCAGGCCTGTCATGGTGGGAGACAGGATTCACGACGTCGAGGGGGCTGCCGCCTTTGGAATCCCGACAGTTTTTGCCCTGTGGGGCTACGGCACCCAGGAGGAGCTGGCCGGTGCCGCTGCCTTGGCAGTCCACCCGAAAGATGTAGTTCCCATAGTGCTTGCCCAATAGGACCTCGCTCCACCCCAAGCCCGGGACTAATTCCGCCACCTCCGGAGTTACCTCTTTTTGGAGGAACAGCACGAACGCGACGGGATGACGGGATACATGACTACTGAGACTGAAGACGGCGTCGGGTTCCGATCCAAACGTGGCCCCATCCTGATTGCCCTGATGCTGTCCACCGGCCTGGTGGCGATCGATTCGACGATCGTCGCCACGGCCGTTCCGTCGATCGTTGAGGACATCGGCGGCTTCTCTTCCTTCCCGTGGCTCTTCTCGGCTTATCTGTTGGCGCAGGCCGTCTCGGTTCCTGTTTATGCCAAGCTCTCCGATGTCCTGGGACGCAAGCCGATCATCCTCAGCGGCATCGGGCTGTTCCTGCTCGGTTCCATCCTGTGCGGGCTGGCCTGGAGCATGCCGGCGCTCATCGCGTTCCGCGTGTTGCAGGGGTTGGGCGCCGGAGCGGTCCAGCCGGTCTCGATCACCATTGCCGGCGATATCTACACGCTTGCCGAGCGTGCCAAGGTGCAGGGTTACCTGGCCAGTGTCTGGGCCATATCGTCGGTCGTTGGCCCCACGCTCGGCGGTATTTTTGCTTCGTTGGAGATCTGGCGTTGGATCTTCCTGATCAACATTCCGCTGTGCCTGCTGGCCGGCTGGATGCTGGTCCGCACCTTCCACGAGGACGTCCAAAAGACCAGGCACCGCATCGACTACCTGGGTGCACTCCTGCTCACCACGTCGCTGAGCCTCCTGATCCTCGGTGCGCTGGAGGGCGGCCACGCGTGGGCGTGGGACTCCGCCATCAGCATCGCGGTGTTTGCGATCGGCGCGGTATTGCTCGGAGCGTTCCTGCTGGTCGAGCGGAAAGCGGCCGAGCCGGTCCTCCCACCGTGGGTGGTTTCCCGAAGGCTTCTGGCAACCACTGCGCTGGTCTCCTTTGGCGTCGGCGCTGTCATGCTCGGACTTACCTCCTACGTGCCGACCTTCCTGGAGGGCGCCATCCAAACCTCCCCCATCCTGGCGGGCCTGGCCTTGGCCGCGTTGACGCTCGGCTGGCCACTCAGTGCATCGCAGGCCGGCAGGTTCTACCTCCGGATCGGGTTCCGCACCACGGCCCTGATCGGCATCTCCATCACGGTCATCGGCACGGCGGTTCTTGCCTTGACGGCGTCAACTCCCAACGTGCTCCTGGTAGCCGTGGCCTGTTTCATCGTCGGACTCGGGCTTGGCCTGGTGGCCACACCGACCCTGATAGCAGCCCAGTCCAGCGTCGACTGGAACGAACGGGGCGTCGTCACCGGGACCAACCTCTTTTCCCGTTCCATCGGCAGCTCCATCGGCGTGGCCGTGTTCGGTGCGGTTGCCAACGCGATCTACGCGAACAGCGGCGGCCCGGACCCGCAGTCAACGGTCTCGGCGTCGATGGCCGTGTTCCTTGCCGTGCTGGTTGCTGCGGTACTGACGGTGGCAGCGGTGATCGCCATGCCCGGAGCCGGCGCGAAGGCCGCGCCCGAGTCGGCTCCTTCGGCGGAAACCGTGGGTTCGCAGGATTAGGCTCGATCCCGCAGGTCACAACGGAAGGGTCACAGCATGGAATTGATCACGGGTGCGGTGGTGAAGGTCTTCGAAGGCACCATCTGGGCCGAGGGACCGGTCTGGATCCCGCAATCCCAAACGGTCCGCTGGAGCGATATCCCCAACAACAGGATTCTGGAGTACAGCCCGGAGACGGGCCAAACGCGTGAGTACGCGACCGCCGTCGAATACACCAACGGGCGCACGCTGGACGCCGACGGAAGCGTGGTGCAGTGCAGCCACGGCCGGCGCCGCGTCGAGCGGGACCACGACGGCGTGGTGTCGCCGATCGTCGAAGCGTTCGGCGGGCGCCGGCTCAATTCGCCCAACGATGTTGTGGTGGCCAAGGACGGGACGGTCTGGTTCACCGATCCGCCCTACGGGATCCTCCCGGGCACGGTTGAGGGTCACGAGGGCGAGCTGGAGTACGGTGCCTGCTACGTCTTCCGTTTCGATCCCTCCACCCGGGAACTGACGCCGGTGGTCACGGACCTGGTGTACCCGAACGGGCTGGCCTTCTCGCCCGATGGGTCCTTGTTGTACGTCGCTGACACAGCCGGTCCGGCCCGCGGAGTTCCCTATCGCATCTGGGTGTATCCCGTGGAGCAGGGCAAGTGTGGCCCGGGCCGGACGTTCGTTGAGCTGGAAGACGACAAACCGTCCGACGGATTCCGCGTGGATGTCGAAGGCCGGGTGTGGACCTCGGCCGGAGCGTCGGTCCGGGTCTATGCGCCGGACGGCGCTCTGTTGGCGGACGTCGGGATACCGGAGAAGGTGTCGAACGTCTGCTTCGGGGGACCGGACGGCCATGACCTGTACATCACGGCGACGTCCTCGCTGTACCGGCTGCGGACCTCAACAACGGCAGCGGCCTAGCGTGTTGCTTTCCGACGTTTGTCCTGACTGGCGGCATCAGGTCATTCGGTAGAATATGATCATACTTATGTTCAAATGGAGCATAAGTGGGTATGCTTTTTCCAACCCTCACGGAAAGAGCAAAGATGCTTCTCGAACGAGACCTCATTCAAGCCACGGGATTCCGCAACGTCCGCAGCGGTGACCGCCTCACCGGA
Source organism: Paenarthrobacter sp. NCHU4564 (assembly GCF_052156435.1). Classification (NCBI taxonomy): domain Bacteria; kingdom Bacillati; phylum Actinomycetota; class Actinomycetes; order Micrococcales; family Micrococcaceae; genus Paenarthrobacter; species Paenarthrobacter sp. NCHU4564. The sequence goes on from NZ_JBQLIS010000004.1 coordinate 184,975, forward strand.
TTCCAGTTGAAGCTGCGCATGCCTTCATACCGCGGCATGGCCGCGTCCCTGATCGATGGCGTAGCCGTCAGGGTAGGCAGTCTGGTGGATGTTCCGGCGCCGGTCCCAGTCTGGACTTTTGGCGGCACCACCTACACCTTGCAGGATCTGCAGGAAACTGATGGCGTCCGTTGGCCTTTGGAGGAGGCAGCCACCGTTACGGTGCCCTTCGAGGGCGGCCTGCCGCAAGGCGTACACGAGGTGTCCGTGGAGCTGAAGCTCCGCATGTCCTACATACCCCAGGAACACCAGCCATCGGTGTACCGCGAGTCCCGACACATCACGCTGGGTCCGGAAGGCGGCGATGGCGTCTTCCGCTACGGTGTCTCCCTGTACAGTTTCATGCACGATTTCGGAACGGTCCTTGACCTGGAAACCGCGTTGGCGGCCGTAGCGGACACGGGTGCAACCGGCGTCGAAATTCTCGGCGAAGGGCATGTTCCCGGCTACCCGGAGCCGTCCGCCGCCTGGATTGACGAGTGGTTCGGTTTGCTGGAGAAGTACTCCCTGGAACCCACCAACTACGGCTCCTGGATCGACACCCGCCTGCACCCGGGGCGCGGGATGACGGCGCAGGAAGGGGCGTCGGCGCTGCAGAGGGACCTCAGGCTGGCCAACCGCCTGGGCTTCGGGTTCGTGCGCCCCAAGATCGGCGTGGTTTCCAGCGACCTCATTCCGGACCCCATCTGGACCGAGTCCGTGGAGCGCTCGCTGGACCTGGCACACGAATTGGGCGTGGTGATCTGCCCCGAGATCCACTCGCCTACCCCCATCAAGCACCCGGTGGTGGATGACTACATTGAGCTCATTGAACGCACCGGGACCAAGAACTTCGGCCTGTTGATCGATACGGGGATCTTCCAGGACCGGCCCATTCCGCTCCGCGCTGGCGAGACGAGGGAAACGCGGCCCGCTTTCCTGGATGGCATCGGCGTGGATCCGGCGGATTTTGCTGACATCGCGAAATACGTGGTCTTCGTCCAAGCCAAGTTCCACGACATCGACGAGCACCTGGAAGACCAGCAAATTCCCTGGCAGCCCGTGCTCCAAGCCCTGAAGTCCGCCGGATACAACGGCTACCTCTCCAGTGAGTACGAAGGTGAACGGACGCCGTGGCGGTCCCTCGAACAGATACGCCGCCAACACTCGCTCATCCGCAGGATTGCCTCCGGACTCGACTGACTCAACCCCCGATTATTGGAGAAGACCCATGCCTAATGGACTGATTCACCACGACAGCCTCCGCGCCCATCCGGAAGGACTGGCGTTATCGCTCACCCTTCCCTGGTACCGGAGCCTGTGGCTCTCTTCCGTCTCCACCCTGAAGCTGACCGTCGACGGTGAGGAGATCGCGCACGAGGACCTTTCCCTCGAACTCGCCGGCAAGCGCTACGCCCTGGAGGAACTCCCCGAACAGGCGCAGACGCTGTGGTTCCTCCAGGAGCACCCGCTCCTGGTTGTCCGCCGCCCGGAACCCGTGGAGTTGGGGGAGACGCATACGATCCATATCCTCGGCGAGCTCCGCTTGCCCTACATGCAGATCGCGCCCGGCCAGGACGGTGGACCGGGAATGTATGTGCCGAACTTCGTCAACCAAACCCTGGAGCTCGCGGTGGTCGACCGGGACGCCCCGCCGCCCACATCCACGACGGCGGTCGCGCCCCCGCCGCCGAAAGCGGACGAAGATCCGTTCCACTTGGGGTTGACCCTCTACTCAGCCAGTGCCGAGTTCCGGGCAGGATGGTACGACTTTGACGGTTTGCTGAGCCGTGTGGCGGAGCTGGGCATCGGCCCGGGCATCGAGATTGTCGCCTCGCAGGTGCTGCCCACCTATCCGCAGGTCACCGACGACTTTGCCCGGTCCTGGCAGGCTGCCTTCGACAAATTCGGGTTCGCTGCGAGCTCCTTCGGCGCCAACCTGGACATGGGGCGCCGGCGGGACCGCGACATGACGCCGGACGAAGAGTACGAGTTCACGGAGACGCTCTTCCATGGGGCCAAGAAGCTCGGGTTCCCGCTGGTGAGGATCCAAAGCGCAAAGCCGGCGCTGCTGCGGAGGCTGCTGCCACTGGCGGAGAAGCTTGACCTCAAGCTCGCCTATGAGATCCATGCGCCCTTGGGCCCCAACTCTCCGGAGATCATGAAGGTCCGCGACGTCTACGCGGAGCTGGATTCGCCGTTGCTTGGCTTCGTGGCCGATTTCTCCTCCACCATGCACAGCATGTCTCCCACGTTGCTGCGGGCTGTATCAAGGGCCGGCCTGGACAGTGAGGCCTTGGAGCGCCTGCAGTCCATCTGGTCCACTGATGCCTCCATGCGGGAGCGCCAGGAGGAATTCATCGGGTACCTCCGCAGCCGGGACTTCGACCCCGCAAGGCTGGGCTCCTTCGCCCACCTTGCGTTCAACATGCACGGGCATGTTGATCCCCGCGAATGGTCGGACATCATGCCGCAGATCATGCACGTGCATGCGAAGTTCTACGACATTGACGAGCGCGGGAACGAGCCTGCCATTGACTACCCGGAACTGGTGCGGGTGTTTGTGGAAGGCGGCTACCGAGGCTACTGGTCGAGTGAGTGGGAGGGGCATGCCTTCGCCGAACTGGGCGAGGTGGACCCCCTGTTGCTGGTCCGGAAACAGCATGACCTGATCAGGCGCAGCATGCGTGCGGCTATGACCGCCGCCGTCTGACGCACAGCATAAAAGAGGAGCAGAGCCCGGCCGGGTTTCCGGCCGGGCTCTCTGCCCTGGGGTCAGTCTCCGGACTCAGTCCCTGATGCCACAATGGCCGCGGCCTCTTCAAACAGTCCGCGCATCCAGATGTGCTCGGAATCGGCATTGTGCACCGGATGCCACCACAGGGCGTTGACCAAGGGCGTGGCCGGGAACGGCAGCGGCAGGACGCGGACGCCGCCAAGCCGCAGCGCGATGGGAGCCAGGGCCGCCTGGATCAGCCCGATCCGGTTGGTTCCGGTGATGAAATGGGGGAGCGCTTGGAAGCTTTCCACCACGACCTCCACCCGCGGTTCAATGCCCAACTGCTGGATCTGCCGCTCTGCCGAGGTGAACGCGGATCGGGACTGGTAGGTCATGACCCACGGGAGCGTGGCGATGTTATCCATGGAGACTTCCCCGCCCACCTCCGCGTTGGTCTCGGAAACCACCGCAAGCCAGTCATCGCGCCACAGGTCCACGTAGGGCAGGCCGGTCAGGATGCCATGGGGAATCACCATGCCGTCCGCTGCCCTGAGCCGGTTGGCCGCGTCTTCCACCACCACGGGGTTGTGCAGCATGAAGCGGAAGCGCACTCCCGGCGCGCGCTCCGCCGCCAGCTCCGACACCACCTTTCCCACGGTCGTGAAGCCATAGTCCGAGCCGTAGATGGAGAATTCCCGCGCGGATTCGTTGGGCTCCCAACTGGCCTGGCTCTCGAAGACGCGGCGTGCGGCATCGAGGGCCAAGGTGGTGTGCTCGGCCAGCCGCAGTGCAAAAGGAGTGAGTTCATAGGTGTTTCCCCGCCTGGCCAGGATGGGATCCCCAAAGTGGTTCCGAAGCCGGGCCAGCGACGCGCTGAGTGCCGGCTGGCTCAGGTGAAGCCGTTCAGCTGCGCGGGTGACGCTCCGTTCGGTGATGAGCGCGTCCAGTGATGTCAGCAGATTGAGGTCGAGCCTGGAGAGCAGGGAGTAGTCCGTCACTGGGGGCATCCTTTGAGTCAGGGCCTGGCGGAAAAGGCGTGGCAGAAACATCTTACGCAGAGTGCCGGGACTTATGTGCGGTATCCGAAATACTTATGTGTCTTTCCTGCAGATGCCGGTCATACTGGTGAGTGACCGGGGTCACGGACCCCGACAGACAAAGAAGTCAGAAAGGCTGAAAATGACACAGCACCGCTTCCGGGGACTCAAGGTTGGCGTCCTCGCAATCCCAACCGCTGCGGCACTTGCGCTGACCGGCTGCTCGGGTTCCACTACGACGGGCACAGAGGGAGGCTCCAAGGAGTTCTCGCTGACGTTCGCCACGTCCAACACCATTGAGAGCCCGTTCCAGGAGTTGGCTGAGCAGTACATGGCTGCCCATCCCGACGTGAAGATCACGTTCAACGCCCAGCCCAACGACTCCTATGACCAGACGGTCCGCACGCAGTTGCAGGCCGGCAATGCCTCTGACGTCATCGTCACCTCGCCCGGGTCCGGCACGGGCCGCAGCATCCTCCCCCTGGTGGAAGCCAACTTCCTGGAACCGCTGGACGACTCCGCCAAGAGCCTTGTCCCCGTGGGCAGTGAAGCGCTGTTCGGAAAGGACGGTAAGGTCTACGGCCAGGCGCCCGAGATCACCGTGGTGGGCATGGTGGCCAACGAGACTGCGGCCAAGGCGGCCGGTGTCTCTGAATTCCCCGCCGACTTCGCCGGCCTGGAGAAGCAGTGCTCCACGCTCAGCTCCTCCGGAAAGTCCTTCTTCGCGCTCGCCGGTGCAGCCGCGCCCAACACTGGCCTGATGGCGATGTCGCTCGCAGCGACCCGCGTCTATGCCGAGGACCCCAAGTGGAATGAGAAGCGGAGCAACAAGGAAACCACCTTCGCAGACTCACAGGGCTGGAAAGACTCCCTTGAAGCCGTCAAGAAGATGAACGACGCCGGATGCTTCCAGAAGGGCGCAGCGGGTGCCGGCTTCGATGCCATCACCAAGGGCCTTGCCAGCGGAACTTCCGTGGCCGGTTTCATCCCCGGCCCCTCATGGAAGCAGCTGAAGACCGCGGCCGCCGACTCGGAGTTCGTGGTCCGTGCCCTTCCGGCGCAGGACAGCTCGGATAAGGGCTTTGTCTACGCCAGCGCCAACTACGCCTTCTCCATCAACGCTGCGTCCAAGAACAAGGAAGCTGCCAAAGCATTCCTGGCCTGGGCCGCCGAGCCGGAACAGACCAAGACGTTCGCCGAGATTGACGGAGCCCTCCCCGTGAGCGGCCTTGAGAGCTACGACTTCGGGTCGGGTGCCTACAAGAACGTCGGCGACCTCATCAAGGAGGGTAACTACGGTCCGCTGCCCAACAGCCAGTGGCCCAACTCCGCCGTCTATGACGCACTGGCCACCGGTGTACAGGGTCTCCTGACCGGCCAGAAGTCTGTCGACCAGGTCCTGCAGGCCATGGACGCAGCCTGGGGCTGACCCGGGACTCCCACCACCCACGCCCAGACGACTCAAAGGGACAAGCAAGGATTACCATGACTGCGACGATGCAATCCAAGACCGAAGCAGCTGACGCTTCCCGGCGAGGCAGGCGCGCTCCGGGAACGGCCCGAAAGGTCCGTTCCCGGGGCGGCTCCCTGCAGTTCGGTCACTGGTGGTGGGCCCTTCCAGGTATTGCCCTGGTGATCGCCATCCACTATGTGGCAACCGGGATTGGCGGCTACTTCGCTTTCACTAACTGGACCGGAATCGGCTCGTTCAAAGTAGTTGGACTCGCCAACTTCGAGGCCATCTTCAAGGACCCCACCAAGCTTGGGGCCTTGATGAACACCCTGTTCCTGGCCTTCTCGTCGGTGTTCATCGGCAACGTGGCAGGCTTGGTCATCGCCCTTGGCCTGAACCGCGTGCTGAAGACCCGCTACATCCTGCGCACGCTGTTCTTCATGCCCGTAGTGCTGAGCCCGCTGGCAACGGCCTACATCTGGAAGTACATCTTCGACTTCGATGGTCCCATCAACGTTTTCCTCCGGTCCATCGGAGCCGAAGATCTCGCAAAGCCTTGGCTCGCGGACCCGCAGTGGGCCATCTGGACCGTGCTGGTTGTCCTTGTATGGGGCAGCACCGGCTTCGCCATGGTCATCTTCATGGCGGGCCTGGCCAGTGTTCCCGTTGAAATCGAGGAAGCAGCAGCGATCGACGGCGCCAACCTCTGGCAGCGTTTCTGGAATGTCACCCTTCCGGGGATCCGCCCGGCCGTGGCCATTGCCACCACGCTCGGCATTGTCCAGGGCCTCCGGGTCTTTGACCCCATCATGGCCCTCACCGGCGGTGGCCCGGCCGGTGCAACCGAAACCCTGGCCACGCAGGTCTACAAGCAGGCCTTTGCCTTGGGCAACTTCGGCGGCGGTGCCGCCCTTGCCTTGGTCCTGGCCGTCATCATCCTGTTCTTCGCCGTGATCCAGCAGCGGCTGACGCGATCGAACCCCGAGGACTAAGACATGTTCCGCTACACCAAATTGACCCTCCTGCGTGAGATCGGCCTCTGGGCACTGGCCCTGACGTTCCTGGCACCTTTCTATTTCCTGGTGACCACCGCCTTGAAGTCCGACGCCGAGATCTACACGACGTCGCCGCTGGCACCGCCGTCGAGCCCCGACTTCAGCAACTTCACCGCGGTGCTGACCGCATCAGGGAACTCCAACGTGGTGCTTGGCCTGGTCAACAGCGTCATCATCACCGCGGGCAGCATCGTGGGCCTCATTGCCTTGGGTTCGATCACCGGCTATGTCATTTCCCGCTCCACCAAACGCTGGAGCAAAGGGGTCTACTACCTCTTCCTCATCGCCATCATCCTGCCCGGGCAGCTGGGAGCAGTGCCGCTGTACATGGGCGCGCGCACCCTGGGCCTGACCGGCTCGGCATGGGGGTTGATCGTCCTGTACACGGGTATGCTCCTGCCCCTGTCAATCTTCCTTTATGCCAACTTCTTCCGCGGGCTAGGAACGGACTACGAGGAAGCGGCCACCATTGACGGGGCCAGCAAGACCCAGATCTTCTCCAAGGTGGTGTTTCCCATGATGGCTCCGGCCACGGGAACGGTCACGATCTTTGCCGGCCTGATCGTGTGGAACGACTTCTTCACCTCGCTCATCTTCCTGGGCGGTTCCAGCAACCAGACCCTGCCGGTAGCCATGTACTACTTCATCGGATCGCTGGTGTCCCAGTGGAACTCGATCTTCGCCATTGTGATCGTGTCCATGATTCCCATCCTGGCCCTGTTCCTGTTCGCCCAGAAGCGCTTTATCCAGGGCTTCTCCGGCGGGCTCAAGGGCTAGCCAGCCACCCTCACCGACAATCCGTACAGATCTTAAGGAGACACCCATGTTCCAACTTGCGCCGAATATCGACCTTTTGTTCTCTGAGGCCGGCGAAAGTGCAGCCGACCGCGTCCGGGCCGCAGCGGCCGCCGGCTTTGACGCCATCGAGATGTGGGGACCCACTGGCAAGGACATCCCGGCACTCAAGGCTGCCCTGGAGGAGACGGGCGTCCAGCTCACGGCCCAGCTCGCCGAGCCGCGCATGCAGTTCATGATTCCGCCCAAGAACCACGAACCCTTCTATGAGGGGCTCGATGCCGGTGTGAAGGTGGCCCAGGAACTTGGCTGCCCCCGCATCGTCGTGGGCAGTGGCACGGGCTTCGGCGGCCGCAAGCGCCAAGACCAGCTGGACGAGCTCATCGAGATCTTCACCAAGGGCATCAACCACATCCAGGGTTCCGGAATCACGCTGGTCCTGGAGCCGGTCAACATCCGCGTTGACCACCCCGGTGCCCTGCTGGACCGCACATCAGAAGCCGTTTACATCGCCCGTGGCGTGGACTCGCCTGATTTCGGCATCCTTTACGACCTCTATCACTCCACCGTGGAGGGCGAAGACGTCGCCGCCGAACTGGCCAACGCCGGGAGCCTCGTTAAGTATGTCCAGATCGCAGACGCTCCCGGCCGCGGCGAGCCAGGTTCCGGTTCCATCGACTGGTCCGCGCGGCTCAATGACCTGAAGGCCAGTGGCTACGCCGGGCCTGTGGGCCTCGAGTACTACCCGACCATCGAGTCTGCCAAGTCGGTGCGTCGGATCCAGGAACTGGTGGCCTCCCGGTGAGCCAGCGCTCCTACCCTTCCGCAGTGGACGTCGCAATCGTGGGCAGTGGGCCCACGGCGTCGGCGTACGCACGGATCCTCAGCGAAGAAGCGCCGGGCGCCACGATCGCCATGTTCGAAGTTGGCCCCACGGTCAGCAATCCCCCGGGTGCCCACGTGAAGAACATCGCTGACGCGGAAAGCCGGATCCTGGCCCAGCGCGCTTCCGAAGGTCCCGGTGCAGGGGCTGCCACGGTCAACTCGCCCGGCGCCGTCAAGAGCGGCGAACGGAGGGCGAGGCCCGGCACGTATTTGCTGAGCGAAGGCTACGCCTTCCCCGGCGAAGACGGACTGCCCGTTGCTGCGATGTCCAGCAACGTCGGCGGCATGGGTGCCCATTGGACGGCGGCTTGCCCGCGTCCCTCCGGCAAGGAATCCATCGGCTTCGTGCCGGACATGGATGCGCTGCTGACCGATGCGGAGCGCCTCCTCGGCGTCACCACGCACGCCTTCGACGGTGCCCCCTTCTCCGACATCGTCCATGACCGGCTCTCCGCCGCCGTGGATGAGGGCCGCGAAGCCGCCCTGCGTGTCCAGCCCATGCCGCTCGCTGTCCACCGCGAGCCCGACGGCCGCCTCATGTGGTCCGGAGCCGACGTCGTGATGGGCGAGGCGACCCGGCAGAACCCGCGGTTCGAGCTGTTCGACGAATCGCTGGTCACCAGGGTGACGTACGACGGCGGCACGGCCACCGGCGTCGAGGTCCAGGACCGCCGGACCGGGCAAAGCCACCAGGTTGCGGCCCGCTTCGTGGTGGTTGCCGGGGATGCCCTGCGGACACCGCAGCTGCTCTGGGCCTCGGGTATTCGGCCCGATGCCTTGGGTCGATACCTCAATGACCAACCCCAGGTGGTTTTCGCCAGCCGGCTGGAGGGCGTTACGGCTCCAGTGCCTGCCGAGCCGCGGGCCGGCGGGGCGTTGAGCCAGCAAAGCGGCGTCGCCTGGGTTCCGTACACCGACGACGTTCCCTTCCACGGCCAGATCATGCAGTTGGACGCTTCGCCCGTGCCGCTCGCGGACGATGATCCGGTGGTGCCGGGATCGATCGTGGGGCTGGGCCTGTTCTGCGCCAAGGACCTGCAGCGCGAGGACCGAGTGGCGTTCGATGAGGACATCCGCGATGCCTATGGCATGCCGGCCATGCGCATCCACTACAAGCTGACGGCCACGGACCACGAGGTGATTGATCGGGCCAAAGCCGAGATCGTTCGCTTGGGCAAAGCTGTGGGCCACCCGCTGGATGAGCGTCCGTTTGTGCTTCCGCCCGGAGCCTCGCTGCATTACCAGGGTTCGACCCGTATGGGCGTGAGCGATGACGGAGAAAGCGTCTGTTCGCCGGACAGCGAGGTGTGGGGAGTGGCGGGCCTGTTCGTGGCAGGAAACGGCGTCATCCCGACCCCAACGGCGTGCAACCCCACGTTGACGGCTGTGGCACTTGCAGTCCGCGGGGCGCGCAAGATCGCATCTGAACTGGGCAGCTCTTTACTTATGTCAGAATCAGACAATAGAATTACTAAATAAGGAAAAAGTCCCGTGGGGCGCCGATGCCCCGGGCAAGACAAGGAGTCCCGATGATTGCCGACCGCATGATCGAGCAGGGAACGCTCACCACCGAAGGCGACCGGACCGCCGTCGAAGTCCGAATCCCGTGGTACCGCGCCCTTCCGGGTTCGTGCATCGCTGACGCGTCGCTCACCGTTGACGGTGTGGCTGCGCCCAAGGAATCGCTGCGCTGGACCATGAATGAGCGCACCTTCAGCTTCGACGAACTCGTGGAAGAGACAGGGGAGTGGTGGTACCCGCTGGATTCGGCCGTCCTTTCGGGCGAACTGCCGATTGATGACACAGCGGCTGACCATGAGGTCCGGGTGGACCTCAAGCTCTACATCCCCTACATCATTACGGACCACGGGGTCCTGCACATCGAAGAGAACTGCACCAAGACCATGAAGGTAGGACAGTGATGACCGGCCTCGGCACGCCCATCCAGGGCGTAACCCTGTACAGCTTTACCCGTGCCTTCCACGGCCGGCAGTACGATCTTGACGGCCTGATCCGCAAGGTGGCTGCGGAGGGCTTCGGCCCCGGACTGGAAATCATTGGCTTTTCAAGCCTGCGCGGTTTCCCGGACAAGATTGATGATTCCTTCGTCGGCCACTTCCGCGACCTGGTAGCGGAAGTGGACCTGGTGCCCACCTCCCTGGCCGTCAATGTGGACACGGGCATCCGCAGGGACCGCCTCATGAACCACGACGAACTGGTGGAGTACATGCGGACGCAGATCGAGGTGGCCTCACGGCTGGGATTCCCGATCGCCCGGGTCCAGATCTCCCTGACACCGGACGCCATGGAAAGCCTGCTGCCCGTGGCTGAAAAATACGGGGTCACCTTGGCGCTGGAGGTCCACGCAGACCAGCATGGCGCCCATGAGCGCGTCCTTGCCCTGCGCGATCGCTACGAGAAACTCAACTCGCCGCTGCTCGGATTTACCGCCGACTGGGGCGCTACGGTCACCGGATTCGCTCCCTCCCTTGTTGAGGCTTACCGGCGCCGTGGTGCTTCCGAAGAGCTGCTCCAGCAGGTAGTTGAGCTCTGGAATGGCTTCTACGCCGAGGGCCCGCCCAATACGCAGAAGGTCCACGGGGAACGCTTCGGAGCCTTCATTGGCCTGGCTGCCCGGCATGGACGTCCGGACCTCGGCATCGACTTCGCCATCAACGGCACCGGGCTGTTCGGTCCGGCTCCGATCGATACCTGGCTTGAAATCATGCCTTTCGTCCGCCACGTCCATGGAAAATTCTTCGGCATCGACGAGAACGGCGAAGAGCCGTCCGTGCCGGTACGGGACCTTGTCCGCCAGCTCGTGGAGAACGGCTACTCCGGTGCCATCTCCAGCGAATACGAAGGCTGGCACTGGAACAACTGGCAGGACCCCTTCGAGATCATCCGCGGGGAACAGACGGTCCAGCGCTCTGCAGCCTCCAACGCAGGCTCGGCCATGATTACCGATGCGTCTGAAGCCCGCCGCATCCTCAGCAGTCACCTCGCCCAGCCGGTCCTCGGCTAAGAAGAAACGGATACCACCATGTCTAACGGCATCGCAGGCTCGGGCATCGAGCTTGGCATCACCCTCTACTCCCTCACCTCGGAATTTGCGGCAGGGATCTACACCCCCGAGACTCTCATCAAGGCCGTCGCCGATGAAGGCCTGGGCCCCGGCGTCGAGTTCAACATCGCGCAAATGCTGCGCACCTATCCGGACGTCGACGACGAATTCGTCAAGCTCTGGCGGGACAGCATGGACCGCTACGGGCTGACCCCCAGTGCGGTAGGTACCAACCTGGACATGGGCCGCCGCAAGGACCGTGACATGACTCCTGACGAGGAGTTCGACTTCTTTGCCCGCCAGCTGAAGACGGCGAACACCCTGGGCTTCCACAAGATCGTCATCCGGTCCGCCGGCAAGGAACTGCTGCGCCGGCTCCTGCCGCTGGCCGAGAAGTACGACCAGAAGCTCGGCTACGAAATCCACGCCCCACAGGGCCCGAACGATCCCAAAATCCTGCAGATCCGCGAGATGTACGAGGAGCTGGGAAGCGAGCGGCTGGGCTTCACGGCGGACTTCAGCTCCACCATGCACAGCCTGTCGCCTACCCTGTTCCGTACGCTCACGCAGATGGGCCTGCCCGAGGAACACTTCGCAGTGATGCAGGACATCTGGCGCAAGCCCCTGCCCATGCAGGAACGCAACCAGGAGTTCGAGGACTACCTGCGCTCCAACAACTTCGATCCTGCCAATCTGGGCCCCTTCACCCGGCTCGCGTTCAACATGCACGGCTTGGTGGCTCCGGAGGAGTGGCTGGATATCATGCCACAGATGTTCCACGTCCATGCCAAGTTCTACGACATTGACCAGGACGGCAATGAGCCGGCCATGGACATCCCCCGCATCGTCCGCCAGTTCGTCAAGGGCGGCTACACGGGCTTCCTCTCCAGCGAATGGGAAGGCCACGCCTTCGCCGACCTGGGCGAGTCGGATCCGATCGACTTGGTGAAGAAGCAGCACGCCCTGATGCGCCGTGCGATCGAAGAGGCCCGCGCCACCGATTCCGTCGCAACGGCCTAGGGGAGGGGCGACATGCCTGCCATAGATACGGACCTCACGGCGGAGATCGAGCAACTGCGGGCCGAGCTGAAGGAAACCCAGCGCCTGGCCCGCCGCGCCAACGACCGCGGTGACATTGAAAACCTGTTCAACCGCTACATGTACCTGCACAACGCCTTCCAGGATGAGCAGATCATTCCGTTGTGGGTCAAGCGCGGGACTCCAGGCATTCGGGCCAGGTACACTAACGCCGGACAGTACACCGATTACGACAGCGTGATCGGGTACCACCAGGGCCGCCCAACGCCTGTGGGCAAGCTGATCCTGCATTACACCACCACGCCGGTGATCGAGGTGGCCGCTGACGGTAAGACCGCCAAGGGCGTGTGGATCATGACCGGCAACGAATCCGGGTTAACCGACCCGGAGGTGGCCAAGGAAAGCCCCGACTACATGTATTCGCCCGGCGAAGTGCAGGGCAAAAAGGTGTGGGCGCACTGGGTCTGGTGCAAGTATGCCGTGGACTTCCTCCGCCAGGACGGTGAATGGAAGATCTGGAAGTTCCGCTGCTACGAGCTCCTCCGGGCGCCCTTCGAGGAAAACTGGATCAGTTTCGCCGAGAAGAACCAGCACGCCTTCGCCCTGGACCTCATGTACTTCGGTGATGACGGCAAGCCCGTCTTCATGCCCCCGGCCGACGAGCCCGTTCCCGCCGAGTACCACCCGTACAGCCCGTCCACGCGGCAGACCCTGGATCCGCAACCGCCGGTTCCGCACCAGACTTTCGTCGAGACATTCGAGTAAGGATCATCATGGCAACCCACAACTCCCTTTTCCAGGACGCTGACGTCCGCCGGCACCCCGAAGGCATTTCAGTTTCGGTGCAGTTGCCGTGGTACCGCAGCCTCTGGCTGTCCGCTGTGGATGACGTGGCGGCGACCGTCAACGGCGTCGACATTCCGAGGTCGGAATTGCGCTTTGAACTGCAGGGCAAGTCCTACTCCATTGCCGAACTCCCGGACCAGTGGGAAACCCTGTGGTTCGTCGCAGACAAGCCGGACATCATCATCCCGCTTGACCGCGTCCCTGACGCAGGCGAGGAGATCGACGTCGAGGTCATCCTGACCCTCCGCCTGCTGTACATGCAGATCGCACCCATGCGCTATGTGGGCAACCGCGTGGCTGTTGAGCGCAAAGTCGTGCTGGCATGAAAAGCCTCCGGGTGGCCATGATCGGCTATGGGTTCATGGGCGCAGCCCATTCCCAGGGCTGGCGCACGGCACCGCGGGTGTTCGATCTTCCGGCGGGAGCCGAGATGGCGGTGATCGTTGGCCGCGATGCCGGTGCCGTTGCCAGGGCGGCCACCAAATGGGGCTGGGCCGAGTCGGCAACCGACTGGCGTGAAGTGATTGCCAGGGACGACATCGACATCGTGGACATCGTCACCCCCGGTGACTCCCACGCGGAGATCGCCATCGCCGCCCTGGACGCAGGCAAGCATGTGCTGTGCGAGAAACCACTGGCCAATACCGTTGCCGAGGCGGAGGCCATGGCCGCTGCCGCAGAACGTGCCGCCGCACGGGGCATCAAGGCCATGGTCGGGTTCACCTACCGCAGGGTTCCGGCGGTGACCTTCCTTCGCCAGCTCATTGCCGAGGGCGTGGTGGGCAGGATCGCCCACGTCCGCGCGTCTTACCGCCAGGACTGGCTCGTGGACCCGGACATGCCCCTGGCATGGCGGCTCCAGAAAGAGCACGCGGGTTCCGGTGCCTTGGGGGACATCGGAGCGCACGCGATCGACTTGGTGGAATACGTGACCGGTATGGATGTGGAACGCGTTTCCGGCGTGTTGGACACGATCGTCAAGCAGCGTCCGCTCCAGGGCAGCGGTTCCGGCCTCTCCGGCAAGGCCACTGCCGGCTACGGCCAGGTCACCGTGGACGACATCGCGATCTTCACCGGGCGCCTGGCCTCGGGGGCCTTGGCCTCCTTCGAGGCCACCCGGTTTGCCACGGGCCGCAAGAATGCGCTCACGATTGAGGTTTCCGGGGACAAGGGGGCTCTTGCGTTCGACCTTGAGGACCTCAACAGCATCCAGTTCTACGACCGGACGGCACCGGCGGACCTGCAGGGCTTCCGCAAGATCCTGGTGACCGAACCCGTCCACCCGTACGTCTCGGCCTGGTGGCCGGCGGGGCACATGCTCGGTTACGAACACGGCTTCTCCCACCAGGTGAAGGACCTGGTGGAAGGCATCGTACGGAACACGGACCCGCACCCCACGTTTGCCGATGGCCTCCGGGTACAGCGCGTACTGGATGCGGTGGAACGCAGCTCGGAGAACGATTCGGTGTGGACGCGCGTTGCGGCGGACGTCCCGGTGAAGGCATAGAAAGAGGACCACAACATGGCACGACCAATCACCCTGTTTACCGGGCAGTGGGCCGATCTGCCGTTCGAAGAGGTCGCCCGGCTCGCTGGAGAGTGGGGCTACGACGGGCTTGAAATCGCGTGCTGGGGCGACCACCTTGATCCCTGGCGTTGGGACGATGAAGCCTATGTCCAGGAAAAGCTCGACATCCTGGAACGGAACGGCCTCAAAGTGTGGACCATCTCCAACCACCTCAAAGGCCAGGCGGTTTGCGACGACCCCATCGACCAACGCCACCGCGACATCCTGCCGGACATCGTCTGGGGCGACGGCGACCCGGAAGGCGTGCGCCGCCGGGCTGCCGAGGAAATGAAGAACACGGCCCGCCTGGCCGCGAAGTTGGGCGTCAAGACAGTCACCGGTTTCACGGGTTCGGCCATCTGGAAGTACGTGGCCATGTTCCCGCCAGCCAGCGAAAAGATGATCGACGCCGGGTACCAGGACTTCGCGGACCGGTGGAACCCCATCCTGGACGTCTTCGACGAGGTGGGCGTCCGCTTTGCCCACGAAGTCCACCCGTCCGAGATCGCGTATGACTACTGGACCACCCAGCGCGCGCTGGAAGCGATCGGTCACCGCGAGGCCTTCGGCCTGAACTGGGACCCGAGCCACATGGTCTGGCAGGACATCGATCCCGTCGGCTTCCTGTGGGATTTCAAGGACCGTATCTACCACGTGCATTGCAAGGACACGAAGAAGCGCCTCAGCAATGGCCGCAACGGCCGGCTGTCCTCGCACCTTGCCTGGGCTGACCCACGCCGCGGTTGGGACTTCATCTCCACGGGGCATGGGGACGTTCCGTGGGAGGACGCGTTCCGCATGCTGAACGCGATCGACTACTCCGGGCCCTTGTCCGTGGAGTGGGAGGACGCGGGCATGGACCGCTTGCTCGGTGCGCCGGAGGCCTTGGGCTTTGTCCGCAAGCTCTCCTCCTACCAACCCTCCGCCGCGGCTTTCGACGCCGCGTTCAGTACCAAGTAGGGGACCATGCGGCTGCGCAGGCCCAGGCTCGAAGGCAAGACTGCCGTTATCACCGGCATCGCCAGTGGCCAGGGCCGCGCGGCCGCTTTGGCGTTTGCGGAGGAGGGCGCCGTCGTGGTCGGCTGCGGCCACGCGCTTCGCACCCGTAGAGCAGATTTCTGCCCCGGGGCACCCCCATGACCGCTATCGCCGAGCACATTCCGGTGTCGGGCGCACGAGTTCGTGGGTCAGGCGCCCAGTTCGCTGTTCCGTTACGGCGAACCGGGCGCGGTTCCCGCGAAGTGGTTCAGGTAGCCTTTGCGGGTTCCCGGGTGGAGCCCGCGGCGAGCGATGCTTCCGCCAGAGCCAGGTGCCGTCGGGTCATCTCCGAGGGATCATTCCGCAGCCATTCGTGGCCGCCCCACTCGCTGGTGAGCGTTCCCGTGAATCCCTGCCGGGTCAAGAGCCGACCAAGATCTTCGATGGGCTGCGAAACCCGCCCGTCCGCGTCCTCCAGATCCCAAAACTTCAAGTGGAACCCGCCCACAAGCGGCATGATGTCCCGCAGCTCGGCGGCGTCGCTGCGACCGAACCGGATAAGCAGGTTCATGAACAAAGTGTGGATCCGTCCGGGAACGGTACCGGAACGCAGCGCAGCCACCACTGCCTGATTGGTGGCAGGGTCCTTCCACTCGCTCTCCAACCTGCTGCACAACACTGGAGAGATACCCCCGCGGGCCAACTCATCAAGATAAGTAACAGGCAGTGCCGGCATCAGCATGCTGATGTCTACCAGGACCCTGACCTTTGGATCGTCCAGCGCGGCGATCTGGTCCAGGGCAGGGCGGATCTGGGGATTGTGTGGAGTCTGGTGGCCTTGGATCTCTTCAAAAAGGACCAGGTCCAGGTCATGCAGGAGAGGCAGGATCAGGCGCAGGAGCTCAGGACCGGCCTGCCCGATCGGGAGCCGCACGCCCGTAGCACCCACGCGATGTGCTGCGTCCAGTTGGGGAACCAGGAATTCAAGCCGCTGGCCGGTAGTACGGCGTTGCGTTGTACCCGTGAAATCATCCAGGCTGCAGCCGACTGTACTGACCCGGCCTCCCGCGGCCCGGAGCTCCTCGCGGAAGGCGTCAACCTCGTGGTTCTGCGGCGCAGGAAAGGTCCGCCAGAGCAGGCCCGGCTCCAGCTCGATAACGTTGGCCACGTTGTCCCCGGCGATGCCTGTCACGATCTCCGCGCTGGTTCGACGGGCTTCGATGATGTGCGGGGTCCAATTGAAAGCACTGGCGGCCAGCGTCCAGCCGGTGGGAAGAGTGGCGTCCATGGTGGGCCTTTCCAAAATAGTTGCTTACCGACAAACTTATGTCAGAATCAGACAAAAATCATCAAATAGCCAAA
Source organism: Paenarthrobacter sp. NCHU4564 (assembly GCF_052156435.1). NCBI lineage: Bacteria > Bacillati > Actinomycetota > Actinomycetes > Micrococcales > Micrococcaceae > Paenarthrobacter > Paenarthrobacter sp. NCHU4564. The sequence goes on from NZ_JBQLIS010000004.1 coordinate 201,792, forward strand.
GATGGCGATGAATGAAGGAGTGGGCGATGCTGCAGAACGCGTTGCGCCAGGATGCGTTGACGGTGGTGCAGGAGGGTTATGAGCTGCGGATTGGCTTGCCGTGGATCCGGTCCATGCCGCTCTCCAGCGTTTCCGGGTTTTCCGTGAGGATGGACGGGGTGTCCGTTAGCGATGACCTGCACGTCCATCTCGGCGAACGTACTGTGCCTGCCGAGGCTTTGGCGGACGAGGCGGGCTGGTGGTTCATCCAGGATCGCCTGGTGCTCTTCATTCCGGCCGGCCCCGGAGACTTCGGCCCCGGTCGCCACCACGTGGCGGTCGATTTTGAGCTGATGGTGCCCTATCTGCGGGGCGGGGGAGAAGGCCCACTCGTGTTGCCGCTCCATATGGAGGCGATGCTGCTGGTTCGAAGCCCCGGAGCCGCGGAAGTCTCCCGTGATGTAGCCTGACGCGGACGGTTGGGGGGTGTGTGCGGAGGGCGGGTTCTTGGTCCTTACGAGGCCGCCAGGGTCTTGACCGGCCCAGGCTTGCCCTGCGCGAACCATCGCGGGAACGTAATTTCGAAAAGCTGCTCCCGTGCAAGTTCCACTCCGCCCCGCAAGGGCTCGCGCTCGTCATTGACCGACAACAGGATCCGGAGGTCCCTGGTGGCCAGGGGGAGGGATAGCTCGTAGACCCGCTGCCGCACTTCGGCCAGGTAGACCTCGCCGGCAGAGGCCATGGCTCCGCCAATCACGATGATTCCCGGGTTGAACATGTTGACGAGACCGGCGATTGACTCTCCGACCACCCGCGCCGAGTTCTGCAGCAGCCGAACAGCAAGACCGTCGCCGTTGACTGCGGCCAAGGCAATCGCCTCGGGAGAGAGCGGGTTCCCCTTCTGAACTGAGGTGGCGAGCGGGCCGGTGGCGCCTTCCTTGATGGCGAGCTCAGCGTCGCGGATCAATGCCCAGCCGCCGGCGACGGCCTCCAGGCAGCCGACCTTGCCGCAACGGCACGGGGCGTCCGAGTCCGGCACGCGGACATGGCCGATGTCACCGGCGGCGCCGTTCGCTCCGCGGTGGATGCGTCCCTGTGACAGCAAGCCCGCTCCAATGCCGGAGCCTATCTTGCAGTAGATCAGGTCCGCATAGGCATCGCGGCGCCGGGCACGTTCACCCAAGGCCAGCAGGTTGACGTCGTTATCCACCCATGCCGGTGCGTCGAAGCGTTCCTCGAAGGGCGTCCGGATGTCGAAACCGTTCCACCCCGGCATGATGGGCGGAGCCACGGGCTGCCCGGTGGCGAAGTCCACCGGTCCCGGCACGCCGATCACCGCCGACCACACCGGCTTATCCGCGGCGCCGTTTAGCAGATCATCCAGGAGTTCCATGGCCGCCTTGAGGGTTTCCTCGGGCCCACGGGCGATGTCCCATTCCCGGTGTTTCTGCTCCATGATGTCTCCGTCCAGGTCGGCATAGCCAACCCGGATGTGCAGGGCGCCGAGGGCGCAGACGATGATGCGGCCCTGCTCCGACCTGAAGCGGAGGGTGCGTGGCGCGCGACCGCCGGATGAGGCGCCGAACTCCCCGTCGCCCAGGAATCCCATGTGGATTGCCTGGTCCACCCGTTGGGTGACGACGCCGCGGCCGAGGCCTGTCACGCGGCCAATCTCGGGGCGCGTGGTGGCTTCTCCTGTACGGACGAGGTTGACGATGCGGAGCAGGCTCGTGACTTCGTCCGTCTGTGCGCCAAACCGGAGCGTCGAATCTGTGGTCATATCCCCAGATTCTTCCACAGAAGCGGTACTAAGGTGCGGAAATCCTCGACTATAGCCAGAATCACATCAACTTATGGATAATACTGACAAAAGAGAGGGTAATGCTGTGAAATTAGGATTCCTGGGTGCCGGACCCGGTGTCGGAGCGCTGCATCTTCCTACGGTTGGCCGCTTAGGGAGCCGGATCCGGGTAACCCATATTGCCGACGGCGGCAGTGGCAGGTCCCAGCAGTTGGCGGGGCCCTTGGGTGCCCGGTGGTCGAAGGGAGACCGGGAGCTCCTTGCTGACGCCGACGTTGACGTTGTGGCTGTCTGCACTCCTCCCTCTGAACATCAACGGCAGATCCAGGCAGCGGTCAGTGCGGGAAAGAAAGCCATCTTCTGCGAGAAGCCATTGGCCACCCGCCGGGAGGAGGCCACCGCCGTCGTAACTGCCTGCCGGGAAGCCGGCGTGGCGCTGATGGTGGGCACCAACCACCTGTACGACCCCGCGTGGCTGCAGGTCCGCGGCTGGCTGGACCAGTTGGACGAGCCGGTCCAATCCATTGCCGTCACCTTGGCTCTTCCTCCCAACGGCCGCTACCACGAGGTGGTTTTCGACGGCGGACCGTTCCCGGCTCCGTCCCGGGGGCGGCCTGACACGCAGGACCCGGCCATCGCGGCAGCCATCGTGAAGCAGCTGATCACGGGGCTTGCGATCCACGACCTTCCGGCCATCCGCTACGTAGCACCCCACATCGAGGCGGTGCAGTATGCACGGTTTGTCCCGCCGATCGGCTATGCGGTGGGGTACAGGGCCAGCGGGATCGACATCCAGCTTGCCCTCACCATGCTCCCCGGAGGGCCGGATTCCCTCTGGCGCATGAGCTTCTTCACGGGGAGCCAGCGGCTTGACCTGGACTATTCGCCGCCGTTCGTGCACGCCGGCAGCGGTTCGGTCGCCACGCGTCCCGCCGATGGTTCGGCGATCAACCACCCGCCATCGCGAATGGACGGCTATGAAGCGGAGTGGCTGAATTTTGCCGAGCTTGTGGAGGGACGCCATCCCGTTGACTACGATCTCATCCTGGCCGACGCCCTGTACCCAATTGAACTGGCCGAACGGGTCTTTGATGTCATGACGGCAGGAGACCGGCCATGAACCCGGCTGTTCCCGTATTTGCCGCCTCCGCGCGCTATCGGGCAGCCGTCGCAGAGCTGCCGACAGGCACGAGGAAGGCCGGGTCGGTCAGGGGCTCAGTGGTCGACATCCCCGGAAGCGGTGACTGGTGGACCGCGCTGCTTCACGCGCAAGCCGAAGGTGCCGTGGCCGCCGTCGTTGGCAATCCGCAGAAGGTTCCGGCGGAAGCGGTGGCTACCCTCCTCGGCCGGCTGTCCATCCCTGTGGCGGTCGAGCGGTCGTTGGCACGGCCGGACGATCTTGCGGCGGCCCTCGCAGCCCGCTCCGGCGGTCCGGCGACGCTGGTGACCATCGAATGCTCGGCGCCTGCCGGCGACGAGGGGTCTGCCCTCCGTGACGGTCTGCGGTGGGCGGCAACGCTGGCAGGTGGCCCGCTTGAGGCAACCTCCGTGCCTATACCGGCTGAAGGTGGCATGGCGCTGCTTCACGCCGCAACATCCCGGGGGCACCTCCCTGTGACGGTGCTGACCACTCGGTTGTCCCGGATGGATGCCCTTCCAGTTCTCCGGGTGGCGGCCCTGGGCGAGGTCCGTTCGGTGGTCGAATCAGGGCCCACTGGAGCTGGAGTCCGCCTCACAACATCATCCGTCGGGGGTTCCACCCTCGCAGCTGCACGCTACGAAAGCCCCGCCCGGCTGGCCCTTCGTCGCGCTGTGGACGCCGCCACCTCGGGGGCCCTCCTGCCGGACCTTGCTGACCTGCTGGAGGACCAGAGGATCGTCGCCACACTCCTGCAGATGCATAACCAAGGCTGATCTTCGGCATAGGCAATATCGTCTTCCCTGATGTGCCAAGCGGGCCGGAGACTTGATGTGGGCAGCTTCACAGAACCATTCGCCAGCCGAAAAATTGAAAGGATCGAAGATGATCAAGCTTCTCTCCCACCTCTCCTATGTGGCCATCACCACGCCCGACGTCGAAGCCTCCGTTGACTTCTACGTCAAGCAGGTGGGCCTCAAGGTTGTAGACCGCGTCGACGGTGCCGTCTACCTGCGCTGCTGGGGCGACTACTACCGCTACAGCGTCGTGGTTGTCCCCGGCGACGAGCCGGCCTTGGAGACCATGGCCTGGCGTACCTCCAGTGCCGAGGCCCTTGACGAGGCGGCGCGCAGGATCGAGGCCGCCGGTGTCACCGGTGAATGGATCGAGGTTCACGGCATCGGTCGGGCCTACCGCTTCACCGGTCCGTGGGGCCACAGCATGACCCTGCACTGGGATGTCACGCGCTACCAGGCCGAGGGCAACGAACTTTCCACGTACCCGGATCGTCCGGCCCGCCGCAGCATGGTGGCCGGAGCGCCGCGCCAGCTCGACCACGTGACCATCGCAACCTCCGACGTTGACGGCTTCGCCAAGTGGTACAACGACGTCCTTGGCTTCCGGATCATGGCCAGGACCGTTCTGGACGAGGCTCCCATCTCGGTCTTCTCCGTCCTGACCACCAACGAAAAGTCCCACGACCTCGGCGTCGTGCTCGACGGTTCCTCCCGCGCCGGCCGCATCAACCACTACGCCTTCTGGGTGGACACGCGTGAGGAACTCTTGATCGCGGCCGACACCCTGATCGAGAACGGTGTCCCGATCGAGTATGGTCCCTCCATCCACGGCATCGGCGAGCAGAACTTCCTCTACTACCGGGAACCGTCCAGCCTGCGCATCGAGCTCAACACCGGCGGCTACCGCAACTACGTTCCGGACTGGGAGCCTAACACCTGGACCCCTTCCCTGGGATCGAACAACATGTACCGCAACGGTGCCATGCCGATGTCCATGACGGAGTCCTTCCCGCCCGCCGATGGCCCCAGCGCCACGGAAGAGGGCGTGCCGGACGAGATCAAGGAAGCACTCTTCAACCCCTACGCCCGCCAAGGCCAGGGCTAGCCAATCCAGGGCATCACCGGCATGGACATCCATGCCGGTGATGCCTTGTATCACCACGAATTGATTTACTTATGTCGATTTCCGACATTAAATGAAAGTGGGCCGCGGATGGTCCACGAGGGGAGTTACGTTGACGACGACGTCAGGACAAGTGGAAGCGCCATGTGCGATCGCCCGTTACCGCGACGGGGACTCGGTCAGGCTCGGACTCGTAGCAGGAGACCGCATCCGGCCCATCGGCCCGGGGGAGCTTGGGGCTGCCGGGCTCAATGACTTCCTCGGCTCGACCGACTGGAGCCGACTGGAAGACCTCGCCGCCCAGGATGGCCCATGGCTTCCCCTGGACAGCGTGACACTCACCGCTCCGGTGGAACCGCGCCAGGTCCTGCAGACGGGTGCGAACTACCGTACGCACGTCATCGACCTGGTGGTGGCCGGGCTGGCAAAAGACGATCCGCGCTCGCCGGAAGAGGCGCGCGAATGGGCCGGGAAGATGATGGATGACCGCCAGGCAAACGGCGAGCCCTACTTCTTCATTGGCCTCCCCGCCTGTGTCGTGGGCGACGACGTACCCCTGGTGCTGCCAGCCTACAGCCAGAAGCATGACTGGGAACTCGAACTCGCTGTGGTCATTGGAACCGAAGCCTTCCGGGTGTCCAAGGACGACGCCATGGACCACGTTGCCGGCTACACGATCGTCAACGACATCACCACCCGGGATTTAGTCTTCCGCCGCGACATGAAGGAAATCGGCACGGACTGGTACCGCGGAAAGAACGCCCCCGGATTCCTTCCGACGGGTCCGTTCCTTGTGCCTGCGCCCTACGTGGATCCCGCCAAACTCAAGGTCAGGTTGGAACTCAACGGCGACGTCATGCAGGACGCTACTACGGATGACCTGCTTTTCGACATCCCCGCGCTCATCTCCGCCGCATCGCAGAACATGCCGCTCCTGCCAGGTGACCTGCTGCTCACCGGCAGCCCCGCAGGCAACGGCGCGCACTGGGGCCGGCTCCTGCGTGACGGGGACGTCATGACCGGCAGCATCCAGGGCCTCGGCACGCAGGCAGTCCGGTGCGTCGCAGAAGAAACAGCGGGAAAGGTGCAGGCATGAACCTCGGGAACTCGGAACTGGTGAACAGTCCTGCCCTGCTGGACGAGCCCGGCAGCCTGGACCGCAACGACCCCGACGGCGAGATCGCCCGCCGCGGCAAGGCCTACCGCAACTGGGGCCGCTGGGGCGACGACGACGTCCTGGGAACCTTGAACTTCATCGATGCGGCCAAGCGGCAACAGGCCGCCGCCCTGGTTCGTGATGGCGAGGTCATCTCCCTCTCGCAGCCTTTCGACATGAACGGCCCCCAGAAAGGCTGGCGCCGGCGGACCAATCCAGTCCACACCATGTTGGACACGGGAACGGATGCAGAGCGTGGCACCCAGGGGTTCCCGCACGGTCTCGGCGGTGCGGACGACGTCATCACCATGCCGCTCCAATGCTCAACGCAGTGGGACGGATTGGGCCACATCTTCGATCACGGTGCTGCCTGGAACGGCCGCCGTGCGGGGGACGTGGTGACCAGCGACGGCGACCTCGTCACCGGTATCGAGCACGCAGCCGCTGCGCCGGTGTCGCGGGGTGTCCTCCTGGACCTTGGCCGTTTCCTGAGCCCCGAAACGGGAGAGCTCCCGGACGGCTATGCGATCACCACTGCGGACCTGGAAGCCTGCATTGAAGCCCAGGGCGCCACCAGCATGGTAGGCCCGGGAGACATTGTCCTGGTGCGGACCGGCCAGCTCACCCGCGCCCGGCGTGAGGGCTGGGGCGATTACGCTGGAGGCCCGGCGCCCGGACTTTCGCTCACGACGGCGGGCTGGCTGCACCGCACGGAAACCGCCGCCATTGCCACGGACACCTGGGGATTCGAAGTGCGTCCCAACGAATTCGACGTACCGGCCTTCCAGCCGCTCCACCAAGTGGTCATCCCCAACATGGGACTCACCGTGGGTGAACTCTGGGACCTGGACGCGCTGGCTGACAAATGCCGGGCCGGGGGCCGCTACGAGTTCCTCTTGGTGGCGGCGCCGTTGCCGATCACGGGTGCGGTGGGTTCGCCCATCAATCCCGTCGCGATCCTTTAATACACCCGAGACAAACAAGGGGTCATCATGACTGCAGTACAGAAAGTGGCCATCGCCGGCAGCGGTGTGGCTGCCATGGCCACCGCCATCCAGCTCGCCAAGGCGGGGGTTGCCGTCGAGGTTTTCGAAGCGAAGCCGGAGCTGAGCGCGCTCGGTTCGGGTATTACGCTGCAGGGCAACGCCCTGCGCGTCTTTGACGCGTTGGGCGTGTGGGAGGACGTGCGGGAAAAGGGGATGGCTTTCGAAGGCCTCACGCTCCGCGCCCCGGGCCCGGAGGCGCCGGTCATCGCGCAGCTTCCCGAGGTCAAGACCGGTGGCCCGGATTATCCCGCCTGCATGGGCATGTATCGTCCCGATCTTGCCAGGATCCTGCTGCAGCATGCAGAGAAGGCCGGCGCCAAGGTGGCTTTCGGTTCCACGGTGACCGGCTTCGACGTCAAGGACGACAACTCGGTTGAGGTCTTCGTCAACGAGGCTTCGGCTGGAACCTACGACCTGCTGATCGGTGCCGACGGAGTGAACTCCTCGGTCCGGAGCCTCATGGGCATCGATACCACCCCGGAGAGCACCGGCATGGGCATCTGGCGGGCTTTCGTTTCCCGGCCCAAGGAAGTGGAACACAGCGAGCTGTACTACGGAGGCCCCGTCTACATCGCAGGTTATACGCCCACCGGTGAGGACACCATGTACGCGTTCCTCGTGGAAAAGGCGCAGGACCGGTTCGGGGTTTCGGACCAGGATGCCACCGGGATCATGCTGGGCGAATCCATGGCCTACGGCGGTCCGTGGAATGCCATCCGCGAGGACCTGAACCAGGGTGCCAAGGTCAACTACACGTGGTTCACCAAGCACCTGGTACCAGGCCGATGGAACCGCGGACCCGTGGTCATCATCGGCGATGCCGCGCACAGTTGCCCCCCGACGATTGCCCAGGGGGCCGCCCAGGCACTGGAGGACGCTGTGGTCCTGGCTGAGCTCCTGATCGGGTCGGACGAGCTCAGCGACAAGCTGTGGGACAGCTTCCACGAACGCAGGATCCCGCGGGTTCAGGCCGTGGTGGATGCTTCCGTCCAGCTCGGTGAGTGGCAGATCGAGGGCAGGAAGGACGCGGATGCTCCGGGCTTGCTCTTCGGCATCGCGCAGAAGATGGCGGTCCCAGCATGACCATCGACGTCCACGCCCACGTGCTCCTTCCCTCCCTCCAGGCCGAGGTGGAACGCAGAGCGCCTGAGGCTTTCAAGGCCGCAGTCGACCTCGAGGCGCGCCGGAATGGGCCAGCCAGCCTCGCGGCTTCGGGCCGCATGATCGGTGAGCGGTTCCCCAAGCTCACGGATGTCCGCGCCCGCCTGGCCGCCATGGACGCACAGGGCGTCGACCACCAGTGGGTCAGCGCCTCCCCGAACCATTTCTACCCCTGGGCTGAAGAAGGCCTTGCCGTATGGACGGCCACGGAGGCCAACCGCCTGGTGGCCGAGCATGTTGCCCAAGCACCGGAACGCCTGACCGGGCTTGGCCTGGTGCCGTTGCAGCACCCGGAACGGATCGTCGAATGCGTTGACGATGCCGTCCTTGGTCGCGGCCTGGCGGGTATCGAGATTTCGTCCTTCGCCGGCGATGTCGAATTGTCCGATGAGCGGCTCGAACCCTTCTGGAGCCGCGTGGAGGAGCTTGGCGTCGTTGTGTTCCTCCACCCCTTCGGGTGCAGCCTGGACGAGCGCCTCGACCGCTACTACCTGTCCAATACCGTAGGGCAGCCGGCCGAAAACGCCGTAGCACTGTCGCACCTGATCTTCTCGGGCGTGCTGGACCGCCACCCCGGCTTGAAAATCCTGGCTGCCCATGGAGGCGGCTACCTGCCAACGGCCATCGGCCGGTCCAACCACGCCTGGCGGGTCCGTCCGGAAGCCCACGGTTGCGCGGAGGAGCCGTCCAGCTACCTGCGGCGCATCTGGTTCGACACCGTGGTCCACGATCCTTCCGCACTGCGCCACCTTGTCGACGTCGCAGGACCGTCCCAGGTCCTCATGGGCAGCGACTTCCCGTTCGACATGGGGCCGGAGGACCCGGTTGCAGAGGTCAGGGCAGCCGGGCTGCCCGCCGATGTAACGCAGGCGATCCTCTCCGGCAACGCCGCCGCCCTCATGGGGGAGCGGGTCCGGGCATGAAGATCGCACGGTGGCAGGACGGCGCCGAGGTCGGCGAGGGTTTCATCATCGGCGACACCGCGGTGCCCTTCCCGAACGGCTTGCGGGTGGCCGAGGTCCTGGCGCGCGGCCTGGCCGGCGCCCGTGAGGTGTATGGACGGTTGAACCACGACGCCGGTCGGCCGCTTGGCGCTGTCCGGCTGCTCGCGCCGTTGGTTCCGGCGGCGATCCGGGACTTCGTGGCCTTCGAGGAACACGTCGAAGGAGTCAGTGCTTCGGTGGATGGAAAGAGTGAGGTGGTGCCGGAATGGTATGAGGCCCCCACCTTCTACTTCACCAATCCGCACACCGTGCTGGGGCCCGGTGAGCCTGTGCTGCCGCCGGTCACCCAGCGGCTGGACTTCGAGCTTGAAATCGCCGCTGTGATCGGTGGTCCGGGAGGCTCAAACCTGTCCGCTCCGGAAGCTGCAGGGGCGATTTTCGGGTACACCATCATGAACGACTGGTCCGCTCGCGACATCCAATCACGTGAGATGAAGGTCCGCCTGGGCCCGGCCAAGGGGAAGGACTTCGGAACCAGCCTGGGGCCCTGGATCGTGACGGCCGATGAGCTGGAACCGTTCACCGATGACGATGGATTCCTGGCACTCAGGGCCGAGGTCTTCGTCAATGGAGAGCTCGTGGGGGAGGACCTCGTATCCAATATGGGCTGGACCTTTCCGGAACTGGTGTCCTATGCGTCGAGGAACTCCAAGGTGGTGTTCGGTGACGTCCTCGGGTCCGGAACCGTGGGCAACGGTGGCTGCCTTGGTGAGCTGTGGGGGCGGCGTGGTGCGCTTGATCCGGCACCGCTTGCCCAAGGTGATGCGGTCCGCATGGTGGTGGAAGGCATCGGTGAGCTGACAGCTACCGTGGGTGCCGCCGTCGTGGGTCCTGACGTCCGCCGCGCGCGCAGCCGCAACCGCGCGCGAATCCGGGTCTAATTCGGACAATCTTTTGTTGATTTCCGACTAAAGCCGATTTAGAATGGAAGTGGCGTCGGGATCCCTGGGTGGATCCGTTCCCGGCAGTGAGGATGCTGCCGGGGCACAACCCGTCGCGTCGACGGCCCGATCGTTCGGGCAGAACACCATGCCACTTTCACCCTTAAGACTTCGCTTCCTTGTTGCCTCCCTGCTGACCGTGTCCTTCCTGGGGGCACTTGACCACACCGTTGTCTCCACCTCGCTGGCTACCATCGCCGGCGAACTCGGAGCCTTGGAACTCATGGGCTGGGTGGTGGTCGGGTACACCCTGGCCAGCACGGTCCTGCTGCCGGTCCTGGGGAAACTCGGAGATGTGCTGGGTCCGCGCCGGGTCTTCCTGGTCTCCCTGCTCGTGTTCCTGCTGGCCTCGCTCGCGTGCGGATTTGCGCAGGACATGACGTGGTTGATTGTTGCGCGGGTGGTCCAGGGCATGAGCTCGGCCGGGCTGCAGCTCATGTCCCAAACCATCATTGCCAAGGTCACCACTCCCCGGGAGCGCCCGCGGTACATGGCCATCATCGGCGCCGCATTTCCGATCGCCATCCTGGTGGGCCCGGTCCTCGGCGGAGTCATCACCGATTATTGGGGCTGGGCCTGGGTCTTCTGGATCAATATCCCGGTGGGCCTCGTTGCCCTGGCGTTTGCGTTCGCGGCGGTTCCGCGGCTGGAACGCGGACAGATTCCCCGCCACTACGACGTCGCCGGTGCCGCCACGTTCACTGTGGGGCTCGTGTTCCTTGTCCTTGGCGTCACGTGGGCTGCTGAACGCAGCGGTGGCGTCCAGGCTGTTGCCGCACTGGTGGCCGCGGCGGTGGCGCTGCTGGCATTCTTCATCATCGAGGTCCAGGCACCTGAACCACTCGTCCCCCTTCGGTTCTTTGCCAACCGCACCATAGCCGCAGGCACCGCGCTCTCGGCGATCATCGGCGTCGGGCTCTTCTCCATTACCGCCTACCTGCCCACGTACTTCCAGATGGCGTACCAGGTCAGCGCAACCGTCTCCGGGCTGGTGCCCATAGCAACAGTCCTGGGCATGCTAGTGAGCAACCTGTTGACGGGGTGGCTGGCCAGCCGAACGGGCCGGTACCGCGTCTTCCCGATCATCGGGACGTGCATGGGCGCGGCAGGCCTGTTCATGATGGCGGGCCTGCCCGCCGGACTTCCGCTCTGGGTGCCCATGCTTGTCATGGCCGTGGTGGGGATGGGTACAGGCTCCTTCATGAGCCTGATCGTCGCAGTCGTCCAGAGTGCCGCCCCGGACAGCCAGACCGGTGCGATCACGGCATCCATCAACCTGGTGCGCCAGGTCGGATCCACGGTTGCCACGGCCATCATCGGCGGCGGCATCGCGTTCGGAGTTGCCCGGCTGCTGCCCGCTGGAATCGACCCGGCGTCCCTGACCCCCCACGCAGTCCATCAAGCACCGGCGGCCACTCAGGACGCCGTCGCCGGAATCTACAGCCAGGTGTTCACGCCCATCTTCATCGCCCTGGCCGTTACGTACGCAATCGGCATCATCGCTGCCCTCCTGCTTCCGCACGGGCGCTTGTCTGATGAGCCGCGCACTGCCGCTTCCGAACTCGCCGAGCCCCTTTCGGCCTGACCTCCACGAAGGAGAAACCCATGACGTCACACCGCTCCCCGAACCCGACCATTGCAGTAGTTGGCAGTGGCCCCATTGGCTCCACCTACGCCCGTTTGCTGGTGGAAGGCATCCCGGACGCCAAGGTCATCATGTTCGAGGCAGGCCCGCAGCTGACGGACCGGCCCGGCGAAAGCGTCCGCAACATCGTCGACGCCGACGCCAAGGCCCGTGCCCGCGAAATGTCGCAGGGTCCCCAAGCCGGCGCCTACCGCGAATCCCTCGGCATCCCGGCAGGGACTGTCACCGAAGGGATGTTCACTGCGCGCCAGGGTACCCATCTCCTGGACTTCGGTGGAACCGGATCGGCACACGCCGAGACCTTCCCGGCAGCAGCAGCGGCCACCAACGTCGGCGGCCAAGGTGCCCATTGGACCTGCGCCACGCCGTCGCCTGCCTTCAGCGAGAAGATTCCGTTCATCGACGATGCCGAGTGGGACAAGCTGATTGGCCAGGCCAAGGAACTGCTGCACGTCCAGGGCGCAGCCTTTGCCGATTCCGGAGTGGGAGCCGCCATCCGGTCCCTCCTGGAGGAGGAATTTGCCGGTGAGCTGCCGGAAGGCTACGGCGTAGGCACGCTTCCCGTTGCCGGTGACCCGCAGCCGGACGGGTCCATGCGCTGGGCCGGGGCCGACGTCGTCCTGGGGCCGCTCATCGACCCGGCATCGCCGTTGTCCCAGCGGTTCGAACTCCGCGACCTGACGCTGGTCCGCCGCGTGGAAACAACGGGAAACCGTACCACTGGCGTCACCGTGGAAGACCTCCGCACCGGGGCGTCCTCTTTCGTGGGAGCCGACGTAGTGGTGGTTGCGGCGGACGCCTTCCGTTCGCCGCAGCTGCTGTGGGCTTCGGGCATCCGCCCTGCTGCACTGGGCCACTACCTGACGGAGCACCCCGTGGTGATCTCCACGGTGGCCCTCGACGCAGAGAAGATGGAACGCTTCGCCAGCGAGTCCGACCTGGACGCAGAGCTCGCGCGTCGCGCGCAGAACCCGGTCGATCCCGTGGCAGCCGTCAACCGCATCCCCTTTTCCGAGCCGGACCACCCCTTCTCCGTCCAGGTGATGTACTCGGAGACGACCCCGTTCCCGATGCCCGCGGATGCACCCCGCGCTCAGAACCGCTGGGGCTACGTCAACATGGGCTACGGCTTGCGCAAGCACCCGCGCTTCGAGGACGGCGTCACGTTTGACGACAACGAACTGGACTACCGTGGCTTCCCGAACATGACAATCACGTACGCGCTCACGGACCGGGAGAACGCCGAGATCCAAGATGCCACCGCCCGTCTTCGGCGTGCAGGCAATGCCTTGGGCGAGTTCGTGGCCGAACCCCGGTTGATGCCGAATGGTTCCAGCCTCCACTACCAGGGCACTTTGCGGATGGGCGATTCCGACGACGGCACCTCCGTTGCGGACCCATGGTCCCGCGTGTGGGGCTACGACAACCTGGTGGTGGGCGGCAATGCATTGATCCCCACCGCGACGGCCATGAATCCGACGCTGATGAGCGTGGCCATCGCGGTTCGGGGAGCGCAGAAGGTGGTGGAAGGCCTGGCCGTTGGCGCCGGGGAATTCATTACCCGGGAGCAAACGGTTAGCGCGTCCGCCTGAGCCGCCCGCGTCCGCCTCATCACATTCAATGGACAGCCTCCTGAGGAAGGGAGCATAATAGTTAGCGGAGCTAATTAGCACTGCTAACTATTTTGCCAACCTCAGGAGGCGCCTCCATAGTGACCACGGCCCACGCAGCAACACACCCGGAAAAAACCGTTCAGCCCGACACCCTCGCCATCGAACTCCGCACCGCGGTGATGCGCACGTCCCGCCGCCTGCGCATCGAAGCGACCGGCGACGTCATCACCCCCGGCCAGTACACCGTGCTCGCCCACCTCAGCAATGGGTCGCAGACCCTCAGGGAACTCGCCGAACGTGAGCACGTACAAGCGCCCTCTATGACCCGCATTGTCAACGCCCTGACCGAACAAGGCTTCGCCTCACGGCAGGCCCACCCGGGCGACGGACGCCAGGTCCAGATCAGCATCACCCCCGCAGGGCAGGAAGTCCTGGCCGAGGCACGCAGCCAACGGACCGCCTGGTTGGCGCAGCGCGTAGCAGGCTTGAACGATGAGGACCGGCAGATACTCAGCCGCGCCGCGCACATCATGCAGGAAATGAGTGCCAAATGAGCGCCATGTTCCAGGCACTGGAGAACCGCAACTACCGGATGTGGGCCGGCGGCGCCCTGGTCTCCAACATCGGCACGTGGATGCAACGCGTGGCCCAGGATTGGTTGGTCCTGACTGTCCTGACCAACCACTCGGGAACGGCCGTCGGTATCACCACCGCACTGCAGTTCCTGCCCATGTTGTTGCTGGGCCCCTACGCCGGCGTCCTTGCCGACCGCTACCGGAAACGCGTGATCCTGCTATGGACGCAAACGGCCATGGGCATTTGCGGATTGATCGTCGGCCTCCTGGTGGTTACCGGGGTGGCCCAGTTGTGGCATGTGTACATCGCTGCGGCAGCCTTGGGGGTCGCTGCCGCCATGGATGCGCCGGCCCGGCAGGCCTTCGTTTCCGAACTTGTGGGGCCGGACAAGATCGCCAATGCCGTTGCCCTCAACTCGGCGTCCTTCAACAGTGCGAGGCTCACGGGTCCGGCCATCGCCGGAATGCTCATTGCCTGGATCGGTACGGGGCCGGTCTTCCTTCTCAATGCAGTGAGCTTCGTTGCCGTCATCCTCTCCCTTGTCCGGGTCAAGGTCTCCCAACTCGAGCCGTCGACCCCCGTTGCCCGGGGCAAACACCAGTTCATTGACGGTCTCAGCTATGTCCGTGAGCGCCCTGACCTGGTCCTCATCATGGTCATGGTGGGGCTCCTCGGCGCCTTCGGGATGAACTTCCCGGTGACCAACTCCCTGATGGCGACGGCCGAGTTCGGCATGGGGCCCGAGGAATTCGGCGTCCTTGGTTCCATCATGGCGGTCGGGACCCTCGCCGGTGCGCTGCTCGCAGCCCGGCGTTCCGGACCCCGCCTCCGCTTCATGCTCGGCGGAGCCCTGTTCCTTGGCGCCTTCACGCTGCTGGCGAGCGTGGCGCCGTCGTTCTGGATTTATGCCGTTGTCCTGATTCCGGTGGGGTTGGCGTCCATCACGTTCCTCAACAGCTGCAACACCACCATCCAACTCTCTGTCGAACCCCAATTCCGCGGACGCGTGCTGGCCCTCTACCTTGCGATCCTCCAAGGAGGGACAGCGATCGGTGCGCCACTGATGGGCTGGATCGGCACGGAGTTCGGTGCGCGGTGGTCGGTGGCGGCGGGCGGTGCGATCGTCCTGGTGACCGGCGTGGCCGCCGTCGTCCTTGTCAGCCGGCGCAACCACGTGACCTTCCGCCAGCAACTGCGTGGCGCCTGGCAGCGGAAACGCGCGGCAGAAGCGTCCTGAGGCCTTTCATTTCCGACGGCGGCACTTGCGTTCTGATTGCCGGGCGACTGGAGGCCCTAGCGAGCCTCCAACTCGTCCAGCGTCTTGCCTTTCGTGTCAGGGGACATCAATGTGGCCACGGCGGAGACGATGCAAATGCCGAGCGTCGTCAGGCCGATCACCAAGGGGATATTCGCCGAGCCCGGCGGAGCGATGGCCGTGAAGAGGCTCGGGAAGAAGGAGGCGATCATGAGCCCGATGTTTTGGGAAACTGCAAAGCCAGTGACGCGCATCCGCATGGGGAACTGCTCCTGGAAGAACGTTGCGAACGTCCCGTTCCACATCTGGAAGAAGATGCCTTGGACGATCACCACGCACACAAACACCAACGGCAGGCTGCCCAGCTGGATGGCATACAGGTAGCCCATGGTGAGCAGGCCACCGACGATGCCGCCGGCCACCATCAGGGTCCGCCGGCCAATGCGGTCGGACAGTGCCCCGAAGACTGGAATGGTGACCACCGCTGCCACGTTCGCTGCCATGGTGACCCAAAGGAATTCGCTGCTGGAGAAGCCAATGCCGTAGCCCTTTTGGGTGGCGAAGGAAACGCCGAAGATGAGCGTGGCCATGCCGATGACGTTGGTGAACGTCATGGCGATGCAGCGGACCAGGACCCATGGGTGGGTACGGAGCAGATCGACGAACGGGAAGCGGCGCTTGGCCGGGGCAGCCTCGGACTGCGCAAGATAGGCGGGCGGTTCCTGGACCCGGCGGCGGATGACGTAGCCGGCAATGATCACCACGGCGCTGAGCAGGAACGGAATGCGCCAGCCCCAGGAGTGGAAGTCCTCGTCAGGAAGCAGGGACGCCAGCGGGATCAGGACCGCTGTTGCCAGGATGGAACCCACCTGGGTCCCTTGCAGACTGAAGCTCGCGAAGAAGCCGCGGCGGGCGTCGGGGGAGTGCTCCACGATCATCGCGCTGGCTCCGCCAAGTTCGCCCGCCACAGCGAAGCCCTGGACCAGACGGAGGACCACCAGCAGGATCGGAGCCAGGAGGCCCACCTGTCCGTAGGTGGGCAGCAGGCCCACGGCAAACGTGGCAAAGCCCATCAGCAGCATCGCAACCACAAGGACCTGCTTGCGGCCATGCTTGTCACCGTAGGCGCCAAGCACCACGGCGCCCAGGGGCCGGGAGACGTAACCCACCGCGTAGGTGGCGAGGGAGGCAATGATGCCAACGGTCGGGTTGTCCGCAGGGAAGAAGATGGTGGGGAACAGCAACGTTGCTGCCAGCGAGTACAGCGCGAAGTCGTAATACTCCAGTGCGCTTCCGATCCACCCGCTCATCGCGGCTTTTTTGGGATCTTTCCGGCCGGGGCCGTTGTGGTGGGGTGCAGTCCCTGCGGTGGGCTGGACGTCCTTCCGGTGCATGACGTTCATTCGTGAGTCTCCTTTGTCCGTCATTGGCAAGGAACAAGAGCTTTCCCCGCACATCAACGTGAGGAGGGTTACATCTTGAATCGATTCATAAATCATAGAACGTGACCTGCGCTACGTCAAAGGACATGCAGCACGACGGCGGGTGGTTGCGTCTTGGTACTCAGGCAACCACCCGCCGTCGGAGGCGTAACGCTACGCGCCCAACTCCATCAGCCGCGCGATCTGTTCCTCCGCCCCGCTCCCCGGCGCTGGCGTGTAAACCACCAGATGCAGGTCCGGCCTGTCCGACGGCGAAACCTGGTGATGCTCCAGGTGAAGGACGCCGACGGCGGGGTGATGAAAGAGGCGCTCGCGGGATTCGAAGCCCAGGATGTCGTACTGGTCCCAGCTTTCCTGGAATTCCGGGCTGGCTTCCTTGAGGCGTTCCACCTGGAATTTCACGTCGGGGTCTCCCAGGCGTTGGCCGGTCTCGGCCCGGAACTCGGCAAGGAAGCGCCGGCTGGTGACGTCCCAGTCCGGGAGCAGGTCGCGGACGTACGGGTCGGTGAAGACCAGCCACAACAGGTTCCGGTCACTCGCAGGAACCGTGGCGATGTTCGGATACAGCGCCGCGTACGCCTTGTTCCACCCCGCCACGCCCCAATCGGGGGAGAGGGCATAGGAGGGGTTCGGATCGAGGGCATCCAGGAGGCGCTGGACGTGCGGGGGAGCGCTTCCGGCCACGGGCGCGGTGGAAACCGAGGAAGCATAACCACCCAGGGACAACACGTAGGCCAGCCCGGTATCGGATAAGTGCAACGCCCGTGCGATGGCTTCCAGCACCTGCCGGGACGGGCTGATGTCACGGCCTTGCTCAAGCCAGGTGTACCAGGTGACGCTCACACCGGAGAGGAAGGCGACTTCCTCGCGCCGGAGTCCACGCTCGCGTTTGCGGGAAATCGGCGGAAGGCCGTATTCGGTGCGGAGTGCCTGATCCCGGCGGGCCCTCAGGAAGAGGCCCAGCTCCTTGCGTCTCTCCGAATCATGCACCCACAAATACTATTACTCTGGTACTCCTACTACTAGTATCAGGGCCGTCTTCTGCGGGGCTGACAAACACAGCAGGATGGTACTCATGCCTGCATTACGCTCTAAAACTGTCACCCACGGCCGCAACATGGCCGGCGCCCGCGCACTGCTGCGCGCGTCCGGCGTCGCCAACTCGGATATCGGCAAGCCGATCATCGCCGTAGCCAACTCCTTCACGGAGTTCGTTCCCGGCCACACCCACCTTGCCCCCGTGGGCCGGATCGTTTCCGATGCGATCCTCGCCGCAGGCGCCGTCCCGCGTGAGTTCAACACGATTGCCGTGGACGACGGCATCGCCATGGGCCACTCCGGCATGCTTTACTCCCTGCCCTCCCGCGACCTGATCGCCGACTCGGTGGAGTACATGGTCAACGCACACTGCGCTGATGCCCTGGTCTGCATCTCCAACTGCGACAAGATCACCCCCGGCATGCTCATGGCCGCGCTGCGCCTGAACATCCCTGTAGTGTTCGTCTCCGGCGGACCCATGGAGGCTGGCCGCGTGACCCTGACCGATGGTTCCGTACGCTCCCTGGACCTGGTGAACGCCATTGCCGATGCCGTGGACGAATCCATCTCCGATGAAGACATCAACCTCATCGAAGAGAACGCCTGCCCCACCTGTGGTTCCTGCTCGGGCATGTTCACCGCGAACTCCATGAACTGCCTCACCGAGGCCATCGGCCTGTCCCTGCCGGGCAACGGTTCCGTTCTTGCAACCCACACCGCCCGCAAGGCGCTGTATGAGAAGGCGGGCGCGACCGTCGTCGACCTCGTCAAGCGCTACTACGACGGCGACGACGAGTCGGTCCTGCCCCGCTCCATCGCCACCGCCAAGGCCTTCGACAACGCCATGGCCCTGGACATCTCCATGGGCGGTTCCACGAACACCATCCTGCACCTGCTGGCCGCTGCCCAGGAAGCAGGCGTGGACTATGGCCTGGCCGAGATGGATGCCAAGTCCCGCCAGGTTCCGTGCCTGGCCAAGGTGGCCCCGAACGTTGCCAAGGACAAGACCTACTACATGGAGGACGTGCACCGCGCCGGCGGCATCCCCGCGCTGCTGGGTGAGCTCAACCGCGGCGGGCTCCTCCACAAGGACGTCCACTCCGTACACTCCAACGACCTGGACGGCTGGCTGGACGACTGGGACATCCGCGGCGGCAAGGCGACCGAGGAAGCCCAGGCCCTGTGGCACGCTGCCCCCGGTGGCGTCCGTTCCTCCACGGCGTTCTCGCAGTCGAACGAATGGACCTCCCTGGACGTCGACGCCGAGGGTGGCTGCATCCGCTCGGTGGAGCACGCCTACTCCAAGGACGGCGGCCTGGCCGTGCTCCGCGGCAACATCGCCGTGGACGGTGCCGTGGTGAAGACCGCAGGCGTGGACGAGTCCATCTGGAAGTTCGAAGGCCCGGCGATCGTGTGCGAGTCGCAGGATGAGGCCGTGGAATTGATCCTGAACAAGACCGTGAAGGAAGGCGACGTGGTGGTCATCCGCTACGAAGGCCCCCGCGGCGGTCCGGGCATGCAGGAAATGCTCTACCCGACCTCGTTCCTCAAAGGCCGCGGCCTGGGCAAGAAGTGCGCCCTCATCACCGATGGCCGCTTCTCCGGCGGCACCTCCGGACTGTCGATCGGGCACATCTCTCCTGAGGCTGCTTCCGGCGGCGACATCGCCCTGGTGGAAAACGGCGACATCATCAGCATCGACATCACGCAGCGCTCGCTCCAGTTGCAGGTCTCCGACGAGATCCTGGCCGAACGACGCGAAAAGCTCCTGGTCAACGGCGGTTTCAAGCCCAAGAACCGTGACCGCCAGGTTTCCCCGGCTCTTCGGGCCTACGCCGCCATGGCGCTCTCCGCGGACAAGGGCGCAGTGCGCGATGTTTCCCTGGTGGAGAACCTCTAGGGGTACTGCGGCGGGTTAACGCACGACGGCGGCGGGTCGCCCGGGTTCCGAACGGAACCACGGGCGGCCCGCCGCTTTGTTCAGCACATCACCGGTAGCCGCCGGATACCGGCGGGAGCGTCTGGCCTGCCTCCACAGCGTCCTTGAGTTTTTCCCGGTCCAGTTTCCAGACGACGGTTTCCCCGTTGGTTGGCCCCGTGAACGTGAAGACGGGTTCGGCGTTGCCCGCCAGCCACACCAGGAGTTCAGGGGCTGCGAAGCCATAGCCCTGGCTGAGTTGCCTGCCCTGGGTGAGGACATACTGCGCGTCTTTGTCCCGGAGCGAGAGCAGCGACGGCAGGACTTCCCAGTGATCGCGGGGCAGCAGCGCGAATTCGCCGGTGACCGAGGTCAGCCCAACGGTCGCTGAGGCCGGGATGTTGTTGACCATCCACTCCCGGGCCCGGACCAGGCCATCGTCGGTGACCGTCCTTGCCTGTACCCCCAGAGCGAGCCCAACAATGACAACCGCCACCGTGGCGATGACGAAGGCCCGCCGGAGCCTTGGGCGCCACCGCATCAGCATTTCGACGGCGATCGGCGTGGAAACGAGGGCGGCCAGCACCACGCAATAACCGAACTGCTCCTCTGCTGCTCCGAAGAAGACGGAGTAGATTCCCATGAAGCCCGTAAACAGTGAGAACAATCCGATGGTGCGCCGGGTGGCAACTTTTGAGGTGGCCGCTACTGCCCCGGAGAGAATGGAAAGCCCCAGCAGCAGGTAGCTCGTTCCAAAGCGACCAGTCATTTCGATCAGCCGTCCCGCAAGATCCGCACTCGGAACGGCGTTGAAACCTGTCATCTGGACGGCCCCCAGGATCCGCAGGACACCGACCGATTTCTGGTCGAACCACTGCGGAAGCAGCCCGTTGGCCGCCACCCAGCCCATGTACGCCACATATGGAAGACTGGCGGACCCCATCATGCGCAGGGCCGTCAGGGGTGGAATGGTGTTCCTCCAGAACACGCCCGCAAGGAGCGGGACCAGGGTGAACACCACCGTCATGTCCTTGATGACGATTGCCAGTCCGAAAACCAGCCCCGCGCCGAGTTCCAGCCATAGACGCGGTCGTCGCCATTTCCGGTTCAGCAGCACTATCACCAGGAGCCACCCGGACACGACGGCCAACCCGGCGGGCGTTTCCATCATCAACCGGCCGTCCATGCGGAGGATGAAGGGGTCACTTGCCATGATGATGCCGGCTGCTGCTGCGGGCAGCACCCCCACCAGGCCTCGGACCAGAAGGCAACAGACCCCGACGGTTACCGCGCCGAGCACGGCGTTGACCCATCGTAACTGCAACGCGAGGTCCATAGGGTGGCCCTCAAGGCCAAACATGTTGATGACCCACGAGTTAAGGATGTAGGAGCCGGGAGGATGCAGGAAGAAAGGATTTCCGAGTATTGAGGGAACGGTTCCCTGCGCTATTTGTCCGGCCAGATCGGCATAGGTGATTTCGTCGATGAAGACGTCGTTTGCCCGGTGAACACCGGTGAATCGAAACAGCATCGCCAGGATGACCACGGATCCCACCACCCAGCCGTGACGCATGTGTTCCCCCATAATTATTGATTGCTTGCGATGTTCAAAAGTAGTTGAAAATTGCACGTCTGTCCTTTTTGAACGTCAAATACAAAAAGTACAAAAAACATTTCATTTATCGCGTCATGAAATAACTACCCCGCCCACTCAGCCGTAGCACCGCCTCAGCCGCCGGGGCTAAGCTACTGGGAACCGGCGCGGGTTGAGCCAACTGCCCTGCAAGCCGGTGCCACAGGAAGAAGCCCCTTTGTTCGAAGCCCCCAGCATCCTGTTCTTTGCGGCCGGCCTGGCGGTCCTCGCTGCCGCGGTGTTGCCCAAGCTGCTGCTCCGTATGCCGCTGTCCATGCCCATGGTGTTCCTTGGCAGCGGAATTCTGGCATTCGCCCTGCTTCCCGACCTGCCTGACCCGGACCCGGTTAAGTACGCCGATTTCACCATGCATCTGACCGAGGTATGCGTCATCATCTCGCTCATGGGTGCGGGGTTGGCGCTGGACCGGCCTTTCCGGTGGCGGGGGTGGTCCACCACATGGCGGCTGTTGGCGATCGTCATGCCCCTGAGCATCGTGGTGATGACCATGCTGGGGCTGTGGGTCCTGGGGCTGGGGCTGGCCTCGGCACTCCTGATCGGCGCTGCGTTGTCGCCCACCGATCCTGTGCTCGCCTCCGAAGTCCAGGTGGGAAAGCCGGCGGACACCGAGACGGACCCAGACGAGGATGAAGTCCGTTTTGCGCTCACCTCGGAGGCGGGGCTCAATGACGGCCTGGCTTTCCCGTTTGTCTACCTGGCCATTGCGATCAGCCTGGTGGGAGTGACGCCGGAAGCGGTGGGTCAATGGGCTGCGCTCGATATCCTCTGGCGCATGGTTGCGGGGGTGCTGGTGGGCTTCGGAACCGGGAAAGTCCTCAGCCGGCTCTTCTTTGCCTCCCCGATCCGCAGTTTCCGCCTGTCCGAGCATTCGGAGGGATTCGTGGCGCTGGCCGCCACGTTCCTTGCCTATGGCGCTACGGAGATGATCGAGGGCTACGGATTCGTCGCTGTCTTCGTGTGCGCCCTGACCATCAGAGCAGCCGAACGCCACCACTCTTATCACCAGGTGCTTCACGGTTACGTGGAGCAGCTTGAGCGGCTGATGACGATCGTGATTCTGGTCCTCCTGGGTGGCGCGATCGCCCGGGGAGTCCTGGACGGCATCGGCTGGGCGGAAGTGCTGGTGGCGCTGGTCTTCCTGGTGCTTGTGCGCCCGGCAGCGGGTTGGCTGGGGTTGCTGGGAGGCAAGACTGGACCGCGCGAGCGCCTGGCCATCTCCTACTTCGGCATCCGGGGCATAGGGTCGCTGTACTACGTGGCGTATGCCCTCAGCCACGGAAACTTCGACGGCGACCAGCACGCCTTGTGGGCCTTGGTTGCGTTGGTTGTTGCTTTGTCCGTGGTGGTCCACGGGGCCACCACGGCTCCGCTGATGCAGAGGCTGGACCGCCTGCGCGCTGACGAGGCCCGGCGGAAGCATGGCGACGAAAGCAGGGCGCCGCACACGGCGATCTAGATACATCGACAATTCAGATGCAGTTGCGCGAATTTATGCGCTATGCAGATGCACTGCGCGTGGCGAGAATGAATTAACCCCCACGAAATGGGCATCGCGGAGGTGCACGGTCATTGGTGCCGCCAGCACTCCGCCTGAATTTAGGGAGATCACATGACAAGCCAAGAGGTGGAGGTCCTCGTCGTCGGCGCAGGGCAGGCCGGAGTGGCCATGAGCGAGCACTTAAGCGACCGGGGCATCCATCACGTTGTCCTGGAGCGCCACCGGATTGCCGAACGCTGGAGGACCATGCGATGGGACTCGCTGGTGGCAAACGGGCCCGCGTGGCATGACCGGTTCCCCGGGCTGGAGTTCAGCGACCTGCAACCGGGCGAGTTCGCCTCAAAGGAGCAGGTTGCCGACTATTTTGCGGCCTATGCGGAGAAGATCGGTGCGCCGATCCGCTGCGGCGTGGAGGTTGCGTCGGTTCGCCGGAACACAGGTGCCCCCGGATTCCAGGTGGAAACGAGCGAAGGCAGCTACAACGCCCGTTACGTCGTGGCAGCAACCGGACCCTTCCAGCGGCCGGTGATTCCCGCCGTCGTGCCTGGCTCTGCGGCGGTGCAGCAGCTGCACTCAAGTTCCTACCGCAACCCTCACCAACTCCCGGAAGGTGCGGTGCTGGTGGTCGGTGCGGGATCGTCCGGAGTGCAGATCGCGGCGGAAATCCAGCGCTCCGGGCGGCAGGTCTACCTGTCGCTGGGGCCCCACGACCGTCCCCCGCGCAGCTACCGCGGCCGGGATTTCTGCTGGTGGCTTGGCGTCCTGGGCCTGTGGGATGCTTCTACTCCTCCACAGGGTGCCGAGCATGTCACCATCGCCGTCAGCGGCGCCGACGGCGGCCATACAGTGGACTTCCGGGAACTCGCCGAACAGGGCATCACCCTGGTGGGGCGCACTGAAGCGTACGACGGCGGAACCGTGCGTTTCGCGGACGACCTGCGGAAGAACGTCGCGAACGGTGATGCCCATTACCTGCAGTTGCTGGACGAGGCGGATGCCTATGTGGAGCGCAACGGCCTGGACCTCCCCGAGGAACCTGAGGCCCGTGCGATGCGGCCGGATCCGGAGTGCCTTAAGAATCCCCTGCAGGAACTGGACCTTGAAGCCGCCGGGGTGGCGTCGATTATCTGGGCTACCGGGTTCGTCCAGGACTACAGCTGGCTGGAAGTGGATGCCTTTGATGACAGGGGCAGGCCGCTCCAGCAGCGTGGTGTCTCCTCAGAGCCCGGTATCTACTTCCTCGGCTTGCCGTGGCAGTCGCGCCGTGGATCGAGCTTCATTTGGGGCGTGTGGCACGACGCCAAATATGTAGCGGACCAAATCGCCATCCAGCGCAGCTACCTGGCCCACAACGAGCAGGAGATGCTGGTGGCCGGCGTCTAGGACCTAAAAAACTACTGGCCCCTTGAGGGTGCACTACCCCCGACCTGTCCGCGCTGGGTGGAGCGGCCGGCATTGACCTGTTCCACGTCGGTGGCCTGATCAGAAGCTTGCCCAGCCTTTGGTGGTTGTGGCTCATCACAGTTTTGCCTCGAAGTGACTCCTCCCAGGTTCAACGCCGGCCGTCGTGCGGCCATTTTGCCCGTTCAATAAAAGGAGGGTGGCCGCGTTTACCATCGTTGCCCAAACCCGCCCATTTGTTATTGGCGTGACTGCCACGCCCGCACCCACAACTACGCCGTCATTGAGGCCAGTACCAGGCGACAGATCGCATGTGAGCAGTTCCCAACCACCCGGCCGGGATATCCCGCGCACTGGCTTGGGTAGGCGCAGGACAGGCGGCGACATGGGGTGTCTATGGGCAATTGAGGGTGTCGACACGTACGGGGCCCGTCTGGCCAAGGCAGTAACTGACGCCGGCTACGATGTCGCCGAAGCCCCACGTATGAACGCGCGGAATCGCCGGGGATCGGTAAATCCGACCCGCTGGACGCAGCCGCCCTCGGAACTGCTGTCCTCGGGCTGGAGGATGCTCAGCTCCGGTCTCCGCGGAGGGGCGAAGGAACCCGTGCAAGACTCAGGATCCTCAGTGCTACCCGGGACCAATTGACCCGCGATCGGACGCTCAATGTCAATGCACTCCTGGCTTTGCTGCGGGCCCACGATCTTGGGTTCGATGCCCGTAAAGCATTAGTTCCCGCGCAGATCGCCACAATTGCCAGGTGGCGGGAACGAAAGGAGCCTCTGGAACTCTCGATCGCGCGCGAGGAAGCCATTCGGTTGGCTCGCCGTGTAGTTGAGGTGACCGAGCAGTTGGCCGCGAACCAGAAGCGCATGACCGAGCTGATCCAGCAATGCCCCGCGGCGCCGCTGTTGGAGATGGTCGGCGCCGGGGCCGTTTCGGTCGCCACTGTCCTGACAGCGTGGTCGCATCCAGGAAGGGTCCGCAGCGAAGCTGCCTTCGCCTCACTTGGTGGTGTGAATCCGTTGCCTGCATCAAGTGGCAACACTGTCCGGCACAGGCTCAACCGGGGCGGTGACAGGCGCCTCAACCGTGCCCTGCATACAATCACCATGACTCGGATGGTCCACGACCCGGGGACGCGGGAGTACGTCGCAAAACGCACCCAGGAAGGCCGGAGCTACCGCGAAATCCGTAGATCTCTCAAGCGCTACGTCGCCCGTACCCTCTACCGTCAACTCAACGCTCTTTACGTCACAGAGAAACCGGCGGTCACTCTCGCTCTCGCAAGAGTGACCGCCGGGCCCTGATGCTCCGGTCAGTGCATTCTAGGTGTTCGGAAAGGCAGTGCTCCTCCCGTCTACACTTCCGCTGAGTCTCAGTCGCGTATCAGCTCCACGCCGTCGGCGGCTGTAAGAACAGGTGGAAGCTCCTTGCTAGGGCTGGGAGGCAGCAGTTCCTCTTCAGCAACTGCTCCACGGGCTGCGTAGCTCGGCCAGAAGTTCATGCTGGCTCCCCACTGGCTCAAAAGAGTGTCGATGGGGATGTAGCAGCCAAGGGTGGAACCGTAATAGTTGATGGCGCCTACGTGCATCCCTACGGCGCGAAGGCCTTGACTGTCCTGCCGCCATACAGGGCCACCGGAGTCACCTCCGGCACGGGCGTAGTCGGCGCAGTAGGCAGTGACGCCGTCCCAGTTTTGGTACCGGTACTGGATTGTCCCTTCAGTCCAGCCTGTAGTATTTCCCATTTTTCCGACTCGGGTCAGGACGGTCTGCTCCGAGTTGGGCATTTTTCCCGTTACTTGACCGCTTCCGGGTGCATTTCCTGTGGTGGGATCGACGATGGTTTGGTACATGTCTACACCAGGATCGGCTCGAACAAGTCCTGAGTCACCGTCAGTGCTGTAGGCCTTTCGGTACGCCAGCGTCCCGAATCCGGCGCCGGTGCCGGATACTCGTTCGCCAACGTAAAAGCAGTGCCCTGCCGTCAGGATAAACGTTCCGCTCGTGCCGTAGATTACGTAGCTTCCGGTACACCAAGGCGACGTACCCTTGTACATTGGATGACCAACTAGGTAGTTGTACCACCCTGCGTGAGCCGGCTGCACGCCTATCACTACGACAAAAAGTGCTGCAACCAGGGCAGCGATCCCAGAGATCCCGCCCCTAATTAACTTCCACATGTTGCCCCCATGTTCTGATTCGAATAGCCGGGAATCCCGACTACGGCAGACTCTAACCCGCATATGAGACGTTCTGACTCCGCCACGCCCATTGACAATTATGGTGAATTGCCTTGGTGGACGCATTGAAACGCAGAGCCTGGGGCTACATCGCCAATGGCAACGACATGTAATTAGGTACTTGCAATACTCAGTACACTTCCAAATTGCACGTCAAGCTCTAGCGACTTACCTATAGTGCATTCGCGTGTTTCACCCGTATAGTCTTTCTATGGGGGGAAATAAGCATAGGTTGACAGCTGTAGGTGTCGTACTTTCGCTAGCGGTGGCCGTCGGCGCATGCGCAGCGCCAGCAACGTCCTCGACGCCGCCTGCTTTGCGTCTAGTCACCGTTGAAGCACATCAGCAAATGGCGATGGACGCGAGATTCTCAGGAACCCTGGAACTCGATGGTGAAGGCTGCGTGCACGCAAGGGCCTCCGGGGATGGGTCCCTGTTCACCCTTGTGTGGCCCCAGGGTTACGCGGTACGGGGTGATTCGAAGAGCTTTGAAATTGTCGATGCTAAGAAGAATGTTGTGGCAAGCTCCGGTTCACCCTTCGATGTCGGTGGGGGCCTTGTTGACACCGTATCCGACAGTTGGACGGAACGCGGTTGCGCTAAGGGTAGTCTTTGGGTGGTTGCGGAGTAACTCTGGATTTTAGGTGCTCCTGACAATAGGAGTGTCGCTATTCCTTCGTTGGCTTCCTAAATTTCTTCACTGAGATCTAGTAGCGAGCTGTCGATATTGCTCTTTACTTAACGTTCAGTTTGCTGTGGTTTTGGCGCGCAGATTCGAACAGCTAGCTGGATTGCAACAGCTTGCTTGCTAAACCCTGGAATCAGGATGGTGCGCTAAGGACGGTTCTTTTCGGCATTCTTTCGAGGCTTCAGGAGATCTCTCCGTCTCCAAAAGGACGAGAAGGCGTTGTGTGTGGATGGGCGGTCACCCCCCCGATGACGACCGCCCGTCCCAGGTTGTGTGCGTTCAAAAGCCTTAGCGAGCGGGAACATCGGGTGGATCGCTTAAAGGGTCGAATCGACCACGGAGGTCCGCAGCGAGGTCCAGGTGGTAACAGTCCCTGCAGGAAATCCTGGATAGTCCTTGAGTAGTACGGCTTGCTTCCCAATTACCAACCCGGTCTCGGGATCGATGACGATGTTGGATCCCGTAACCCCGTCCTGTGATGCGATGCCGATGGCTATGCCTGAGTGACCGTCGATCATTGCGTGTTTGTTGGTTACCGTGACGTTGGGAATAAGAGCAGCTGCCTTGTAAAGCGCAGCGCGGAGGTCAGCAGGGACGAAACCTGTCCCCAAACCTTCCGATATCGCCATGAAAGCCTCGTTGTCCGCAGACTTCCCAGTGGCTCTGGTACGTTCATAGACCAGATCCAGCAGAGTCCTCGGGTCTCGGGGTAAAGTCGAAGCTTCCTTCAATGACGTCCCAACGAGGACGGTGGGTTCTTTGCCGTTGAAGGTACCTCCCGGGGCACGCAGGATGCCGACTAACTCGGATTGCTCTTGGTCCTGTGTCTGCAGAGCCTCGCGAATCTCCTCTGGCAGAGGCTGGGCGTCACTCGGAGAGTCCAAAATCATGCGCGGCTCGTGATTCCAGACCCATTCGTCCGCCCTGTTCGCTGGCACGTACATCTGGCTGTTTGAGGTCCCCTGCCACTTCACCTTGCTTAGATCCGTAGCCTGCCCCCCGGACCCGATGACCGACTTTTTCTCAATCTTGAGGTATTGACCGGCGCCCACGACCGGGTCAGATGTCCGGATGGTTGCAGCAGCAGCATTGTTTAGCACCTCGGCCGCCTCCGCTGTCGCTCCCGGAGATCCGGGCCTAATGACATCTGAAATAACGATGCCTCCCACCACCAATGCGGCCGCAGCAGAAACGAACAGAGCGCGGCGTCGGAAACGGAGAGCAGTGACGGTTCCTTTTTGCTGCGGTGGTGGCGTGGACGAAGCTGTCACTTTGGCCATGACCTTTTCCCGGCCCCGGGCCAGGGTGGACGGCGGGGCGGAGCCCACGTCGTTACGCATCTCGCGGAGTAGTTGCAGGTCGTCCATGGTTGTTCTCCATTTCCGTAAGTCTTTCGAGGTTGAACTGGGATCGGAGCGTTTGCCGCGCACGGTTCAGACGAGAGCGGACCGTTCCTACAGGGACGCCCATGGCCTGGGCTATGCCTTCGTAGGTCAGGTCAGCCCATGCGTAGAGCAGTAGTGTTTCGCGATCGATGGCAGCCATGCTCCTGAGCGCCTGAGCAATGCGCCCGGTGGCCGCTTTGGCGTCAACCTCGGCGGCGATCCTCTCGGAGTCGTCAGTCAAGGCCTCACGT
The DNA here is from genome assembly GCF_052156435.1 of Paenarthrobacter sp. NCHU4564. NCBI lineage: Bacteria > Bacillati > Actinomycetota > Actinomycetes > Micrococcales > Micrococcaceae > Paenarthrobacter > Paenarthrobacter sp. NCHU4564. The sequence goes on from NZ_JBQLIS010000004.1 coordinate 230,548, forward strand.
GAGGCAGACTTGGCTGCCACTCTCAGGACGTTGGCTTCCGCACGGTGATGTTGCCGAAGGAGGTTGGTCGCGATGCCGAACAACCATGGACGGGCATCATCCCGGGTGACGTCATAGCTATCCAGCTGTTCCCAAGCGACTAGAAACGTTTCTGAGGTAACGTCTTCGGCGGCAAACTCCCCGGCCCGTCTTGCCGCGTATCGGTAGATGGCTGGCGCATGCCGATCGTACAGCTCCCCGAAAACCGCAGGGCTGTCGCGGGACTGCCTGATGATGTCGCTGTCTGTGCTCACACTATGTATTGACCGCTCAAGGCAAAAGAGTTCACGCAGTAGTCCTTCTTCCCTCCCGTGGACCTCGGCCTCAGACTATCCGGAGCGTTCGGGCTTTGAATCCCCTGACCCGGTCAAATCGCCAATCAGTTGCAAAAACGAGCGTTTTTGATACAAGCGCCCTTGGCCCCCTCGACCGGGGAATTGGGGCCACCTGGCTGTCGCAGAAGGGAGTGCCGGTATCTACGTAGCGGATCTATCCCTGCGTCACGGGTATTGCTACGTTTAGCCCATGGGAGAGCTCCTCGGCTACGCCCGCACCTCCACCGCAGACCAGGACGCGGCCCTGCAACAGGACGCACTCACAGAGGCCGGATGCTACCGGATCTTCACCGACACGGCTTCCGTATCCTTTCAGTCCCGCCCCGAGCTAACCAAACTCCTGGACCAGCTCCGACCCGGTGACACTCTGGTCATATGGCGCCTGGACCGGCTAGGCCGATCCATTCGCCATCTCATCGACCAGATGGCTACCCTCCAGGACCGCGGCATCGGGTTCCGTTCCTTGCAGGAGCCATCGACACCACCAGGCGGTCAGCTGGTCTTCCACGTCTTCGCCGCCCTCGCCGAATTCGAACGCGATCTCACCCGAGAACGGACCAACGCCGGACTGAAGGCAGCCCGGGCTCGAGGACGCGCCGGGGGCAGGCCGTCGCTGCTGACCAGCGACAAGCTCCGTACCGCCCGCCGTCTGTACGAGCAGCAGGACATGACCGTCGAAAAGATCGGCGAGGTCCTCGGAGTCAGCCGCACCACCGTATACCGCGCCCTTCGACGCGAACCTGCCCCAGTACCGCCCCCACGCCGTGCGCGGAAGAAGGCCACCCAGTGAAGCCAGACGCGATGCTCTGACCGGAGCGCAGATAACCGCCTCGGTGTTGGCATCGGGTGTCTTGCGCGGCAGTTCACCTTCCGGTGCAGCATGCCGGCGCGGCAGCCCGCACCGGAATCGGTCCTCGCTCCGCTCGGGCTGTAGAAGCGTTTTTCCTGTTTTTGGCTGCTGTCCCAAGGGATTGTACGTTCCCGCTCCGGCCGGTCTAGCCCCTCCTACGTCGGGGCCTGCGTCCCGGGAATTTCCTTCCGGCGCTCCTGCGTCGCTTATTTCCTTCAGGAGTTTCCCGGCCCTTGCCCAAAGGGTAGACAGGCCTCCGTCGGGCACAGCTCCGCAAGCTTCGCCAGCAGCCAAAACAACGAACGGGGGAGATGGGGGCTGGCCACTCACCACGAGCGCCCCACCCACCAACAAAACCAGGTCCGGGGCAAGGCCGCCGGTCAGCGCTCACACTCATTCCTAACGCTTGACGAAAAATAGAAGCATCGGGGACCATGCCCAAGGCCTGGTCCCCGTTGTTTTACTCAGCTCCGGTCAGTCCAGGCCTGCCAACGTCCGGGCAGACAGTGCTTCCTTCATCTGGTGCTGGTCCTGGAGGCCACGCTCAGCCACCAGCTTGGCAATGCCCCGCCCGGTGGCCAGGGCTTCCTTGGCGAGCTCAGCGGCTGCCGCGTAACCGATCAGCGGTGCCAGCCCGGTGACCACGCTGATGGAATCAAGCATGCGGTGCTGCAACAGGGCAGTGTTCGCGGTGATTCCGTCGACGCAGTGTGTCCGAAGTTGCCTGCACGCCACGCCCAGCCAGGCAATGGATTCCAGGAGGGAGTCGATGATGACCGGCTCGAAGGCGTTGAGCTGCAGCTGACCGGCCTCTACTGCCATGGTGACCGTGGCATCGGCGCCGACCACCCGGAACGCCACCTGGTTCACCATTTCCGGGATGACGGGATTTACCTTGCCGGGCATGATGGATGATCCTGCCTGGACAGCGGGCAGGAAGATCTCGGCAAAACCTGCCTGGGGGCCCGAGGAGAGCAGGCGCAGGTCGTTGCAGATCTTGGACAACTTCACCGCAGCCCTCTTGAGGACGCCGGATACCAGGAGGAAGACGCCGGTGTCGCTGGTGGCTTCCACCAGGTTGGCGGCTGGAGCCAGAGGCAGCCCGGTCACGGACGCCAGTTCACGGATGACCGCCTCCCGATACCCGGGGGGAGCGGTGATGCCCGTCCCGATCGCGGTGGCCCCCAGGTTCGATTCGGCCAGGTGCGGGAGGAGTTCCTGCAGCCGGCACCCGTCCTCGCGGAGGGTCTCCGCAAAGGCGCCGAACTCCTGGCCCAGGGACATGGGCACGGCGTCCTGCAGTTGGGTCCTGCCTACCTTGATGATGCCGGCGAACTCTGCCGCCTTGGACTCGAAGGCCCCCACCAGTCGATGGTGCTCGGTGCACAGGGCAGCAAGATCACGCTGCAGGGCGATCTTGATGGCCGTGGGGTAGGCGTCGTTGGTGGACTGGCTCCGGTTGACGTCGTCGATCGGGTGCAGTGCCGAATAATCACCCTTGGTGCGGCCCAACAACTCCAGCGCGCGGTTGGCGATGACCTCGTTGGCGTTCATGTTGGTGCTGGTGCCTGCCCCGCCCTGGATGGCATCCACCACGAATTCACGGTCGAGCCTCCCGTCCATCACCTCGCGGGCGGCCTGCTGAATGGCCGCGGACTTGGCGGTCTCCAGAAGACCCAGGTCCTCGTTGGCCCGGGCGGCCGATAGTTTCACTGCGCCCAGGCCATAAATGAGGGATCGGAGGGTGCCGATGGTGCGCCCGCTGACGGGGAAGTTCTCCACGGCCCGGGCGGTGCTGATGCCCCAATAAGCAGCCCCGGGGACATCGCGGTCCCCGAGGCTGTCATGTTCCCGCCGCAACTCCGGGGCCGGGATGTTTGATGGTTGTGTCATGGTCCTGTTCAGTTGTCGTTTGCTTGTGACGGACGGGTTTCGTTGACGGGGGACCGGCGCTATCCGGCCAGGAAGTCCAATGCCGTCAGAGCCAAGGCAGCAGCGCCGTCATGGATGGCCCGGTTGGCAGCTTCACCAACGCAGTGCGCGGCAAATTCGGGTTGGTGGTTGGCTGCCGGGTAGCAGCCGAGCCCGATGTAGGGATGGATGGCGGGAACCACCTGGGACACATTGCCCATGTCCGTGGAAGCCCTGTTCATGGTGGCCTGCCCGGGCGGGGCATCGAAGGTGCGACCCAAGGACTTCGCATGCTCCTTGTACAACATCAAGGCACGCTCTTCCGTCCGTAACTCGGAGTATGGTTCCGATTCCGGTGTGATGGAAAGCTCGCAGCCTGTCGCCACCGCGCCTGCTTCAAAGCATTGATTGACCCGTTCCTCCAGTACCCCCAGCTGTGCCAGGGATTCCGCCCGCACATACCACCGGCCCTCGGTCTTTTCCGGAATCGCATTGGGCGCCTCACCGCCCCGGGTTTGGACACCGTGCACCCGCGTGCCGGCAGGCAGTTGCTGGCGGAGCAGGCCCAGTGCCACCTGGGCGACGATGAACGCGTCATTGGCATTCACTCCCTGCTCGGGGTAGGCCGCGGCGTGGGCCGATTTTCCCTTGTACTCCACGTGGTTATGCGCCACAGCGAAGGGCCGGGCTTCGGCCGAATCCACGGGACTGGGGTGCGCCATCATGGCAAGGTCCAGTCCGTGGAAGGCGCCCTTCTTGAGCAGTTCGATCTTGCCGCCTCCGCCTTCCTCGGCGGGGGTGCCATAGACCTCCACGGTGAGGTCGTGCTCCTTGGCAAACCCGGCCAGGGCGGCCGCGGCACCGCAGGACATGGCGGTGATGATGTTGTGGCCGCAGGCATGCCCCAGGCCCGGCAGGGCGTCGTATTCAGCCATGAGTCCCACCCGGCGGGAGCCGGAACCGAAAACCGCGCGGACCGCCGTCGGGAATCCCAGGTAGCTGCGCTCCACGTCGAAGCCGAGCGATGCCAGGTAGTCCGCGGTCCATTCCGCCGCACGGTGTTCCTGCCAGCCCGTTTCAGGGTTGGCATGCAGCGTTTCCGACAGCTGGACCAGGGCAGCCTGCTGCGCCCTGACGACGCCGAGCACCCGGTCGCGTTGCGTGGCTGGCGTCACCGTCACAACCCGCTCAGCGGTCATCGCCGGGCACCCCGTAGCTCACGGAGGAAGCGGGGTCGAGCCCGCGGATCACGTAATCGCGCCGCTGCGGCAGCCAGACCTCCAGGATCCGTTCGAGCTCGCCGATCGGGTCATCATGCCAGTCCACGCGCAGGTCCGTGTCCCTCCAGCCGTGTCCGGACACTACGGACATGCCGGCGGACCGCACCGGTCCCGCCTCGCCGCCGGCAGCCTCCGCAGCGCGGAGTGCCTGCATCAACCGCAGTTCCAGTTCCCCGGTTGAGGACTCGAAGGCATCGCAGAGTATCTGGGGGACGTGGGGATGCGCGAGCATGTTCCCGGCAGCAACGCTGCGGGCGCCACGTCCTTCCCCGAAGATGCCCAGCGTCCCGGACCCACTGAAGACCGCGGATCCGCCGTGGGCGTCCAGGACCACCAGTTGCCGGAAGTTCACGGACGGTGATTCATGGACGACGGCGGTCAGCGCCTCCTGCGCGGAATAGCCGGCCTGGAGCCGGTCCAGCAGGGCAACGCCCAGCCTGGGATCGGTGATGTTCTGGGAGCTGACAGCGCCGACTCCGTCGCGCAGGTGGGCGCAGCGGGCTGCGACAGCGGGAGAGGACGACGAAACGGCCAGGCCGAACCTGCCCCTTCCGTCCGTGGCGGCGATGCTGAACGTCACTGCTGTCCCTCCGTGGAGAGCACTGCGGTGGCGTCGATTTCCACGAGCCACTCCGGGCGGGCCAGGGCCTGGACCACGATTCCCGTGGACACCGGATAAACGCCCTTCAGCCAACGGCCCATGGTGCGGTACACCGTCTCCCGGTAGCGGGGATCGATGAGGTATACGGTCACTTTGACGATGTCCTCGAGGCTGCTCCCGGCTTCCTTGAGCAGCATGTCGATGTTGGCCATGGCCTTCTCGGTCTGGACTTCCACGTCGCCGATCCCCACGGATTCCCGGGTTTCCAGGTCCTGTCCGATCTGCCCGCGGAGATACACCACTCCGTTGGCCACGACAGCTTGGCAGAGGTCGTTGTCCAGGTTCTGTTCCGGGTAGGTGTCCTTGGTGTTGAAGGTGCGGATGCGCTGGTGTTTCACGGGATGCCTTTCATTGGCAGGTAGCTTGTACCTTTCAGCTTCCTGTCAGCGGTTGAATCTGTCTAACAGTTCTTTTAGAACGATTGCATCGATATTTCTGATGTGCGGTGTACCCTCGATGCATGGACGTCACGCTTACACAGTTGCGCTATTTCGTGGAAGCGGCGGCGCAACTGTCCATGACCGGGGCCGCCTTGAGGTTGAATGTTGCGCAGTCTGCTGTCTCAGCCGCCATTGCCCAGCTCGAACGGCATGTGGGCACGCAGTTCTTCATCCGGCAGCGTTCCAAGGGGTTGGTCCTGACGCCTGCGGGCGAGCTCTTCGTCCGGGACGCGCAGGCCATCCTGGCCCAGGTGGAAGAGAGCATCGACCACGCCCGTGGCGAACACCAGAGCGTCGCAGGCAGGATCAGGATTGCGTGCTTCAGCACCCTGGCGCCGTTCCTCCTGCCTGGGGTCCTGACCACTTTGCGCGAGGACCACCCTGCCCTAAAGACCGAGGTCATCGAAACAGACACCGCCGGATGCATCAGCGCGCTGCTGACGGGCCAGGCCGACGTGGCACTCTGCTACGACCTTGACCTTCCGGATGCCATATCCCGCTCCGTGGTGGACACGGTCCGGCCCTACGTTGCCCTGCCCCCGGACCACAAGCTGGCGCAGTCCAAAAAGATCCAGTTGTCGTCCCTGGCGGAGGAGTCGTTCGTCCTGCTCGATCTCCCGCACACACGCGACCTGATGCTCTCCATTGCCCGCCTGGGCGGCCGCGAGCCGGACATCCGGTTCCGCTCGGCCAGTTACGAGACCGTCCGCACGTTCGTGGCCAGGGGACTTGGCTATTCGATCCTCCACCAACGTCCGCAGCACCCATTGACCTACGACGGCGGCAGGCTGGCTGCCGTGGAAATCCGTGACGACGTGCCGGAACTGAAGACGGTCCTGGCCCATCTGAAATCCCATCGCCCCACGGCGCGGGTGCGCGCGGTGGCACAGGCGGTACGGCAGCAGATCGTCGCAGCGAAAGCCGCCCGGGACTAGGATTCTTTCCGGCCCAGCCTGGCCAGCGCCCTCTCCACCAGATGCCGCTGGCGTGAACCGGTCACTGCGTCAGGGTCCAGCATGGAGGTCACATGCAGGCCCATCATGATATTCAGCAGCTCATCGGCCACCGCATCCGGATCAACCAAAGGTGCGCACTCGCCGTCGTGCCCTGCCTGGGTGAGGAAGTCCATGATGAGTCCGCGCCAATGCAGCAGCGCCTCGCGTCCCACCGCGCGCAGCGCGTCCTCCGTTTGGGCGCGCTGCCAGAACGAGACAGCCACCTTCGCCTCCACCACGGTGAGCGGATCGGCAGGAATGATTTCCAGGCAGAGGCTGCGCAGGGCGGAGAGCCCACGCTTGCGGGCCGTGTGCTTGGCGATGCGCTCATTGGTGCGCTCGCAGATGAGCTCGTAGGACGCCAACAGGAGGGCGTCCTTGCTGGGGAAATAATGGGCAAGGACACCGGGGGCGGCGTACCCGCATTCACGGGCGATGTCGCGCATGCTGGCATTCTCGATGCCTTGGTCAGCGATAAGCCGCCATGTGGTCTCGATGATCGAACGTCGCCGTTCGTGGTGATCGACCAAGCGGGGCATGCTGCTCCTTGTAGGTGTTGCAGGTAGGCGTTGCAGGGTGGCGGCGGGGCCGTGTGCACCCTACCACTGCGGGGACGCCCGGTGGACGTCCCCGCAGCCCCGTCAGTGTGCGCAGTGGTCCGTGGCTGCGCTGCGTTCAGCGGCGGCGCAGTGGGCGGACGTGGACGGCGGGACGTTCAGGGTGGGGTTGACGTCGAAGAAGCCGTGGGGCTTCAGGGTGAAGCCGGTGGTGTCAACGGGCATGATGGGCCAGTCCTCCGGACGGGGGAAGTGGGTGAGCCCGAACGAGTGCCACACCACCAGGTCCTGGCCGTCGATATCCCTGTCCTGCGCCACGAAAGCAGGAAGTCCTGCGCCCCCGGGGTGCTGGTTGACGAAGTCTCCCGCGGCGTACAGCTCATCGTCGGCGTGGCGGGTTACCCAGAGGTGGTGACGGGCGAAGGCGGCCCGGGAGGCGATGGAGGAGTCATCGGCCATGGCCAGGGTGGGGTTGCCCTCCGGGTACAGCGTGTAACCCACCGGGTGGCCCAGGTGGTTGAGTGATCCTGGGTTGCTGATGTGCCAGACGCGGCCTTTGGACCCGTCCGCGTCACGGATTGCCTCGGACTCGCGGGCCAGGATGGTGCGCTTTTGGGTGAAGGCGTTGCCGTGAGGGTTGCCCGGGCCTTTGGGGAGCCGCACCAGGTCGAGCTCTTCAACCCGGTTGGCGTCGCCGTCGATTTCCATGTCCAGCCGCGCGCTGAAGAGGTGCTGATGGTAGGGCGCGCCCAGGCCCGGGGCGATCTCCGAGGCGTACGCGTATTCCTTGTCCGGGAGGGCCGCGGTGAACACGATGCCTGTGGCCTTGGCTTCGAATTCGATCGTGCCGTCCAGGTACAAGTACCAGTAGAAGCCGTAGTCGTAGTTCCCCACGGTGGTGAAGAAGGAAACCACCAGGCGGCGGTTGCGGCGCACCTCGTTGGAACCGGCCCACTCGTCCGTGTGCTTCCAGAGGATCCCGGCGTCTTCCTCATGGATGCAGATGCCGTTGAGGATGGTCCTGGGGTTGCCGAAGTCGTCAGCCACCACGGGGGACATATACGTGATGTCGCCCAGGCAATCGCAGCCGAGCTTGAGGGAATTCGCATCCCGGCCCACCAGGTATTCGCCGGAATCAAAGTAGTTCTGCCAGCTGCGGTACGGAGCGGGATCACCGTAAGGGACCACCATCTCGGAGATGGACGCCCGGTGGATCAAGGGGCGGCGCCTGCCGTCCAGGGTGTGGTGGAGCTGGTGGAGGACCAGTCCTTCCCGGGCATCGAAGCCGACACGCAGGTCCCATCCGGCCCAGGACAGCAGGTTTCCTTCGAGGGTGAAGCTGGGTCCCTCCGGCTGGGTGATGTCGATCGGCTTCAGGTCGCTGCGCAGTTCGCCATGGATGGCAGGATCGGTGTAGTTGCCGTTGACCTCCGGGACGGGGACGGGACCGTCGTCGATCAGGTGGTCCACCCGGCGGTTTTCCACGTCCACGAACGCCACCAAACCGTCCAGCGGGTGCGCCCAGGGATGGTCGGCCGCGTGGTCCTGGCGGAAACCCAGGCCACGCAGCAGCCGCTTGCCTTCCTCGTTGGGATATTCGAAAACACCCGCCGACAGCGGGGCCACGCGCACCTGTTCCGGAGTCAGGTTGCGGCTGGCCAGCGCCGCGATCCACTGCGGATCTGCGGCCAGGATCTCTTCAATCAGGCCAAATTCTTCCAACAGGACCGGGAGTTGGCCGTCGACGGCGGGATTCAGCTCACGCTGTTCCTGCACCAGCCCGGTGGTCAGGGAGAGTCGGACGTCGAGGGACCGGGAACGTGTCGCGTCCCAGAGCATGGCACGGACTGTGCGTTCGGCTTCCCCGGTGTTTCCCCGCAGGGCTGACTTGGGTGGTTCCAGCAGCCCGAGGTAGGCGAAACGGGTGGTGTCGGCGACGAGCCCGGCGTCGGCCAGGATGCGGCGGGCTTGCTGGATTTCCTCGGCGGTGAGTTGTTCCAGCGGGTGCTGCGGCCTGGGGTGTTGCGGCCGCGGGGCCTGCAGGGGGTAAGCCAAAGAGGTGGTGTGAAGGGTCATGACACTTCCTGAAGTCGATTTTTGATGGTACAACTGTTCAACCAACGCTTTGATGTTACCCACCTCACAAGCTGCACGTAAAGTCGCTGGCCGGAGAAAAACCACCGCGCCACCCACGGAGGAAAAACCCATGGAGCATACCGACCGCCGCCGCCCGGCACGCCCGGCCCTGCCCGCCTGCCTGGTGGGCGGTGCCGCGATGGGAAGCGCACTAGGGCACGCCTTCGCAGCGCTCTTCGGACCTGCGGGAGCCATGGCATGGCTCATGGCGGCGATGGGCCTTGCGTGCCTGGCCTGCTTCCGCTCCCTGGCACCCGGCCGGTTCTGCGTGCGGAAGGCGGCAGGACACCTCATGGCCATGAGCGCCGCCATGGTCCTGGGCCATGTGGTCCTGCTGAACGGATTCCCGGCCGGGCCATCCCATCTGCACGGTGTTCCGGTATCAGGATCCGCGGCCGGGCACGCAGAGGCCATGCTCTCCGTGATGGGCATCGAAATCCTGTGCCTGGCTGCTGCCTCCGCAGCCCTGCGCCTGACCCGGACCGCGCCGCCGCGGAGCCAACAAACCGCCGACCGTCCCGCCGTCGTGGGCTGAACGCCGGCGGGCACCCACCAAACCACCACCCGAACGCATTGGAGACAACATGAACACCACCACCCAGGCCCCTGTTGACTGGCATGCCCGCGCCGAAAGCCTGGTGCCGGACGGCAGGGCCTTCATTGCCGGGAACCGCACCGCCGCCGGCGGGCACCGCACCCGGCTCACCACCAGCCCTATCGACGGTCGCGTGCTCGCGGAACTGTCGTCCTGCGGCGCTTCCGACGTCGATACTGCCGTGGCCGCGGCCCGGCGCGCCTTTCCCGCGTGGTCGCGGGCCGGCGCGGAAACCAGGAAAGGCGTGCTGCTGGCCTTGGCCGCACTCATGGAGAACCACGCGGACGAGCTTGCCCTGCTCGAGTCACTGGACAGCGGCAAACCCATCCTGCAGACCACCACGGTTGATGTCCCCGGAGCCATCTCCACCCTGCGGTGGTATGCCGAAGCCATAGACAAGCAATCCGGGGAGTTGCCGTCCGTACCGCCCGGGGCCACAGCGCTGGTGACCCGTGAACCGTTGGGCGTCGTTGCGGCGATCGTGCCATGGAACTTTCCGCTGGAGATCGCCATGTGGAAGCTTGCTCCGGCACTAGCCTCCGGCAACACCCTGGTGCTGAAGCCCGCGGAGCAGACATCCCTCAGCGTCCTTCGGGTGGCCGACCTGGCAGCCGAGGCGGGTCTTCCCGACGGCGTGCTCAACATCGTGACCGGCACGGGCCGCGTGGCAGGTGCCGCCCTGGCGATGCACATGGATGTGGATGCGCTGGCCTTCACGGGTTCCACCGCGGTCTCCCGGACACTTTTGGAAGCCTCCGGACGGAGCAACCTCAAACGCCTTAGCCTGGAAGCCGGCGGCAAGAGTTCCAACATCATCTTCGCGGACACCGCAGATCTTTCGGCGGCCGCCTCCAAGGCTGCCTTCGGGGCGTTCTACAACCAGGGGCAGGTATGTTCGGCAAACTCCAGGATCCTCGTCCAGCGCACTATCCATGACGACTTTGCGGGGCTGCTGGCCGAGGCGGCCGCGGACTACCGCCCGGCCGATCCGCTGGCCGGAGTGGAGGGCAACGGTGCCCTCATCAGTTCGTCGCATACGGACGACGTCGAAGGATGGATCCAGCGGGGAAGGGCGGAGGGGCGCGTCCTGTTCGGCGGCGACCGGCGGACCATCAAGGGGTCCAACGCGTATTTGGAACCCACTGTGCTCGGTGGCCTCGCCGCGGACCATGACGTCCACAGGGAGGAGATCTTCGGCCCGGTGGCCGTGCTGCACCCGTTTGATACGGAGGATGAAGCCGTGGCCCTGGCCAACAATACGGACTACGGCCTGGCAGCGTCCGTCTGGACGTCGGACCTGTCGCGGGCGCACCGGGTGGCCGGACTGCTCCTGGCGGGAACCGTGTCCGTCAACACCGTGGATGCCTTGGGGAACAGTACGCCTTTTGGTGGTTTCAAGCAGTCCGGATTCGGGCGGGATCTCTCGCTTTACGCCTTCGACAATTACACCGCGCCGAAAACCACCTGGATCCAGTACGGCTGAGCTGGTTCATCAATAAATCCGGGGATGGGTATCGGCATTCAGTGTTTTACGTGATCTGAAACACAGGCCTACGCTGATGCTCATCCCCTTCCAACGCTTCCACCGCCTCCAGTGCGGTAGCAGACTTAAGCCGTAGCAAAGGACCCCATCATGGACCAACCATCAGCCGCCACAGGGCAGGCGCAGACACAGCTTGCCCAGGAGCAGAGCAAACATCTGCAAAAATCCCTCGGCCGCTTCGACATCCTCCTGCTGGTGGTTGCCGCCGTCATTTCCGTGGAGGTGTTGGGGCAGGTATCCGGTTTCGGCGGCGAAACGTTCACCTGGACCCTGATCCTGGCCGTCACGTTCATGGTTCCCTACGGGTTGATCTTCGCCGAAACCGGCGGCGCTTTCACCGAAGAAGGCGGCGTCTACGTGTGGACCAAAATGGCGTTCGGCCGGATGGTGGCGGCCATTACCTCGCTCTTCACCTGGGTCACCCAGCCCGTCTGGGTGGGTGGGGCCATGGCGTTCGTGGCCGTGGAAACCTGGTCCGAGTACGTGGGTCACGTGGAGGCCGGCAGCGTGGGCGACTACGTCTTCAAGCTGCTGTTCATCTGGATCACGGTGACATCCGCGATCATCAGCCTGAAGCACGGCAAATGGCTCCCGTCGCTGGGGGCCATCCTCAAGGTCGTGTTCCTGACCTTCTTCATCATCGTCACCCTGGTCTACGGGCTGCAGCACGGTTTCAACGGACTGGACCTGGGATTCTTCTCGCCCACGCTTGCCGGTTTCCTCGGGGTTACCCCGTTGCTGCTGTTCTCGTTCCTGGGGTTCGAATCGGGCAACAGCGCCGCGGGCGAAATGAAGAACCCGGCCAAGGACGTTCCCATCTCTGTGGCCCGATCCTCCATGATTGCCGCAGCGAGCTACCTCCTGCCGGTCCTCGCGATCCTCCTGGTGGTGCCGTTGGACCAGATCACGGGCATTGGCGGCTTGTTTGGCGCCGTGGCCACTGTCTACACGGTCTTTGGTCCGGCAGCGGAGGCCATGCTCGCGATATCTGCGATCGTGTTCTGCTTCGTCCTGGTCTCCCAGGGTGCAGCCTGGATGATCATCAGCGACCGCATGCAGGCCATGGCGGCAGCCGATGGCTCCTTCTTTGGCGGCTTCTTCGGCCGCTTCCACCCGAAACTGGGCACTCCGATCAGGGTGAATACCCTCTCCGGAGTCGTGGCGACACTCTTCATGCTCGCCGCCATGCAGCTCAGCGGAACCAGCAGCGCCCTGTTCGGCGTGGTCCTTTCCATCGCAATCTCCACTTTCCTGCTCAGCTACCTGTTTGCCATCCCGGCCGCCGTGAAGCTGCGGAGCAAGTACCCCTCGGCTGACCGGCCCTTCAAGGTTCCTGTCTCAGACGCCGGCTTCCGTGTGCTCGGTGCGGTGTGCTTCGCCTGGATCCTGATCGGCTCATGGGTGGCGATCTTCCCCGGAACCCTGGACATGGTGTTCGGGCTTCCCTACGACTTCGAGGCAACGTGGGGTGTCTCCCAGTTCACGTTCGAGGCCTTCGCCCTCGGCACCCTGGGCTGCATCCTTGCCTTGGGCGTGGCCGGGTACGTGCGGGGCCGTAAGGTCCGCGAGGCTGTATCGCCGGAACCTGTCCGGGTGGGAATCCCGGAATAGCTCCACCGCGGCGGCAGTTGTCGCTAACCATGAAGGCTATTACTTACAACGGGTACGGAAACCCTGACGTCCTTGAACTGACCGAACAGCCAATGCCCAAAGTTGGCCCAGGCATGGTCCTGGTCAAAGTGAAGGCAGCGGCAGTCAACCCCGTGGACTGGAAGATCATGGCGGGCTACCTGGACCCTTTGATGGATATCCAGTTCCCTGCGATACCCGGGTGGGACGTTGCAGGGGTGGTGGAGTCGGTGGGAATCGACGCACCGCAGTTCCAGCCCGGGGATGAAGTGATCGCTTATGGCCGCAAGGACTTTGTCCATGGCGGCAGCTTCGCGGAGTACATCGCCCTGCCGGAACGGTTGGTGGCCAGGAAGCCGCACTCGCTGGACTGGAACGCCTCGGCGGGACTGCCCCTTGCCGGGTTGACGGCTTTCCAGGTCCTCAACAGGTTGGGGGTGCAGTCCGGGGACACCGTGCTCATCCACGGCGGCGCCGGCGGAGTTGGCTCGCTGGGTGTGCAGATCGCAGTTGCCCTGGGAGCCAACGTCATCGCCACCGCTTCCGACAAGAATCACGGGTTCCTCCGCTCCCTGGGCGCGGAGCCTGTCACCTACGGCGATGGCCTGGCGGAGCGGGTCCTCGCACTGAGCCCGGATGGCGTGGATGCCGTGGCCGATTTCGTGGGCGGGAACCTTGAGTCCACGTTCCAGGTGATCCGTGCGGACGGCAGGCATGCCTCCATCGCGGACAGTGACGTGGAGCAACATGGCGGGACGTGGATGTGGGTGAAGCCCATCGGTTCCGAACTGCAAGAGCTGGCCGACCTGGTGGACGAAAAACACCTCCACGTGGAGGTGGCCGAGGTCCTCCCGCTGGCCAAGGCAGCTGAGGCCTTCCGCCTCAACATGGATGGCCACACCCGCGGCAAGATCGTCGTGGCCGTGGACGACGGTCACGCGTAGAACGCCCGACGGCGGCAGGTCGCCCGCGGTTCCATGAGGAACCAACGGTGACCTGCCGCCGTCGTTCTTAACTACTTGGCCAGGAAGCGGAGCAGGATTTCGTTGATCTCGGAGCCGTGCGTCCAGAGCATGCCGTGCGGGGCGTTGTCGATTTCCACGTATTCGGCCGACGGCAGGCGCTTGGTGAATTCGCGTCCGGTGGAATCGATGGGCAGGATCCGGTCGTCGGTTCCGTGCACGATCAACGCAGGGACGGTGATCTTTTCGATGTCCGCACGGAAGTCGGTCAGCCAGGTGTCCACCACGGCGAAGGAGGCGTACCAGGAAGAGCCGGCGGCAACGTTCCACGCGTTGCGCAGGGCTTCCTCGCTCAGGCGGTTGCCCAGGAAGTTGTCCGTGTTGAAGAAGTCCTTGTAGAAGTTGCTGAACCAGGCGTAGCGGTCTTCGATGGCGGCGTCGCGGATGCCGTCGAAGACGGAGGACGGAACGCCGGTGGGATTGTCGTCCGTCTGCAGCAGGTAAGGCTCCAGGGACCCCAGGAACACCGCTTTGGCCACGCGTGCTTCGCCATAGGTTCCGATGTAGCGGCCAACTTCACCGGTTCCCATGGAGAAGCCCACCAGGACTGCGTCCTGCAGGTCCAGGGTTTCCAGAACGGTGTTGAGGTCCCCGGCAAACGTGTCGTAGTCGTAGCCGGTGGTCGGCTTGCTGGACTTCCCGAAGCCGCGGCGGTCATAGGTGACAACCCGGTAGCCCGCCTCCAGGAGGGCAGCGGTCTGCTTCTCCCATGAGCCGCCGTCCAGCGGGTAGCCGTGGATCAGGACTACGGGCTGGCCCGCTCCGTGGTCCTCGTAGTAGAGCTCAATGTCCGTGCTGTTTTCTGTGCCGACCTTGATGAAACCCATGGAAACCACTCCTTGTCTCGACGGCGAGAACGATCGTTCTCCCTCTGTGCAAGCCATCCTATAGAACGATCGTTCTCTGTTCAAGTAGAATGGCTCCATGGATTCTTCCGATGTCCGCTCCCGCATCGTCGCCACCGCCGACGATCTTTATAACGCCAAGGGCATCCAGTCTGTCGGGATGGACGAACTCCGCACCGCTGCGGGCGTTTCCCTGAAAAAGCTGTACCAGGAGTTTCCGTCCAAGGGCAGCATCGTGATGGCAGTGCTGGAGCGGCGGCACCAGTCATGGACCGAAGGCCTGGGCGCTGCCGTAGAGCAGGCGGAATCACCGCGCATGCGCCTTCTGGCCATCTTCGACTACCTTGCTGTGTGGTTCCGCCAGGACAGTTTCCGCGGCTGCGGTTTCATTAACAGCTTCGCCGAACTTGGCGCCGTCAGTCCCGAAGTGGCCGACTACGCACGCAAGCACAAGGAGTCGTTCCAGCGCTACGTGGCCGCGCTGGCACGGGACGCCGGAGCGCCCGCGCAACTGGCGGCACAACTCGCGATTCTTGCCGAAGGAGCCCAGACCACCGCGGCGATCGCAGGCACCGCTGAAGCCGCAGTCCAAGCCCGGGAGGCTGCATCCGTTTTGATCGATGCCGCACTGGGTACGGGATCCTCGAGGACCACTGTCCATACCTAGGCCCTGGCAGCACTGCCGGTTAGGCTGAAAACATCCGCGATCAAGGGAGTGAAGATGTCAGGCACCAACCCAGATCCCTATGAAGACAAGCTCACTGGCCTGGAACCCGGCGGGGGAGTGCCTCCCGGGGAAACACCTCCGGGTGAAGCTTCCACCGCCGGACCCCAGGGTCATGAGGAGGGTGCGCCGCGGAAAGGCACCCAGGTTCTCTGGATGTCCATCATTGGCGTGGTGGTTCTGCTGTCCCTGCTCTACTTCATCGGTTACATCGTGGGGTTTTTCGACTAGCCTCGGACATCGATGAACACGGGATTCGCGTAGAACCACGTGTCGGTCCACGGATCGGCGTCGCCCAGGTTGTTGCCGTGCCGGAGGGGGCCGGCCGGATCCACTGACGCGCCGTAGTAACCCGCGCCGTGGCGGTTCCCATCGCTGCCGCGGAGGCGGAAGTAGCAGGACTCCTGCAGATCCCTGATGGTGTGCTTGACGGTGAACGTTCCGGTGTGGCCGGCCACGTCGATCTGGTTCCAGACCGTGGTTCCCGGTGCCCGCATGGCATCCCGGTCGGCCGGGCTGCCGGTTACCGGCCCTCCGATCACATCCACATGCGCCAGTGCGGGGAGGATACCCGCGGAGTTGCGGTAGCCCGTCGTCGTGACAGTGATCGAAATTTCGACGTCGGCACCCCGCCTGACGCTGAGGCGCGAACCAAGGGTGACGCCGTTGCGTCCGCCGCCGTTGCCGCGAACCTCGCGGACCCGAACCTCCAGCCCCTGCAGGAGGTGACCGTGGTCCACCCACATCCGTCCCCTGCGCATGGCGTCGAGCACGCCCGTGTAGGAATGGTCCGTGACGCCGGTGTGGAGCCTGCTGAACTGGCCCGGCCAGTAGTCGCTGCCACCCTGGAGTTCGCCGGTGTCGTAAGGGTCGGGGCGCTTGCCGGTTACTGACCATCGGTCAAACTCGTTGGGCAGGCTGAGGTAGGGCTCCTCCGCGGGGTAGGCGCCGGTCTTCCAGGTGTCCTTGACCGTGAGGTGGTTGTCGGAGTTGGACGTGATCCAGAACGGCAGGCCCTCGGCGAGCATCGAGTCCCATACGCCTCCCACAGTGGCTGTGGCCCAGTCGAAGCCGCCATACGGGCGGAAAGCGTCTGCGGGGTAGCCCGGGTAGCTGTACTGCGTGGGATTGTTGGTGTATTCGCCGCGCTGGTCACCGGCCCGGGCGAAGGTGCTGACGCCGGAGCCCTGGGCGCCGGGCGCGCCTTCCATGCCGATCATGATGTCGCGGGCGGCGTCCCGCCAGGCGCGCAGTTCGTGTGGCGAGTCGATGCCGAGGCGAAGCGGGTGGTTGGCCAGGGCCACGACGTCGTCGATGTAGCCGCTGCGGCGCTGCTGTGCGAGCCACGCGATGGCTTCCACCGCCTTGCGCTCAAAGGTTTCTGCCTGGGCAGTCCCGGGTGTGGGTTTCTCCCACTGGTTCAGCTTGCCGTCCCACACCAGTTCGAAGGTCCGCAGGAGTTCCACTTCGTGGGGACCCGGCGCCACCAGGACAGTGGCGTGCTCGGCGGCAGGGATATACCACTCCAGGCCCTGGAAAATGAGCAGTTCCGGACGTGCTGCCCGCTGCGCCTGGATCTCCTTGTTGGAGTTGACCGCCCCGCCGTTGTTGGCGTGGCCAAAGTTGCTGTGCTCCGTGAAGGCCAGCCAGTCCACGCCGAACCGCCGGGCAGCGTCCAGTTGCTGGTTGATCAGGTACTTGGCATCGTGGCTGTACTGGGTGTGCACATGATGGTCGCCCACCAGCCACGTCAGTTGGGGGTCATTTCCGCCCGGGTTGGCGCCGGCGGGGTGGGCAAAAGCGGTGGAGGCAGCACTACCTGCAGCCAGTATTCCGGCCGATTGGAGGATCCGCCGCCGGCTCATCCCCATGGCCTTCAGTTCTTGGTCAGCCAGCTTCACGCTGTCGCTGCGGGGTGGTGTGGTGTCTGCTCCGGTGCACATGGGCGCCTCCCTCTGTTTCGTTTGCTCTCCCCAAGCCCTGGTTGACGGTAGGCAAGGAGGATGGCAGGGAGGTTAACCTCGTGGGAACGGCAGGGGAGGCGCCTGTGCTTGTGGTGGAGGGCTACTTGATGAGGGCCGCTGCCTGGTCCATCAATGCCCCTGCGGCTGCCGCACCCTCGGTTTCGGCGGTCTTTCCCGATGCCGTGGCCGAGATCAGGACGCCGTCCTTGATGGCGAAAGCCATGTAGGTGGATTGCTTCTGGCCGTCGGGCAGTGACATCGCCGTCTTGTAGCCTACGGTTCCGGGTACCTTGCTGATGCCATCGACCTTTTCCGTGGCTACCGTGAGGGACTGTCCTGCCATGGTCAGGGTCATGGTGGCGCACTTGGCTGCGTGCGCGCTGCTGTCCTCAACGCTCTTGGTCAGGGCGTCCGCGTCCACCCCGGAGGTCAGTGTCACTACCGACATGACTCCAGCAGCCCCGGAGGTTACGTCCGCGCCGGCGGCCGTGGTGGAGCCGGGAAGCGGTTCGGACCCACCCAGCGTAGCGAGGTCGGCGCATTCGGCCGGTTCAATGGTCATCATGCTCAGGAGCGCCTTCATGGGGTTCTCCTGGGCCAGATCCTCGCTGCTCATCACCGTCAGGTCCGCCCCGTCGGCAGTCTTGATCTGCTTGACCAGTTCCATGAGCTCGTCGTTCGTGTACTGCTTCGCGACCGTGGGAGTGGGCGTTGCGGTTTCCGACGGTGATGACGTTGCGGTTGACGATGTGCCTGAACCGCTGCTGCAAGCGGTGAGCGCGAGGACCAGCAGGGCCGATGCGCCTGCTCCGAAGAGTGCTTTCCTGGTCATGTTTCCCCCAATGGATGAAGTTGTGTGGAGTGGTTGGCCTGCTTCGCCAACCGCGACAAGACTACCGGATCCCGTGTCCTAGGTGGGTTGGCTGTTCGGCGGCGGCAGGTCCGGATTCATGGGTTCGAGGTTGGGATCCTCAGCCGTCCATACCTGGACGATGGCCCAGGCGACGGCTGCGAGCGGCACCGCGAGGACTGCGCCGATGATGCCGGCGAGGATCGTGCCGGCGGTCAGTGCCATCAGGATGACCAACGCGTGCAGCTGGAGCGACTTGCCCATCACGATGGGCTGCAGGAGGTCGCCTTCAAGTTGGTTGACGGCGATGACCACAGCCACCACGATCAGGGCGACTATGGGGCCGTTGGCAACAAGGGCCACCAACGCCGCCAGCACGCCTGCAACGGTTGCACCGACCAGTGGGATGAAGGCGCCGATGAAGACGATGATGGCCAATGGGATCGCCAGCGGGACCTGGAGGATCAGCAGCACGGCGCCGATCGCCACCGTGTCCACCAGGGCAACGATCGCCGTGCCCCGGACATAGCCGCCCAGCACTTCCATGGTCCGCTTTCCCACGCGGCGCAGCTTGGCTTCCCGGGCCCCCTTGAAGGGCCGCAGGAAAAAGTTCCAGATCTTGGCGCCGTCCTTTAGGAAGAAGAAGAGGATCACCACCATGAGGCTGGCACCGGCGAGGAATTCTGCGACCACGGACAGGCCGGTGACCGCGCCGGAGCGCACCTGGCTGCTCTGGGCGAACTCAACCACGGACTCCCTCGCCTGGTTGAGCTGCTCCCGGTCCAGGGGGAAGGGCCCTGTCAGCAGGAAGTTTTCCAGTTCGTCCAGGCCTGCGGACGCCTGGCTGATGAGTTCGTCCCACTGGCTGCGCACAGACAGGACGATGGTGGTGATGACTCCGGCGAGCACCAGCAGCAGGGCAAGGAAGGCCACGCCCGTGGCCAACCCTCCCCGCCAGCCGCGCCGCCGGAGCATGTTGACGAATGGTCCGATCGCTGCCGCCAGGATGAGCGCGATCAGGACCGGGATGACCAGGAGCCGGATCTGCAGCAGGGCGAACACCACCACCACGGCAACCGTAAGGATCAGCAGTATCTGTGCTGCGCGGGTGGCGGTCCGGCCCAGGGCGTCGGCCCAGAGATTCGGTCTGTGGTCTTTGCTGACGGAAACGGCGGTTGATGTGTGGGGCCGGGCCATATTCAGCTCCTGTTCGTTCGCATCGGAGGACCGGAGTGATCAAACATAAGCCTACTGATTATTTTCCGCAGCAGTAATGGCCCGCCTACATGGGTGGCTGGTCCGGATTATGGGTGGGGTCCGGATGGGGAGGGACGGGCCCGGGCTCGGGCACCGGCATGGGGCCGGGACTCGGATTCGGGTCCGGAATGGGGCTGGGCGGGAAAGGTGTTGTGGGATCCGGCGGCGGAGGCACCGGGCCCGGGTCCGGCGGGAATGGCTCTGGTTCGTGAGTCGGAGGAAGCGTCATGATCTCTCCTTGGAACTCGGAAATGGTGTTTTCAGCCTACTGACTATCCCTGCCGAGTAAAGGGGGGCGCTCGAGTCCGCCCCTTGACCGGGTCCTTGGCCAGCCCCTTGGCCGGGTCCTTGGCCGTGCTGGGACGGAAGGCCCGGCCCCGCTAGCCTTGGTTCAACAATGCCTACGGCAGGAGCCCGCAGTGCCCCATCCCCTCCCCACCCCGGCGCAGCTGGACCGGCAGCACCTAGGGTTCGGCGTGTTCATCCACTTCGGCATCAACACCTTCGCGGGGAAGGAATGGAGCGACGGCACGGTCCCGGCGGCCGCCTTCGACCCGGCAATGCTCGACGCCGGCAGCTGGGTCCGCACCGCCAAGGAAGCGGGTGCCAGGTACCTGGTCCTGACGGCAAAGCACCACGACGGCTTCTGCCTCTGGCCCACGGCCACCACAGGCTACTCGGTGGCACACTCGCCGTGGCGCAACGGCGCCGGCGACGTCGTCCGGGAGGTTGCCGATGCGTGCGCGGAGCAGGGGATCGGCCTGGGGCTGTACCTCTCGCCATGGGACCGCAACGCCGACTGCTACGCGGACCCTGCCGCGTATGACGATTTCTATGTCCGGCAGCTCACCGAGCTCTGCACCGGGTACGGGCCGCTCATGGAGCTGTGGTTCGACGGCGCGGGCTCCGTGGGCCGTGAATACGACTGGGACCGGATCATGGCGGTGGTCAGCCGCCACCAGCCCCAGGCCATGGTCTTCAACATGGGCCGACCGTCCGTCCGCTGGGTCGGCAACGAGAACGGGCTGGCCGAAGACCCCGTCAATTACGTGGTCGAGCGGACGGCGGACAGCCAGTACACGGACTCGAGTTCCGGTGTGGGAGGGCCCCGGTACTTGCCACCCGAGTGCGATGTCTCCCTCCGCCGGGGCTGGTTCTGGCATCCTGACGACGAGCCTAAAACCACCGGACACCTCCTGGCCATCTACTACCGCTCCGTGGGGATGGGTGCCAACCTTTTGCTGAATCTTCCGCCGGACAGCCGCGGACTCATCCCCGACGGGGACCGGGCCCGGCTGCGCGAGTGGAAACAGGAACTGGACCGCCGCCTCTCCGGCCCGGTGGAGGCCGTGGTGGAAAACCACGACGGCGGAGCCACCCTGACCTTCCCGGCTGCGGTAACGTTCGGGCACCTTGAGCTCGTGGAGGACCTGGCGGACGGGCAGAGGATCACCGGCCACCGTGTTCAGGCCGACGGT
Organism: Paenarthrobacter sp. NCHU4564; assembly: GCF_052156435.1. Classification (NCBI taxonomy): domain Bacteria; kingdom Bacillati; phylum Actinomycetota; class Actinomycetes; order Micrococcales; family Micrococcaceae; genus Paenarthrobacter; species Paenarthrobacter sp. NCHU4564. Next base: position 251,659 of record NZ_JBQLIS010000004.1, read on the forward strand.
GTTGATGTTGCAGCCGGCATGACGGTGGGAATCCGCCGCCTGCACCAGGTCCCCGCTGCCACCGCGCAGCGCCTGACCGTGGCGTTTGAGGGGCCGGGCGGCAAGCTCGCGGCTGCCCGTGTTTTTACGGGGTTGCCGGACGCCTCCGTTCCCGGATTCCAGAAGGATACGAAGCCCCCACAGATGCTCCCGGGTAGTGGCCGGGACCCCCTCCGGAAAAAGTTTTCAAAAAAATCCGTATCCCGCGTAACCCTTTGGCGTACCCGGGCGATTACCTCTTTGAAAGGGCCGAGTTGGAATTTGTCCCCCATCATGTTCCAGCTCGGCTCTTCCTTGTCCCGGTGGCTTTTCGGCAGGACATGGTCGACCGTCCTTTGGGCGGCCCGGCAGAGCAGATAATCTTGGTGGGGTCGCCCGTCGAGCAACAGGCGGACGACACGGCTCCAAGCCACGGACCTGCCGCCGATCGAAAGTCTCTTCTGTGACCGACGCCTTGACCGACGACGCGCTTCAAGCACTCAGGGGCAACACCTCGGAACTGTTCAGCGCCGTCTACCAGTCCTACGCGGGACCGGTGCTTGGCTACCTGACCGCCAAGGGCGTGACCGATCCTGAAGCTGTCACACAGGACGTTTTCCTGGCGGTGCTGCCACGGTTGGAAGACCTGAGCGGTGGCGCAGCCGGGCTGCGGACCTTCATCTTCTCGGTGGCCCATGCCCGGATGGTCGACGAGCACCGGAAGCAGAACCGGGCACCCGAACACCACGAGTTCGAGCCCGAACGCGACACCCGCGAGTCGGATTCCGCCGAGTCGGAAGCCATGGCCCTGCTGGCACCCCGGGAGGTCATGAAACTCCTGGATCACCTTGGGAGCGACCAACGGGAGGTCATCGCCCTCCGGATCGTGGCCGGCCTCACGGTGGAGCAGGTGGCCGACATCATGGGGAAAACCGCCGGCGCAGTGAAGCAACTGCAACGGCGGGCACTGATTACGCTCCGTGAGCATTCGGCAGTAAAGGAATACGTGTCGTCATGACGTACAGGGATAGTGAACGCGAAGGGATCGTGGACGAGCTCTTGCTCGACGCCGATCTCGCCGGCTCGCGCGACGTCCACCAGGCACTCCTGTCCCTGGGCTCTTTCGCGCACCTTCCGGCGCCCACCCCGCAGGGCGAGTTGGCCGCCATGCTGGCCGGTCCACACGACCAACTTTCCAAGCGACGCTGGCGCAACAAGCACCGCACCGTTGTGGTCAGTGCCGCTGTAGTGGCGGCCATGGGCCTTGGTGTCAGTGGAGTGGCTGCTGCAACGTCCGGTTTCAGCCGGACACCGGCGTTCCTTGAGGGTTTGGTGGGAACGTTTACTCAGCAAAGGTCCACCGGTCCGGTGGCACTGCCCGGCCCGGACGCCCCGAAGGTCAGTACTGAGCCCGGCGCCGGGGTGGATCCGTCGGCCCTGCCTCCCGCCCCCGCAACCACCCCTGCGCCGGAATCCCTTGCGGCCCGGCCAGCCCCGGCGGCACCTGAATCCAGCGGGCTTCCAGTCAACGACTCCGCCGGAAACACAGGAGGAAACGCGGCCGGAAACGCCGCAGGAAACGCTGTGCCGTCCACTGCCGGAGGGGGCACTCCTGCCCAGGGCGCCCCGGCCGGGGCTGCGGAGCAGGGGCCGACCCAAGCAGGCCGGCAGGCCCCGAACGGAACGGCCCACAACCCGCCCGGCCAAGCAGCACGAGACCAGGCAGGGCAACACCAAGCCAACCCGGAACAGGCACAGCGGGACCAACAGAAACCCGGCAAGCCTGCGGCAGCGGCCAAGCCTACGGCATCCCCTGACAAGCCCGGCGCAGTCAACAAACCAGGCCCGGTGCTCCCGCCGTTGACGGGGAACGGCTCGGAGCAGCAGTTCCAGTCGTTCGTGGACAAGCTGAAAAGCTGGTTGAAGCACCGGGGGTAGGCTTTCCCCATGATGCACGTCAACGATCCCGCCGTGGTTGACCGGTTGATGCGAACCAAGGGTGTCTGGGCCATTGTGGGCCTTAGCAACAACGAGTGGCGCTCAGCCTACGATGTTTCCCTCTACGTTCGTGACCGCATGGGGATGGAAATCATCCCGGTGAACCTCAAGGGCGAGGACGTGCACGGCGAGAAGGGATATACGTCGCTCGACGCGATACCCCCGGAAAAGCAGCCGATTGACGTCGTGGACTGCTTCGTCAACTCCCAGCGCGTGGGGGCGGTCATCGACCAGGCCATTGCCATTGGCGCCAAGGCCGTGTGGCTGCAGCTGGGGGTTTTTGACGACGAGGCCTGCCAGCGCGCCAAGGATGCGGGTTTGGACGTTGTGGTCAACTCCTGCCCGGCACGCGAAGGCTGGCATTACGGCTTGTGAAATTCCGGCCGGTTCCTCTGCTACATTGCAGCTGAATCATTCCTTGAGCCTTGGGGGACGGCCATGTGCGGCGACCATTCTTCCGCGTCCTTTTCCACACCCAGCAGAAGGACGGTTGTCGGGGCATTCGGCGCTTCCCTCCTGGCTGGATTGACCGCATGCAGCCCGGGTACGGGCACGACGCCGGAGCTGCCGCCCAGTGCGGGAGCGACCCCACCTGCGGTGCCGGCCGCCAACGGTGCCATGGGCGCGGGAGGCGAGGTGCCGACGTCGCCCGTTACTTCCGGGGCAACTCCGGCGCCAACGGCCACCAAGCGCATCCGCCGGTCTTTCATCCCCGACTACCAGTTGCCTCCCGTGGTGGGTGGACTGGCTCCGGTCATCACCAAAATCGAGACGAAACACCCGGTGGTCTTCCTGACGATCGACGACGGCAACATCAAGTCCCCGGAATCCATCCGCCTGATGGCCGAATACGACTATCCTGCCTCCCTGTTCCTGACCAGGGACACGATCGCGGACAACCCCGCCTTCTTCAAGGCATTCCACGCGCAGGGCAGCCTGGTGGAAAACCACACGGTCTCGCACAACATCAACATGGTGCGGCAGTGGGGGTACCAGCAGCAGCTCAATGACATCGCCGGGATGCAGGAGTACGCCCTCCAGCACTACGGGCGGAAGCCGACGCTGTTCCGGCCGCCGGGAGGCGCGTACTCGACTCTTATGCGGCAGGCGGTGGCGGCAGCGGGGATGAAGGCGATCGTTACGTGGGAAGCCAAAGCCAACGCCGGCAAGATGGACTACCAGGTGGGAAATTCGCTCCGGCCCGGGGACATTGTGCTCATGCATTTCCGTGCCGAATTCGCTGCGGACCTGGCCGCCTTCCGTGCCGCGCAGCTGGCAGCCGGCCTGGAAGTGGTGTTGCTGGAAGACTTCCTGGGCGCGGCGTAGCAGCGCGGCGTACCCTCGATCCCATGGACATTCCCGGCCTCCGCGAGCTCTGCCTCGGCTTCCCCGGTGCGTTCGAAGACTTCCCCTTCGGCCCGGAACTATCAGTGTTCAAGGTGCGTGCCGCCGTCGCCGGTGGGGCCAGGCAGCCGGCCAAAATGTTCGCCCTGTCCGCCATGGACCCGGACAACTGGACCGTGAGCTTGAAGTGCGAACCTGCGCTCGCTGAACAACTGCGGGCGGCGCATCCGGAAATTACGGGGGCGTGGCACATGAACAAGACCCACTGGAACGGTGTCCGGCTGGACGGGAGCCTCCCCGACACCATGATCCATGACCTCGTGGAAGACTCTTACGACCTCGTGGTGGCATCGCTGAGCCGGAGGCAGCAGGAGCAACTGGGCTGGGCGCGGCTGGCCAATCCCGGTCCCGCCTGACACGCCCGGCAGCCCTCTCCCCACGCCGCTGACATGGGGCTAGATTGATAGTGCAAACCAACGTTGCAGCCCGTGGGCTGGTCAGGAGCGGGTGGATGCTGGATCAGGGAACATTGGATCGACTCTGGAACTTCGGTGATCCGGCTGCGTCCGAGGCCCGGTTCCGGGCGGCCATGATTGAGGACATCTACGACCCCGACGAGCGGGCCGAGCTCGCAACCCAGCTGGGGCGGGCCATCAGCCTGCAGGGCCGTTTCGAGGAAGCCGATGCGCTTTTGGACGGTATCGACGGGGATGAGCCCACGGTCGGCGTGCGTATCCTGCTGGAACGTGGCCGTGTGCTTAATGCCGGGGGACACCCGGCCATGGCGGTTCCCCTCCTGGAGCAGGCAGCAGAACTGGCGGACCACCTTGGTGAGGATTTTATCGCCGTGGACGCCCTCCATACCCTGTCTTCCGCCGACGCCGCCCATGCCGAATCGTGGCTGCGGAGTGCCCTGGAGTACGCCTCCACCGCGCATGATGATCGGAGCAAGCGCTGGATGATCGTTTTGCACACGCGGCTGGGCTGGTTTCTGCACGGTAACGGGCGCTTCACTGAGGCCATGGTGGAGTTCCAGTTGGCCGAACAATGGGCGGAAAGACTGGGAACTGAGCGCCAGAGGGAGCTCGCCAGGGAAGCAATCACTGAGTGCGGGAAGGCCTTGGCGGAGGGTCCGTAGAAAGATCACGCTTTGACAAATCTTGATCGAAAGTCCCGGGAAATATTGATTTTCGATCATTCGTGGTGAAGTATGTCACACGAAGGTTGGCACTGCAGGGCCGCCAACCCAGACTGTCCGACTTTCCGGCCGCCCCGCCGCAACAGTCGACATAACGAGTCACTGGAGGGTTTTGAAATGAACGTTCAGCACCAGTCCCTTGGTCGCCGCGGATTCCTCCGCGGAGCACTCGCTGCCGCGGTGCTCGTCCCCATGGGCGGAACCATTGCGTCATGTGCAGCAGGCGGTGGCGGTACCACTGCAGGGCCGACGGGAACTGTCTCCGACACCAACCCGTTCGGCATGGCCGACAAGTCCACCGTTGACGCCGTGATCTTCAAGGGTGGCTACGGGATCGATTACGTTGAGTTTGCCGGCAAGACCTTCGAGTCCACGCACTCGGGTTCCACCGCCAAGATCGCCCCGTCCACCGACATCGCCCAGGAACTGCAGCCGCGTTTCGTCGGCGGCAATCCACCGGACCTGATTGACAACTCCGGCGCCAAGGCCATCGGCTTCAGCACCATCCTTGCCCAGCTCGAGGACCTGACCAGCCTGGTGGAAGCCAAGAACCTCGAAGGGAAGGTCATCAAGGACACCCTGTACACCGGCGTCCTCGCCCCGGGTACCTTTGACGGCAAGTTGGCCGCGCTTAACTACGTGCTCACCGTCTTCGCCGTGTGGTACTCGGATGCGCTGCTGAAGGAAAACGGCTGGACTGTTCCCAAGACGTGGGACGAAATGTATGCCCTCGGCGAGCAAGCCAAGGCCAAGGGCAAGTACCTGTTCGTGTGGGGCAAGGAGGCCGCCACCTATTACCAGGAGATGGCGATTGCTTCGGCCATCAAGGAAGGCGGCGACGAAGTCCGGCTGGCCTTGGAGAACCTCAAGGAGAACTGCTGGTCCCACCCGGCCATCCAGTCCGTCTTCACTGCACTGGACAAGATCGTCAAAGCCGGCTTCTTCAAGCCCGGTGGCTCCGGCACGCAGTTCACAGCCGCCCAGGCGCAGTGGAGCAACGCGCAGGAAGCAGTGTTCTACCCGTCCGGCTCGTGGATCGAAAACGAGATGAAGGACCAAACCAAGGCCGGCTTCAACATGATGGGTGCACCCGTGCCCTCCGTGAGCGCCAGCCCCAAGATGCCGTACACCGCACTGCACAGCGCGGCCGGTGAACCTTTCATCGTTCCCTCACAAGGCAAGAACGTGGCCGGCGGCAAGGAATTGCTCCGCGTCATGCTCTCCAAGGAGGCAGCCACCAACTTCGCCAAGACCAAGCTTGCACCGACCATCGTCAAGGACACGGTCCCTGAAGACGGCTTCGGATCCACGGCGCTCGTGTCCCAGACCAAGCTCCTCAAGGACGCAGGGGAGGACATCTACACCTGGAACTTCATCGACCTGTACGGCACCAACAAGGACCAGCTGGTTGTCTGGAACACCTTCCTGGACGGTAAGTCGGACGTCGCAACGCTGACCTCGGAGCTGCAGAAGATCACCGACAAGGTCCGCAACGACAGCTCGGTCAAGAAGATTGAAGTGAAGTGACCGTAGTGAAAGCTCAACAGAGCCGGAGCGGCGACGGCCTCGCGGCCGCCGTCGTTCCGGCCGTGGCGCCACCGCAGGTAACCAGGCGGCGGCGCAAACCGCTGACATGGGACAAGATCAGCTTCTTCGCTGTCTTCCTTGGCCTTCCCCTGGCGATCTACCTGTTGTTCGTGATCTGGCCCTTCGTGCAGGCGTTCGGGTACTCGCTCACGGACTGGTCAGGGTTCTCTCCCACGCAGAACTTCATCGGCCTGGAGAACTACGCCCGGATCTTCACGGACGACATCTTCATGAAGGCCATGGGCAACAACATCCTCCTGGTCATCTTCCTGCCGGTCATCACCATAGTCCTGAGCCTTGTGCTCGCGTCGCTGGTCACCGTGGGCGGCAGCAGCAAAGGCCAGATCAAGGGCCTCCGCAACTCCAGTTTCTACCGGGTGGTGTCCTTCTTCCCGTACACCATCCCGGCCATCGCGATCGGCATCATGTGGGGCCAGATCTACGATCCCTCCGGCGGCCTCCTCAACGGCATCCTGACCGGACTGGGCCTTGACCAATTCAAGGATTTCGCCTGGCTGGGAGACAAGAACACCGCCATGATCGCCACCATGTTCGTGATCGTGTGGGGCTTCGTGGGCTTTTACATGGTCCTGTTCGTGGCCGGTATCAAGGGCATTCCCGCCGAATTGTTCGAAGCTGCCAGGATCGACGGCGCCGGACGGTTCCGTACCGCCGTCTCCATCACCATCCCGCTGATCCGCGACAACATCCAGACTGCCTACATCTACATGGGCATCCTGGCCCTGGACGCCTTCGTGTACATGGCAGCCCTCAACTCCGGCGGCGGCCCGGACAACTCAACCCTGGTCATGGCGCAGCAGTTGTTCTTCACCGCCTTCAGCAAGGGACAGTTCGGCCTGGCAAGTGCCATGGGCGTTGTCCTGGCGATCGCCACGCTGATCTTCTCCGGCCTGGTATTCGCGGTCAACAAGCTCACCGGCGGCGATAAGGATGTGAGCCTCTAATGGCAACGGATGTTTCAACCCGGCAGATGAAGTCACTGCACTTCCAACCCCGCACGCCGGCCACAAGTCCCGGCGACAAAGTGGTGGGTGCCGTCTCGCACACGGCATTGACGGTGTGGACCCTGATCGTGATCCTGCCGCTCCTGTGGACCTTCATGTCGTCATTCAAAACCTCCAGCGAGATTTTCGCCTCGCCCTTCGCGCTTCCCGGGCAATGGCGGCTGGACAACTACGTCAAGGCATGGAGCGACGCCGGAATCGGCAGCGCCTTCCTGAATTCCGTCCTGGTGGTCGCGGCGGCCCTGGTGATCGTGATGGTCCTCGGCGCCATGTGCGCCTACGTTTTGGCCCGCTACACCTTCCCGGGCAGCCGTGCCATCTACTACCTGATGCTCGCGGGACTGACGTTCCCGATCTTCCTGGCCATGGTTCCCCTGTTCTTCGTCCTGAGGAACATGGGCCTGCTCAACACGTTGCCCGGCCTGATCATCGTGTACGTCGGGTTCGCCCTGCCCTTCACGGTGTTCTTCCTCTTCTCGTTCTTCAAGTCCCTGCCGCACGAGATCACCGAAGCCGCGGCCCTGGACGGTGCAGGAGAGTGGCGGACCTTTTTCCAGGTGATGCTTCCCATGGCCAAGCCCGGCCTGGCATCGGTAGCCATCTTCAACTTCCTGGGCCTGTGGAACCAGTTCCTCATCCCCGTCTCCATCAACGCCGCCGGGCCCAGGGTCCTCTCCCAGGAGCTGGCAGCTTTTGCAGGCCAGATGGGGTATGCGGTTGATTACGGTGCTCTGTTTGCCGCGGTCAGCGTCACCGTGATTCCCGTGTTGATCGTCTACGTGATCTTCCAGCGCCAGCTGCAGGGTTCGGTGTCCCAGGGGACCTCCAAATAGGCAGGACCCGGAAGTAGCACAACCAAGCCAAAACAGCGTTCGACGGCGGCCGGCACCTTAAGGTGCGGACCGCCGTCGGGCATTTAACGGCAGTGACAGAATGGGAAGGATCTGCAGTTCAACGAAAGGCGACAACCCGTGATTTTCATTGTGGTCAAGTTCCCCGTCAAGCCCGAATGGTCCGAGCGCTGGCTGGACCTGGTGGCCGACTTTACCGAAGCCACCCGCAAGGAACCGGGCAATCTCTGGTTCGACTGGTCCCGCAGCGTGGACGACCCCAACGAATTCGTCCTGGTGGAAGCTTTCCAGGATGACGCTGCCGAAGCCCATGTCACCAGCGAACACTTCAAGAAAGCCATGGCCGACATGCCCCAGGCGCTGGCAGCGACTCCGTACATTGTCAGCCGCCAGATCGATGGAACCGGCTGGGACCGGATGGGCGAACTGACCATCGCCTAGGCTGTACCGCCACCACCCACTTTGAATGCGAAACGCCCCCGACGCGCCCTGGGATGGGCGTGTCGGGGGCGTTCGTGCGCCAAAGTTGGTGGTGGAGGCGCAGGCCCCTGATGGAGGCGCAGGGTCGCGGGGGCTGGCTAGAACATCCAGGGGATCTCGGCGTGGCCGAAGTCGCTGAAGGAACCGAAGCGGCCGGCCTTGAAGGCGAGCACCTCGCCGTCCCGGTCCCGGCACGTGGTGACCTGTCCGAAGAAGACCTGGTGATCACCGACGTCGTACTTTTGCACCACCGTGCAGTCCGCCTGGGCCAGGGCGCCCTTGATGACCGGCAAGCCGCTCTCGGTGACGTCGAAATCGCCCTCGTCGAAGCGGTTCCCGCCGCGCACTGCGAACCGTCGCGCGATCGACTCCTGTTTGGACCCGAGAATCGAGACTGCGAACTTGCCGCTTTCCATCAGGGCATCGCCGGTCCGGGTGCCGAAGTTCAGCGAAATCATGAGGATGGGCGGTTCCAGGCTGATGGACGTCAGCGAGCTGATGGTCATCCCGTAAAGCTCGTCCTCGTGCCTGGTGGTCACCACGGCGACACCCGTGAGGAACCGGCCCATGGCGCGGCGCATGCCCATGGCATCGGGAACCGTGAAAAGCGGTGCGAGGCTCATGTCAGTTCCTCCGCCCGGTTTGCGCCGGATCGGTGTAGTACCGGACCTCGAACATCTTGGCGCCGTTCTCGGAAACCCACGGGCCGTGCTCCATGCCCGGGGGACGGGTGGCCCAGTCGCCGGCTTTGAAGGTCTTGCCGAGCCGCTGGTCCACGAACGAACCCTCGAAAATGAAGACCTCTTCCCAGAAATCGTGCGTCAGCACGCCGTTGGGGGAGGTGTCCGTTCCGGGCTCGAACTTCAGGATCCGGGTGACGGAGTCGTTGTCGGAGTCCCGGGCAAGGATGGCCTCGGACAGACCCTCGATGTGCGGGTTGCAGGGTGCGAACTCCACCGAGTCCGTGGGGGTGAACTCAAATTCCGGCTTGGCCATGGTCAGATCCCTTCCGTCTGCGAGTTGATGCCGTACGAGCCAAGGAACGTATCCAGCTCGGCTACCAGTGCGTCGTAGCCGTAGTTCCGGTAGGTGTAGGCGCCACGGACCACGAACGGTGCCCCGGCGTAGAACATTTCGTACTGCTGGTGGCGGCCGGCGAACTCCGAGCCGATGATGTCCCAGGCCAGCTTGAAGAGCTTCACACGTTCCTCGCTGGCAACACCGGGGGACTGGACGTAGCGTTCCATGTCCGGACGGGTCACGCTGCTGGTCATGTCCGCAACGCTCGAGGGCAGCTGGAGTACGCCGCCACCCACCAGATCGCGGAGGATGGAGATCACGCGGGGGTAGGTTTCAGACTGAAGGCCCATGGCCCCGTACAGTGCCGCTTTCCCCGGAACCCGCATCCCGGCGTCGTCGGTTGTCGCCGTGTATTCGGCGGCGAGGACCGCCGACTCAACCGACTGGACTATGGCGGCGAGCTCGCCGAGCTTTTCCTGCACGCCGGGGATCTTGTCCGTTCCGTTGACCTGCGTGACCTTGCGGGCCACCGAAGCGATGAACTTCAGCTTGGTGGAGAACCGGATCTGGGCTTGCCAGTTGCCGAGGGCGTGGGCGCCGGTGTCGAAGAACTGCCGGCGGAGGGTGTCGATGTTCCGGTTGATGAACACCCGGTCCCACGGGATGAGGACGTCGTCGAACACCACCAGGGCATCGGGCTCGTCGTAGTGGCTGGTGAGCGGGTAGTCGAAGTCGCTGGTGGCAGCCGGTGCGAACGGGCGGCGGCAGTACAGCTTGAGGCCATCGGTCGCCACCGGGATGGCGAAGCTGACGGCGAAGTCCACATCGTCCGGTCCGAGCGGCTTGATGCAGGTGACGAAGACTTCGTCGGCGATTGCGGCGCCGGTGGCCAGCATCTGCGAACCGCGGACAACTATGCCCTCCTCGGTTTCACGCACGACGCCGACCTGCAGGTATTCGCCTTCCCAGCCTGACGCTGTGGTTGCGCGGGAGACCTGCGGGGGAATGATCGCGTAGGAAAGGTACAGGTTCTCGGCCAGGACCTTCTTGTAGTACCGCTCCACGTTGCCGGCGAAGTCGCGTTCCTCGTTGGCGAAGACGTCCGGGTGCGAGCCGAATGCAGCGAAGAACGTGCCAACGTGGTCCGGGCTGCGGCCAACCCAGCCGTGGGTGTGCTTGGCCCACTTTTCGATGGCCTGGCGCCGCAGGACAAGTTCCTCCTGGCTGCGCGGAGCTGCGAAGGTACGGTTTGCGGGACCGTCGATTTCGTCCGAGTGGAACTGCATGCCGTTGGCCGGGTCGGCGGCGATGTCGAACAGCTCGGACATGGTGTGGGCGACTTTCGCGAACGCCGGGTGCTCCAGGACGTTCGGGACAACCTCGCCGTCGAGGATCACCGTCCGGCCGTCATTCAGGGACTTCAGGTACTGCTTTCCGGTCCTCATCAGTGTGAGCCTTTCTTGATTTTGTAGTTATGTTCAATGGTGGTCCCATTCGGGAACGAGAGCTCCAGCTTCCAGGAAGTTCCGTCAATGAACTTTCCGTTCAGGAGCGGGAGGGTGCCCCCAAGGCACAGGAAGTCGGCGTCACCGATGTCCGTTCGCGCCAGAAGGCGTTCGACGACGTCAGCCGGCTTACGCAGGCCTGCAAGCGAACCTTCTTGGTACAGCTCGCCGTCCACCCAGGAGCGGGCCGTGCATTGGTCCAGGTCCAGCTCTTCCAAGGAGTCGACGGCGAGCACCTCACCGGCGACGGGCTTGGGGCAAGCACGCTTGGAATCGCCGATGTCCTCGGCCTCGATGTCACGGTCGGTGTGGTCGGAACCGATGCCGAGGTAGAACTTGCCCTCATGGCGGATGTACAACGGCTCGATTTCGCCGGAGGTGAGATTGTCGGAGGCCTCGTGCTCGCCCGAGGTCTCAAAGAGGTCCGCGTCCATGCGGTAGAACATGGGGACCTCGGGCGGCGGAGCGACCCCGATGGCCGCGAGCTCGTCGATGTGGTGCTGCACTGCCTCGGGATCCCGGCCGGTGTAGCCTGCCACCACCGCGTGGAAGTCCGCCACCGTGATCGTCTTGTCTGTTCCCACCACCCTGAAGGTGAGGGGGACGTGCCTGTTGGTTTGCATGGGTTTCTCCTTAGACGGTCAAAGAGTCGTAGGCCGCGAGGCGGTCGTTGATGACGGGGAATTCCTGGCGGACTGCGCTGACCCGGGCAGGGTCGATGTCCACCAAAACCACCGATTCGTCCTCGTTGGCCTCAGCCAGGACGTTCCCGGAGGGGTCCACCACCCGGCTGTGGCCACCGAGCTCGACGCCTTCCTGAGTGCCGGTGGCGTTGCAGGCGATCACAAAGATCTGGTGTTCCACGGCCCGGGCAGAGGTGAGCAGCCGCCAATGTTCCCGCCGCGCTGCCGGCCAGGCGGCCGGAACAATCACGATCTCGGCGCCACGGTTGCTCAGCTCCATCCACAGGCCCGGGAACCGCAGGTCATAGCAGGTGATGCCGGCAGTGGTTCCGAAGGGAAGTTCCGCCACGGGCAATGATGTCCCCGCTGTGAGCAGGGAGGCTTCCTTGGACTTGTAGCCAAAGACATGGATCTTGCGGTACGTGTGGACCACGCTGCCGTCCGGTCCCAGCAGGATGGAGGTGTTGCTGAGTTCTCCGTCCCCACCGGCCTCCACGATGCTTCCGATGTGGAGGTGTACGCCGAGGTCCTTGGCTACGCGGGAGCACATGGAAACCGTTGGCCCCGCCACTGTTTCCGCAAGGTCCTGGTACTGGTCAAAGTGAAAGTACCCGGCACTCCACAGTTCCGGGAGCACGATCAGTTCGGCGCCCTTGATGGTCCGGAGCAGGGCTTCGACCCGTTCGAGGCGTTCCCCGCGGCTTTCATTGTCCGGGCTGGCCACTTGGACGAGTGCGATTTTCATTCGTGGGTTCCTTACTTTGCGTTGCTTGGCTGGTCGTCCAGGTCGCTGAGCCGCAGGTCCTTGGTTTCCTTGGCGAACATCACGGAGACCATGGAGACCAGGCCCATCGCCGCGAGGTAGATGCCGATCGCGTACCCGGTGCCAAAGGCGCTGTACAGAGCCAGTGCGATGATCGGGGACAGCGAACCGGCGATCAGGGAGGCGAGGTTGTACGCCACTGAAGTTCCGCTGTACCGCACATCGGTGGGGAAGAGTTCGGAGAAGAAGGCGCCGATCACGGAGCTGTAGGCTGCGAAGATCAGCAGGCCTCCGACGGCAGCGGCGATGATTCCCCAGACCTGGCCGGTGTTCAGCAGGGCGAAGAACGCAAAGGCCCAGATAACTGTGGCTACGGAAGCCCCGATCATGATGGGCTTGCGCCCGACTTTGTCTGCGTACAGGGCCAGGGCAGGGATGGCGACGACTGCGACGGCCTGGCCGATCATGACGGCGGTGAGGCCCGTCTGCCGCTGCAGTCCCATGATCTGCGTGACGTAGGTGATGATGAACAGCGAGTAGATGTAGAAGCCCGCGTTTTCGCCCATTCGGCTGCCTGTGGCGATCAGGATTTCCCGCCAGTTCCGGCGGAACAGGATGGCGAGGGGCATCTTGCGCTCGCTGGCGGCCGTGGCTTCGCGCTTCCGCTGTGCTTCCTTGAACAGCGGCGTCTCCTGGACGTAAAGACGCAATACCAAACCAATGACTACCAGCAGCGCGGAGAGGCCGAAAGCGATCCGCCAACCCCAGGCCAGGAAGTCACTTTCCGGCATGGTGGCGGCCAGGATGGCCAGGACACCTGCGGCCATGAGGTTTCCAAGTGGCGGGCCCATGTTCGGCCACGAGGACCAGAAGGCACGCCGTGCACTGTCGTTGCTGTGCTCGGAGACAAGGAGGACTGCGCCGCCCCACTCGCCACCCAGCGCAAACCCTTGGACGAGGCGCAGGAGCAGGAGCAGCAAGGGCGCCGCGATGCCGATCGCGGCATAGGCGGGAATGAAAGCGATGAGGGTGGTGGCAACACCCATGAGCATGAGGCTTGCCACCAGCGTGGCCCTGCGGCCATGTTTGTCACCCAAGTGGCCAAGGACAATGGCGCCCAGGGGCCGCGCCAGGAAGCCGGCGGCGAACGTGCCCAACGCGAGCATGGTGCCTACCAGGGGATCGTCGGTGGGGAAAAAGAGCTTGTTGAAAACCAGTGCTGCCGCAGTGCCGTAGAGGAAGAAGTCGTACCATTCCACGGCGGTGCCGGCCAGGCTCGAAGCAGCAACTACGGGGAGGCTCGAGTGCTTTTGCTGCCTCAGTTCTGCTTTCTTCAAATCGGTCATGGTGGGGATCCTTTTGCGGGTGGGCCGGCATTCAGGGGGAGCCGGTCTCCACGGAGATGAGGGGTTCCGGGCAGTGAGTTGAATCACTGGAACATCACTGTAGACTAGTTGTATACAACCTGTCTATAGCGAGTATGGCTGAATGCAACTCGTATACTGGGCTTCGCGAGAAAGGCTCTCCATGATCCAGATGACACCAGCTGCGCAGTCGCAGCCCGACGTGGCTTACCAGTGGATGCAAAGCTACATCGCCGCCTTGCCCCGGGAGGAAGAGACGTTCCTCAACGAGGCAGTCCTGGCGAAAACGACCGGCACTTCCCGCACGCCTGTCAGGGAAGCGCTCCTTAGGCTTGAAGCGGAGGGTTTCGTCAAGAGGATTCCCCACAAGGGGGCCTACGTGCCGCCGATCTCGGACCCTGATGTGCGCGCCATCCTCCAGGCACGGTCTGTGGTGGAAAAGTGGGCCGTCCTGGCCCTTGAGGGCATGGCCGAGGGGCAGATCGACAGTTTCCAGCACATCATTGACCAGCAGCACGAGGCCAAGGACGACCCTGCCAGGTTCATCGAGCTGGACACCGAGTTCCATACGCAGATGGTCCGCGCCGGGGGCAACCCCATCCTGGCGGACTTCTACTCATCGCTGCGGCAGCGGCAGCTCAGAATCGGTGTCCGCGCGGTTACCCGGGGAACAGACAGGGCCGGGGACGTCCTCCGGGAACACCAGTTGATTGTGGATGCCCTCCGCAGCCGCAGCCTGGAGGCAGCCCACCAGGCGATCGACGCACACCTCGACTCCACCAGGTTGGCCGTCATAGGTTACTGAACGCCCAGCTAGTCTTCGCTGTGGAGCTCCCGCTGCCGGGCGCTCAGCAGTTCAATCTCGGGACGCGCCGCCACCAAGCGTTCCACGGCGTCCAGGACCTCCGTGACGTGGGCGTGGTCGGCAGACACCATCGCCGCACCGATCATCGCCCTGCGGTGTTGGTCCTGCAGTCCCGTCTCGGCGGCGGAAACGTCAAAACGGCGTTTGAGTTCAGCAACGAGCGGCCGAACCAGGGACCGCTTCTCCTTCAGGCTGTGGACGTCGCCCAGAAGGACATCGAATTCGATCCACCCAATCCACATGGTCCCATTATGAACCGGCCTGCCGGAGGGTTTTCTTGATTGAATCTTGAGGAAACGCCGCAGCAGGGTTGAGCCGCAGCCACCACACTGAAACCACGGGCAAAGCCGGTAGCAGCTAAGGGGGCGGGCGGCATGAACAGGAACCATACCTGGCGCGCCGTGGCGACCTCTGCCGCCGTCGCTGGTTCATGCCTGATGGCGCCGGCAGGTGCGTTTGCCGCCTTCTCGGACACCCGGAGCGAAGCGCCGCACTATAGCGCCCTGCGGATCACTGCACCGGCCGCTGCCGACGTGCACATGACCTGTTCCACCTTCGGCCTCAAGGCGACGGTAGTGGTCAACTCCTTCGACCAGGTGCCGCGCACCAATTACCACGAAATCAAGCTGTACAACCGCAGCGGTGCTCTGGAGTTCACCGGTGACCTCAGCAAATCATCCGGAAGGACTTATACCTCCGGAATCCAGTTGGTTGGTACCTGGACCTATGAAATCCGTGGATATTACAAGGTTCCCGGCACGTCCAATGCGTGGAAAGGCGCTGCGTTGACAGGAGCCCTGACATGTTAGAAATTGGCGTGGGACCACGTGGCAGGAGCGATCAATGGTGCTCGATGCGTTTTCAGTAAGAGTTGCCCTTGGCGTGGTAACAGTGACACTGCTGGTCCTGTTCTGCCTGTCCTACCGCCGCACCCGTTCGCCGTACGCGGGGTGGTGGAGCGTCGCGCTGCTGGAGTTCATGCTGGGCAACGCCGCCTTCCTCCTCAACGGCACGCCCCACCAGATCTGGGCCAACCCCGCCGGCAACGTCCTGGTGGTGGCCGGAGCCTTCAGCGTCTTTGCCGGCGCCCGGACCTTGCGCGACCTCAAAGCCACTCCCTGGCAGCTGGCCTTGGGCCCAGCCGTCACCGCGGTTGCCTCCATGCTGGAAAACCCGGCGTCCAATGTATGGTCCGGAGGCTTCGTCTACCTGGCCATGATGGCGCTGGGGATCGGGCTGGCCGCGCGTGACCTGTGGTTCATCGAGGCAGCCCAGTCGCAGGTGCACAAGGCGCTGTCGGTGGCCGCGGGCTTGCTGGCAACCTATTACCTCGGCCGCTGGACCGTGTACGCGCTGGAAGGGCCGGGAAGCCACCTCTTCACCTCATGGTTCGGGCCGGGCCCGTCAGGCCTGGTGTCCCTGGTGCTCCTGGTGACGGTGTCGTTCAGCATGACGGCGCTCAGCAGCGACCACCTGATCAGGGGCCTGCGCGAGAGGGCCAGCCGGGACCATCTGACCGGCCTCCTGAACCGGGGCACGTTCCTGGAACTCGCCGGCTCGGAACTCAACCGGCTTAGGGCCGCCAATTCAGGTGCCGCGGTAGTCCTGGCGGACCTGGACCACTTCAAGCTGGTCAACGACGAACACGGCCACCGCGCCGGCGACGCCGCACTGAAGGCCTTTGCCGAGGCCTGCACGGCCTCGGTACGCTCCACGGACCTGATCGGCAGGTACGGCGGGGAGGAATTCATCCTGTTCCTGCCCGGTGCCACCCAGGACCGGGCGGAGGACATCGCCGCGGAAATCAGCCGCCGCATGGCCACCGCCGAGGTGCCGGAAGGACACGCCTTCCCCACCATCAGTTACGGGGTCACCTCCAGCATTCCGGCCGGAGCTGACCTGAACGTCATGATCGAGGTGGCAGATGCCGCCCTGTACAGCGCCAAATCACAAGGAAGAAACCGGATTGTAGGAGCGGACCGCCTGGGTGCGGCCACCATCGCCGACGGGGGAAAACCATGACCACCACACAACTCACCACCAGGATCCAGGTCCAGCACACGCAGGAACTGGCGAGTTTCCGCCAGGACATCACCAGCCCGCCCTACCAGGCCGGTACACCGACCGCGCTCAACGCGGCCCGGCGATCGGTCCGGATGGGCCCGGTGCAGTCGGTGGAGGACGGCAACGCGAACCTCACCATTGTGGGGGACGTGGAAGGCCTGGCATGGTTCACCGCTGACAAAGGCCTCCTTGGCAGTTGCATTACGGTTTCCATCGCCGGGCATCGACGCAGCACCGGCAGCCGTGTCCAGTTGTCCCTGGCCGAATGCGATGCCTGGATCGAAGCGATCCTCGGCGGGTCCTGGTTGAACCAGGTTTACCGTTCGGGGACATCGGTGGTGAGGGACGGGCGTCTGGACGTCGCCTCCTACCGGCTTTTCATGGACGAGCGCAGCAACCCCATGGCCAAGCCAAAAACCGTTGTGGACGACACCTTGCGACGCTTGGAACTTACTTGAGCACTTTTGAACCGGCGCTTTCCCAGGCCGGCCATGGATCCCTTGATGCCGACTCCCGCATCCGTCTGCTGGAGGGGCAGGTCCATGCCCTGATGGGTGAACTCCATGAGGCCCGCCGGCAGCAGCAGTCCAGGGAATCCCTGACCGATCCCTTGACGGGCCTGGGCAACCGCCTCGCCTTGGTGGACGCGTACCTCAAGGCGAAGGAAGCAGCCTCGGAGGGGGCGGGTGCACCTGCCCTGCTGCTCCTCGAGCTGGACGGATTCAGGTCTCTCCGGAAGGCCGCCGGCCACGAGGCAGCCGACCAGATCCTGATCGCCGTCGCGGCCCGCATCCGCTCGGCAGTGAGGGAGGACGACGTCGTTACCCGCCTGGGCGGCGACGAATTCGCGATCCTTCTGCCCGCCACGCCGCTGAGCCGGGCGACCGCCGTCGGGAACCGCATCCTGGCGGCGCTGGAACCAAACATCGACGTCGGCGAAGGCAGCTTCCGCTGCGGTGCCAGCATGGGTTTGCGCGTCGCGGAGCCGGATCACCGGGCCGCCGATCTCCTGCAGGAAGCCGGCATGGCCGTGGAGGAATCGAAGGCCGAGGGACGCAACAAGCTCAAGGCATTCCAGCCCGCCATGCTCCACGCACGCCAACTGCAGCGCCAGATCGAAACAGAACTCCAGGACGCGATCCGTTCGGACCAGTTGGTGCTCTACTACCAGCCGATCGTTGACCTGGAAACGGGACGCCTGCAGGGCACTGAAGCGCTGGTCCGCTGGAAGCACCCGGTGCATGGGCTGATCATGCCGGACCAGTTCATTCCGGTCGCCGAATCCACGGGGCTCATCGCCGAGCTGGGCCGCTGGGTTCTTCGGACAGCCGTTCGCACTCTCCGGAAGTGGCGTGACGACCCGGCCACCGCGGGCCATCATTTCACCATGCGCATCAATGTCTCAGCCGCGGACCTGCAAAGCCTGGAGTTCGGCGACGACGTGCGCGAGGCCCTGGCCGCGGCCGGCCTCGAACCCGAAGCCCTGGTCCTGGAACTCACCGAGAGCGCCATCATCCAGAACAATGAACTGGACCGCTACACGCTGCTCAGCCTGCACCGTCTGGGCGTCGGGCTGGAAATCGACGACTTCGGTACCGGGTACTCGTCCATGGGCTACCTCCGCAAGCTCCCGGTGGACCGGGTGAAAGTAGACCGGGAGTTTGTCCGGGACCTCTGCAAGGAACCAGGTCAGCTGGATTTCCTGGCCGCGATCCAGCAGGTCATCCGATCCTGCGGGCTGGACGGCGTATGGGAGGGCATCGAGACCGCTGAACAGGCCGAGGCCTTGCGCAGCATCGGTTGCACCAGCGGGCAGGGCTACTACTTTGGCAGGCCGCTTCCGGAAACGGATTTCACGGCGCAACTGGCGCAGCAGGAAACCTGGCCCGCATAGCAAAAACCCCCGGCACTGACGTCAGTGCCGGGGGTTTCTGCTGACTGTTCCTAGCCGAAGTACTTCGGCAGGGTGCCTTCGTGGGCTTCACGGAGGGCGTCCAGAGACAGCTCGTCCACGCCGTTGATCTCCAGCTTCCCGCCGGCAGCGTCAACCACGCCGATCCGGAGGTGGGCGAAGCCGCGGGCGGTGCACATGTCCTTGAAACGGACTTCCTCGGAGCGCGGCACGGAGACGATTGCACGTGCCTGGGACTCGGAGAACAAGGCAGTGAACAGGTCCACGCCGTCGCGTTCCATGAGTTCCTCAAGCGCGATGCGGGCACCCACGCCGTAGCGCAGCGAAGACTCAACCAAAGCGGCAGCGAGGCCACCTTCGGAGAGGTCGTGCGCGGCGTCCACCATGCCGTCCCGGGAGGCGTTGATGAGGATCTCGCCCAGTTCACGCTCGGCGGCGAGGTCCACCTTCGGCGGCTGGCCACCGAGGTGTCCGCGGAGGTTGGACCACTCGGAACCATCCAGTTCAGCAGCCGTGGTGCCGAGCAGGTAGATGGCCTGGCCATCTTCGCGCCAGCCCGACGGCGTGCGGCGGGCGACGTCGTCGAGCTTGCCGAGGACTGCCACCACCGGGGAGGGGTGGATCGGCGTGGTGCCGGTCTGGTTGTACAGGGAGACGTTGCCGCCCGTGACCGGAACGCCAAGCTCCATGCAGGCGTCCGACAGGCCGCGAATGGCTTCGGCGAGCTGCCACATGACGTCCGGGTCCTCGGGGGAACCGAAGTTCAGGCAGTCGCTGACGGCCATGGGAACCGCACCGGAGGTGGCCACGTTGCGGTAGGCCTCGGCCAGCGCCAACTGTGCACCCTGGTACGGGTCCAGGTAGGTGTAGCGGCCGTTGGCGTCCGTGGCCAAGGCAACGCCCAGGCCTGTTTCTTCGTCAACGCGGACCACGCCGGCGTCGTCCGGGAACGCCATGGCAGTGTTGCCGCCAACGTAGCGGTCGTACTGCTTGGTGATCCAGGCCTTGCTGCACATGTTTGGGGAAGAGACCAGCTCGGTGACCGCTGCTGCCAACTCCGAGGGAGCGGACGGGCGGTTGGCATCCTCAACGGAGCCGGTGAAGGCGTTGGCCTGGACAGAATCCTGCCACTCCGGGCGGGCGAACGGGCGGTCGTAAACCGGGCCATCGTGCGCAACGGTGCGGGGATCGACGTCGACGATTACTTCGCCTTCCCAGGTGATGATGAGGCGGCCGGTGTCGGTCACTTCACCCAACCAGGAGTACTCCACGGCCCACTTGTCCATCACGGCCTCGAACGCTTCCACGTTCTCCGGCGTAACGATTGCCATCATGCGTTCCTGCGACTCGGACATGAGGATCTCGCCCGGGGTCAGCGTGGGGTCGCGCAGAAGAACGGAGGTCAGTTCAACCTGCATGCCGCCGTCACCGTTGGAGGCGAGCTCGGACGTTGCACAGGAAATACCGGCGGCACCGAGGTCCTGGATGCCTTCCACCAGGGAGCCCTTGAAGAGCTCGAGGCAGCACTCGATGAGCACCTTCTCGGCGAAGGGGTCGCCCACCTGGACGGCGGGACGCTTGGACGGCTTGGTGTCATCGAAGGACTCGGACGCGAGGACCGAGGCTCCGCCGATGCCGTCGCCGCCGGTGCGGGCACCGAAGAGGACCACCTTGTTGCCCTTGCCGGAAGCGTTGGCCAGGCGGATGTCCTCGTGGCGCATGACGCCCACGGCCAGTGCGTTGACCAGCGGGTTGCCCTGGTAGACGGAGTCGAAGACCATCTCGCCGCCGATGTTCGGCAGGCCGAGGCAGTTGCCGTAGCCGCCGATGCCGGCAACGGCACCGTGCATGACGCGCGCGGTGTCCGGGTGGTCGATGGCGCCGAAACGCAGCGGGTCCATCACGGCAACCGGGCGGGCGCCCATGGAGATGATGTCGCGGACGATTCCGCCGATGCCGGTGGCGGCACCCTGGTACGGCTCCACGAACGAGGGCGAGTTGTGCGACTCGATCTTGAAGGTTACGGCCCAGCCGTCGCCGAGGTTGGTCACGCCGGCGTTCTCACCGATGCCAACCAGCATGTCCTTCTTCATCTCCGGGGTAACCTTCTCGCCGAACTGGCGGAGGTGGTTCTTGGAGGACTTGTACGAGCAGTGCTCGCTCCACATGACCGAGTACATGGCCAGTTCCGCGCCGGTGGGGCGGCGGCCCAGGACCTTGACGATCTCGTCGAATTCGTTCTGCTTCAAGCCCAGTTCGGCCCAGGGCAGTTCCGTGTCCGGGGTCTTGGCAGCGTGCTCAACGGTATCGATGTTGAACTTCTTGGTGGTCTCAGTGGTCACTTGTCGCCTCCCACAATCTTGGTCAAAACGGAGGTGAAGAAACCGAGGCCGTCAGTGTCCGAAGCTGCTCCATCGAGTGCTTCCGGACCGAAGCCGGCCTCAACGGCGTGCTCGGGGTGCGGCATGAGGCCCACCACGTTGCCCGCGGCGTTGGAGATGCCGGCGATGTCGCGGCGGGATCCGTTCGGGTTGAAGCCCACGTAGCGGAACACCACGCGGCCCTCTGCCTCCAGGGCATCGAGGGTCTTCTCGTCGGCGATGTATTGGCCGTCCTGGTTCTTCAGCGGCACAGTGATTTCCTGGCCCTGCTGGTAGTCCACCGTCCAGGCGGTGTTGGCGTTTTCCACCCGGAGCACCTGGTCGCGGCAGATGAACTTCAGGTGGTCGTTCTTGATCATGGAACCGGGCAGCAGGTGCGATTCGGTCAGGATCTGGAAGCCGTTGCAAATACCGAGGACCGGCAAAGGATTAGAGGATGCAGCACCTGTTGCAGCCTTAATGATCTTGGACATCAACGGTGCAAAGCGCGAAATGGCGCCGGCGCGCAGGTAGTCGCCGTAGGAGAAACCGCCGGGAATGATGACCGCGTCAACATCGCCCAGGTGGTCGTCAGCATGCCACAACGAAACCGCCGTGCCGCCTGCAAGCCGTACTGCCCGGGCGGCGTCGCGGTCGTCCAGGGTGCCGGGGAAGGTGACGACGCCGATTTTGGCGCCTGCCAAGCGGGGCTCTGCGGCGACGGCCACGGCCTCGCCAATCAGGGGGATTGAAGTCATCTCAGGCCTCGACGACCTCGACGTTGACAACGTCCTCGATCACCGGGTTGGAGAGCAGCGTCTCAGCAGCCTCGCGTGCCTGGGCCAGGATCGCATCGGTCACCTCGCCGTCGACGGTCAGTTCGAAGCGCTTGCCCTGGCGGACTGCGCTGAAGCTGTTGAAGCCGAGGCGGGGCAGTGCACCCACGATGGCCTTCCCCTGGGGGTCCAGAATCTCGGGCTTGGGCATGACGTCAACGACGATCCGGGGCATCCGGTAACTCCTGTGCGTGAGTTGGGTGAACCTTTAAACAAGGCTGCCGCGGAGGGGTGCCGTCTCACGCCGTTCAGCCGCGTTCGAACTGTGTCCTGAAAACGGTGTCCTGAAACGGTGTGGGGGCGCTCCGCGAGCTTGCACATCTATCCTACCGGGAGTAGCCCACATACCCTATTCAGCGCGATTCCGCGAGCAGCCCCCGCCGGTCCGGCCCAAAATGCCACTAGGATTGCCGCATGAGCGGGAAGCCGAAGTCGATGGTTCTGGGTGTGGTGGGCGCAGCGGTCTTTGCCGGGCTGGGGCGCATGGTGCTGCAGAAAATCCTGGCGGACAGGGCAGCCCGGGACCGCATGGTCACACCTCCCTTGGATGCGGAAACCCGCGCGAAAATCAGCGAAGCCCTGCGTGGAGCGCGTCGCAGGTAGTTTGGGGGGCGATTAGCACACGTACAAATGCGCTAATCGAACGGGTTAAACCGCGCAGATCCGGCGTACTTTGGGATTACACGCGGGGTTTAAGCACCCCCCAAGGCCCTACCAGGAGGAACAATGACCGACCACATTGCCGAAGTATCCGCCTGTAGTGTTGGCAGCTGCGGATTCAACCATGATGGCTGCACTGCATTCGGTATCACGATCGGCGGTACCCAGGACCATGCTGCCTGCGCCACGTTCATCGACACCACCCGGATGGGCGGACTGCCCAAGGTTCTCGCGCACGTTGGAGCCTGCCAGCGCTCTGAGTGCGTACACAACAACAACCTCATGTGCGAGGCCCACGATGTCAGGGTAGGACCCGGCGCCGAAGCCGCTGACTGCCTGACCTACGAGCACGCCTGACCGGCAAGCAACCAACGGACAAAAGAGCGGCACACCCACGGGGTGTGCCGCTCTTTTGCTGCTACCGGTTACTTCGCCTGCGCGGGACTGTCTGCATCCCTGAGCTCCTGCTCCGCGGTGGCCTGGATCAGTGCCAGGAGTTCCGGGTCCAGCCCGGGTGCGAACTCCTCCTTGCGCTCAGGCGACATGGTGATCGGGAAGCCGTCGGGCATGACATCCGTGGTCAGTTCGGTTCCGTCGTTGGATGGTGACGCGCCCCGGAACAGCTTGCCCGCCTCGCTCTGGTTATCGGCGCTGAACGTGTACTGGATGCTTTGCAGTCCCATGTCCAGCAACCTCTTCACCTCCGGGAACTGCTCTGCGTTGGTTTTGGGGATGGGCAGGACCTTGCCCCAGTTGACCCCCAGGCTTTCCAAGGCCTTGGCATAAGCGTTCTCGTGCGCTTGGTCGCGGACGATCAGGTACGCGATGGTGGAGCGGGCTGTTTTGTTGTCCGTCATCTCGTAGATCCGGCACTTCTGGAGCCGTCCCGTGGACTCCAGCATCAGGTTGTACAGCAGGTCAAGAACGAGGTTGCCGCTGTTGTAGACGTAGGAGCCGCTCCATGGGTTGCCGGCCGCGTCAACGGGAAGGGCGCCCTGGGCGCCCACCAGGTAGTGGTGGATGTTGCTGGTGTCCAGGGCGATGTTCAGCGGAGTGGCTCCCTTGGCACCGGGCTCGTCCACGGGGTCTGTCTTCTTGCCCTGATAGCGGGGTGAGCCGTCCAGGAGTTGCGAGATGGTGGTGCCGATCAGTTCGACATGGCTGATCTCTTCGGTTCCAATGCCCTGGAGCAGGTCCTTGTAGGGCTTGGATGCGGGGTCTCCGCGGAAGTTCATGCTCTGGAACAGGTATTGCATCATGGTGCGCATTTCGCCGAATTGCCCTCCAAGGCCTTCCTGGAGTGCGTTGGCTGCGGCGGGGTCCGGTTCGTCCGCCGCTATTTCATTGATGAGAAGCTGGGTGTGCAGGTACATGGCGTTTCCTCACGGTGTCTCATGCTCGTTGGGATGGAAACCCTCTGCTGGCCATCCCGGACCCGCCCACCATAAGCATGCTTACTATCTGCGTGCAATGCTAAGTGCCTAAAGCACCGGACCGGCCACCTGGTTGGTCAACTTCCGGCCTTCCTTGAGTGCGGCCACGTTGGCCAGGACCAGCGCGGATGAACCCTTGGGGCGGTTGCCGGCAACGTGGGGAGTGATGATCAGGTTTGGGGTGGCCCATAGCGGGGAGTGCGAAGGCAATGGTTCCGTCTTGGTGACGTCCAGCGCCGCCGCCCGGAGCCGGCCCTCCGCCAGGGCGGCCTGCAAGGCGTCCTCGTCCACGGTGGCGCCACGGCCTACGTTGACGAACACGGCAGTCCGGGGCAGGGCGGCCAGGATGTCCGCGTTCAGGGAATTTTCCGTCGCGGGGGTGGCCGGGAGGATCGAGATCAGCACATCCGTTGTTTTCAGGACGTCGGGAAGTGTCGGGGTGGCGACCACCGGGAAGCCATACCGCTCGCCGTCGGAATTCGCGACGCCGGTGACGCTGGCACCCAGCGCAGCCAAGAGGGGAGCGAGCCGCCCTGCGATGGAGCCGAACCCCCAAATGGTGACCCTGGCGCCGTCGAGCGTGTAAAGCTGTTCGGTTTCCGGTGCGGACTGCGCCACGTTGAAGTCGCGGTCCCACGTGGTGGACTTCTGCGCCTCCAGCAGCGTGTCCAGGCGCCGGATCGCGGCAAGCACCAACGCGAGGGTGTGCTCGGCCACCGGTCCGTCGTGCAGCGAGCGGCCGGACGTGATGGCCACGCTGCGGGCGAATCCCGCAGCAAGGACGGAATCCGGGCCGGCGGCCAGGGTCTGCACCAGGCGCAGCCGGGTCAGGCGCCGGGCCGCGTCGCGGAGGTTGTCGGCAGTGTTTTGCCAGACCACCAGGACGTCGGCGTCGGTGTGCTCGTCCGGAATCGACTGGTCAACCTGATAGGTCACCACCTCGTCCGTGATCGGGGAGAGGTCGAGGTGAATGGTGTGGGGGACGAGGATTTTCACGAAAAGCTCCATTGCTCCAGGGCGGCGGGTATGGTCACGACGCTACCCGCTGGATACCCCCGGGCGCCGCCCATGCGTCATCCCTAGCAATGTGACGACGAACACCTTATGGTTGTAGGACGTTCGACGTGGCACGTAACACCAATGCCCTCGTTGAACGACCCCGCCGTTTCGAAAGGACCCTGGATTTGAGATCCCCTGCACTTTCCTTCGCACGAATATCCGCTGCCGGCGCCTTGGCCGCCTGCTTGGTTGCCGGGCCAGGCCTGCCGGCCCAGGCGGCGCCCATTCCACCCAGCGATCCAACCCTGGCTCCGGGAAGCTTCAGCGAAACCAACCTGGCCGCCGACCGCACCGCCGCGAACTTTTTCTACCGCATCCCCGCACTGACCTACCTGGGCAACAATGTGGTGCTGGCGGCGTGGGACGGCCGCCCAGGCAGCGCTGCCGATGCCCCCAACCCCAACTCGATCGTGCAGCGCCGCAGTACCGACGGCGGGAAGACGTGGGGCCCCGTCCAGGTCATCGCCGCCGGACATATCGCGGACTCCAGCGGCCCGAAGTACGGCTACAGCGACCCTTCCTACATCTACGACGCAGAGGCCAACAAGGTCTTCGCGTTCTTTGTCTACTCCAAGGACCAGGGTTTCGGTGGCAGTCAGTTCGGTAACGACGACGCCGACAGGAACGTCATCTCTTCTGCCGTCATCGAGTCGTCGGACGGCGGCGTGACGTGGAGCCAACCGCGGCTGATCACCAGTGTCACCAAGCCTGGTACCAGCAAAACCAACCCCGTGGCAGGCGACGTGCGCTCCAACTTCGCCTCGTCGGGCGAAGGCATCCAGCTCAAATACGGCCCCTACAAGGGCCGGCTCATCCAGCAATTCGCCGGTGACGTCCGCCAGCCGGACGGAACCAATAAGATCCAGGCCTACAGCGTCTACTCCGATGACCACGGCGTGACCTGGAAGAAGGGCGCCAACGTGGGCGACCGCATGGATGAGAACAAGACCGTTGAACTCTCCGATGGTCGGGTGCTGCTCAACTCCCGGGACAACGCCAACCAGGGGTATCGCAAGGTGGCGGTTTCGACGGACGGGGGCGCCACGTATGGTCCGGTGACGCAGGATACCGAGTTGCCCGATCCCGCCAACAACGGCGCGATCGCCAGGATGTTCCCGAATGCTGCGCAGGGTTCGGCTGATGCGAAGAAGCTGATTTTCACCAACGCCAACTCCAGGACCGGCCGTGAAAACGTCTCGGCCCGCGTCTCCTGCGACGACGGCGCAACCTGGCCCGGCGTGCGCACCATTCGGGCGGGCTTCTCCGCGTACTCCACCGTGACCCGCCTGCAGGACGGCGCCTTCGGGGTGCTGTACGAGGGCAACTACACGGACAACATGCCCTTCGCCCAGTTCGATGATGCCTGGCTGAACTATGTCTGCGCACCGCTCACCGTCCCGGCCGTCACCACCGCGCCGGGAGCCACCCAGCAGGTGGCGGTGACGGTGACCAACCAGGAAGCCACCACCCTCAGCGGTGCCACCGCCACCGTCTACACGCCCACGGGTTGGTCGGCCACCACCGTCCCGGTGCCGGCCCTGGCTCCGGGCGCTTCGGCCACCGTCAATGTGGCACTCACCGCGCCGGCCAACGCCAGCGGCCCGCAGAACCTCAACGCCGCATTCACGACGGCGGACGGCCGGGTTTCGCAGTACACCTTCACGGCCACTGTGCCGGTCGCTCCGCAGGTGGGCCTGGCCATCAGCGGCAGCGCACCGGCCCGGGACGTGGCGGCCAGCCCCTACCAGGTGGGCGAGACAGTCAACTACACCTTCACCGTCAAGAGCACATCCAACGTCACGGCAAACTCCGTCCCGGTGTCGGGGACGTTCGATTCCGGGTTCCTCCCGCCGTCGGCGCCCAACTGCCGGTACAACAACCTGGCTGCCGGAGCCACCTATACGTGCTCCACGGCCAAGCACGTGGTCACGTCGGGTGACATCCAGCGCGGCTACTTCACGCCCGAAGCCGCCTTCAGCATCACCTCAAGCACGACGCCGGCCCTCACCAAAACGGTATCGTTCACGGGTGCTTCGGTCGCCTTGCGGGACGGGCTGGTCTTGGCCGACATCAGCGGGGCGCGCGCCGATGCAGGGCGTGACCTGGCAACGCAGCCCTATATGGCAGGTGACCTGGTCCCGTATGCCTTCACGGTGAAGAACACCGGCCCCCTCACTGAAAAGGTGGTCCCCACCGCCGGCAACTTCAACCCCTTCCTGCCGGACGGCCCTGGCAACTGCCGCTACCTGTCCCTGCCTGCCGGGCAGAGCTACCAGTGCTCCACGCCCCGCCACACCGTGACAGCGGAGGAAGCCGCGCAGGGTTTCTTCGTTCCGCTGACCAGCTGGGAGGTTGGCGCGGCGGGCCAGAGTGCCAGGAGCTACCAGATCAACGGGGGAGAGGTAGACCTCAAGGTCCGTGAACCCAAGGTGGAGGGCACAGTGACCGCCGAGTGGTCAGATGCCGACGGAGACAGGTATGCAAGCGCAGGTGATCCTGTGACTTACACGTACACCGTGGGCAACGCCGGCAATGTGGCCGTGGCAGGCGTGGAAGCGGCAGCGGCAGGGATCTCGGAACCGATCCTGGCAGCAGGGGATACTGTCACCTCCACGCGCGTCCACGTCCTGACTGAAGAGGACGTTGCCAAGGGTACGTTGCCTGCCGGGTCCTTCGATGTGAAGGCCAGCAACGGCTCCAAGGACGTTACGGCGTCCGTGGCGGGTGAGCCCCTTGAACTGGCTGTCCAGCCCGCGCAGCCGTCACGTGAGCCGGTCCTCACGGTGCAGGATTTTGAAGGCCAGGCAGCGCCGGTGGAATTCGCTACGGCGGATAAGTACCGCAACGGCCAAAAAGTGGTGCTTCAGGGGCTGGATTACGGCCAGTGGTACTACGTGTACCTGAATAAGACCAGCTATCGCCTGGGGTGGATCTTTCCCACCACGGACAACACCGTGGAGTTCATTCTTCCTTCCGATGTCAAGAACGGCCGCGACGACGTCGTGGTCCTGGACCAGCACGGCGTCCAGGTTTCCTTCGACCGCCTGCAGGTGACCCCGAAGGGCTGACCGGGCGGGGCCACACGGTCGGAAGGGGCGGTAACACCACGTGCCGGTGTTGCCGTCCCTTCCGCGCGCCTGCGTGTCGGAGGGTGGCCTTTGTGACAAGACAAATTTTCCAAAATGTGCAGTATGTCGAAATCCCCTCCCACTCTGTACTGTGTGACTCGGTTGGTTGCGTTTGATTGACAAGAACTGTCAAAAATGCAACCAACTTCAGTTGACGGGCTTTGGCGATGGCGCCCTGGCCCTCCCAGTGAAAGGTGCAATCACTCGTGAAATCACAAGGAAAGAGCTTCGTCAGAAGCGGGGGGCTTCGGAAGGCGGCGGCCGTGGCCGTGGGCTTGCCGTTGCTGCTCTCTTCCATGGCGTTGCCGGCCCAGGCCGCTCCTGCCCCGGAGACCGCGCCAGGGAATGTGGCAGGCGTGGCCAAGAAAAACCTCGACCCCAACGCCTACAAAGACGGCCGTTACATGGTTGTCCTGGCCGAAAAGCCCGCGGCCACCTACGACGGCGGGACTCCCGGCCTGGCGCCCACCAAGCCGGAAGAAGGCAAGAAGCTCGATGCCGGCAGTGCCGAGGTCAAGGAATACCAAGAGCACCTGCAGCGGCAGCAGCAGGACATTGCGCAGCAGGAAAACGTCACCATCCAACGTGATTTCACCACCGCCGTGAACGGTTTCAGTGCCAACCTCACGGCCGACCAGGCCATCAACCTGGCAAAGGATCCCAAGGTCCTCCTGGTGGCTCCCGACACCCAGTACGCGCCTGACTACTCCACCACGGATTTCCTGAAGCTCAGCGGACCCGACGGAACCTGGGCCACCCAGTACGGCGGCGTCGACAATGCCGGCAAGGGCACCGTGGTGGGTGTCATCGACACCGGCTACACCCCTTCCAATCCCTTCTTCGCCGGTGAACCGGTCGGCCCGCTCACGGGCAACCCCGAGGTAGGCGTTCCGTACCGCACCGACGATGGCAGGATCGCCATGCTGAAGGCCGACGGTGATACCTTCATCGGCGAATGCCAGCCCGGCACCGGTACGGGCGCCGACTACGACGGCAGCGCCTGCAACTCCAAGGTCCTCAGCACCCACTACTTCGCTGATGCCTTCCTCGAGACCGTGCCGAAAGAAAACCGCGCTCCCGAGGAACGTATTTCCCCCGTGGACGTGGACAGCCACGGCACGCACACGGCCAGCACCGCCGCCGGCAACGCCAACGTCGAGGCAACGGTGGATGGACGCAGCTTTGGCATCACCAGCGGAATCGCACCGGCCGCAAAACTCTCCATCTACAAGGTTTGCTGGGAAGACACCGATCCCTCCACGGGCGGCTGCTACGGTTCTGCCTCTGTTGATGCAATCGAACAGGCCATCCTGGACGGCGTGGATGTGCTGAACTACTCCATCTCCGGTTCGGCAACGTCCACCACTGATCCTGTATCCCTGGCATTCCTGTCGGCAGCCTCCGCGGGGATCTTCGTAGCCACTTCGGCCGGAAACTCCGGACCCACGGCCAGCACCGTCAACCACGGTGCACCCTGGCTGACCACCACCGCAGCAACCTCCTTCTCCCAGGAACTCCAGGGCACGGTTGAATTCTCCGATGGCAGCAAGTTCCGCGGAGCGAGCATCATGAACCGTGAGGTGACCGGTGCCGGCGTCGTACTTTCCACCGAGGCGGCCAGCGGCGAAGGCAGTGCTGCACTGTGCGCGCCCGGGTCCCTGGACCCCGCCAAGGTTGCCGGCAAGGTTGTTGTCTGCGACCGTGGCGTGGTGGACCGTACCGCCAAGAGCGCCGAGGTCCTGCGCGGCGGCGGTGTGGGCATGATCCTGGTGAACCTCACCGAATCGTCCCTGGACACGGACAAGCACGCCGTACCCACCGTGCACGTCAACCCGCCTGCCACCCAGGCCATCAAGGACAAGGTGGCTGCCAACCCGGCCATCACCGTCAACCTGCTGAACCGCGACACCACGGGCCTGCCCGCAGAGGCGCAGCCCCAGATCGCAGGGTTCTCCTCCCGTGGTCCGCTCCTGGCCACTGATTCCGACCTCCTGAAGCCGGATGTATCCGCACCGGGCGTGGCCGTGCTCGCAGGTGTGTCTCCCATTGGAACCGGCGGCGACAACTTCGGCTTCCTCTCCGGAACGTCCATGGCATCGCCTCACGTTGCCGGATTCGGCGCCCTGATCCTGGCCAAGAACCCGCAGTGGTCCCCGGCCACGGTGAAATCAGCCATGATGACCACCGCCGGACAGGTGAAGCTGGCCAACGGTCAGCCGAACAAGGATGTCTTCGCCACGGGCGCCGGCCAGGTTGATCCTGCCAAGGTGCTCAGCCCCGGCCTGGTCTACGACGCCTCCACGGAGGACTACCTCAAGTTCGTGCAGGGCACCGGCCTTGACCTGGGCATCGAGGGATTGGGATCCACCCAGCCGCGTGACATGAACGTGCCGTCCTTCGCCCTGGGCAACCTGGCCGGAAAGATCGAAGTCACCAGGACCGTGACCGCACTGACCCCGGGCATGTACCGCGCAACGGCCAACGTGCCGGGCGTGAACGTCAAGATCACCCCGTCGGTACTGAACTTCGGTGCGGCAGGGGAGAAGAAGACGTTCAAGGTGCAGTTCGAGAACAAGAGCGCCGCCCTGGGACAGTTCGCCATGGGATCGCTGACCTGGCAGGGCGCCAACAAGACCGTCACCTCGCCGATAGCGGTCCGTCCGCAGTCGGTGATTGCGGACAAGGCCCTCGCTTTCACCGGGACCGGGCCCAACGGTTCCGGTACCATCAACATCGTCGCCGGCACCAACCTGCCGGTCGGCGTGACGGTTGATGGTTTGTCCAAGGCGGACTCCTCCGCCGTCGAACTGGTGCCCGGTCCGTTTGCCGGGGAGACCAACGCTTCCAACTTCGTCAAGAAGGTGACTGTGGGCGAGGGCAGCGCGCTGGCCAAGTTCTCTGTGATCTCCTCGGAAGAAGCCGCGGACTTCGACATGCTGGTCCTGACACCTGCCGGGCAGCAGCTTCCGGCGGCTACGGCCTCGGCCAGTGAATCCGTGACCGTGCCCAACCCGGCGCCGGGAGACTACTACATCTTCGCCAACCTCTACGCCAGCCCCAACAACCAGCCCACCAAGGCCACGGTTGATGCGGCTGTCCTGGGGGCCAACGAGGGCAACGCCACCGTGACTCCGAATCCGATCAAGCTCCACAACGGCAAGAAGTCAACAATTGCCCTGAACTGGACCGGCCTGGAGCCGGGCTCCTACATCGGACGCCTGACCTTTGCCGGGACCAGCCAGCCGACCTTCGTGACCGTAGTGGTCAGCCCGGGCGGAGCCGCTGTGGTTCCCGACCAGGAAGATCCCGCCAAGGACAAGAAAGGCCATGGCAAGATCCGCGGTGACGAACCGAGCCAGGAGAACAACGCCGGCTAAACCCCGGTTCCCCTGAAGAACAGCAGTGGCCGGCGGAGACCCCGCCGGCCACTGCTGCGTCCATGGGAGCGCCGCGTGCGTCACGTCACGGGGACCATATGGCCGGCATCGCAGGAAATCAGCAGCTGCAGCGCTTCGGCTGCGGGCGTGCCGGGATCGGCCGCGTACATCAGAACACGGTGCCCGGAGTCATCGGGCAAGGCCAGGACCTCGAAGTGGAGTTCGATATCGCCGACCTCGGGATGATGCATGTACTTCACCCCTGACATGCAGTTATCCACCGGATGCCGTGCCCAAAGGGCGGCGAATTCGTGACTGTTCAGCGTTAACTCTCCAACCAGTGCGGCGAGCTCAGGATCACCGGTGGATCGGCCCGCGACGAGCCGCAAGGACGACACCGCCCGGGCCGCCTCTTCCTGCCACCGGCTGTAAAGCTCACGGGTGTGGTGATCGAGGAACAACAGCCGCGTCAGGTTGGGCCTGGTTGAAGGTTTCCGAGGTGCTGCGAAATCCAAATGGCCGGCCACGAGCCTGTGGCCCATCCGGTTCCATGCAAGGACTTCGCTGCGGCGTCCCAGGACCACGGCGGGTGTACCGGCCATCGACTCGATGAGGCGAAGTGTGCCCGGGCGGACCTTGTCAGCCCTGTTCAAGGTCCTCCTTGTGATGGTTCCCGGACGTGCGAGGTTGAAAAGGTGCGCACGCTCGACGGTGGTCAGGTTCAGGGCCCGGGCGATGGCGTCGATAACGGCCTCGGAGGCGTTGTTGCTGAGTCCCTGCTCCAGCCGCGTGTAGTAGGCGCTGCTGACGCCGGCGAGCATGGCCAGCTCTTCCCTGCGCAGGCCAGGTACGCGACGGATCCCGTAGTTGAGCAGGCCGACGTCCTCTGGCTGTAGGGCAGCTCTTCGGACGCGAAGGAACTCCCCAAGTTCACTTGGATTACTCATGCGCCCCATTCTGCCGGTCCTTCGCTGCCCTGTCCTGTCACTGCCAGTGGTAGGCAGAAGGGGGTGTGGTTGATGCCGTGGGATTGGATGAACGTGGAGTTGTGAAGATGCCGTCCACGGGCGGCTGTACCTCCAAAAGAAGGACCTTTCCCATGACAACGCAACCCGATGTCAGCACGGACCCCGGTGTTCCACCCTTGACTGAAGAAGTCCGGACGCCCGCCCAGCCAGCGGCCCAGGCTCCGGCGCGGATGAACGGCCGTCAAAGGCTGGCACTCATTGTCCTGCTGACGGCGGGCTTTACCTTGGCCGTCGACTTTTCCATCCTCAACGTTGCCCTTCCCGCCATCGGCGCCGACGTTGGATTCAGCCTGGAGAACCTGCAGTGGATCGCCACGGCATTCGCCCTGTGCGCCGCCGGGTTGACGCTCCTGTTTGGCCGCGTGGCAGACATTGCGGGGCGTCGCAGGATGTTCATCATCGGCATGGCTTTGCTGGGAGCTGCCTCGCTGGCCGGCGGCCTGGCTGCCGATCCCGCACTGCTGTTGATAGCCCGCGTTGGCCAAGGCATTGCGACGGCCGTAGTCGTCCCGGCTGCGCTGTCCTTGCTCCTGGCCTCGTTTCCCGAAGGTCCGCTGCGGGACAAGGCATTGGGGCTCAACGGTTCCCTGATGGCCGCAGGCTTTACAACCGGAGCCATCCTTGGCGGGCTCCTGACTGACCTGCTCAGCTGGCGCTGGGCCTTCTTCATCAACGTCCCGGTCGCCGTCGCGGTTCTCATCATCGCCCCGATCGTGCTCGGTGAGAGCAAGCCTGCTACCAAACTGAAGCTCGACGTCCCCGGAGCCATCACGGTGACCCTGGGCCTTCTGGCGCTCGTCTTTGGCTTGACCAACGCTGCCGAGCATTCTTGGACCGATCCGCTGACTTTGGGTTCGCTCGCCGCAGCCGTGGTGCTGTTCGTGGCCTTCGTGGCGGTGGAACGCAAGGCGTCGTCCCCGTTGGTTCCCCTGGACATCCTGAAGCGCTCCACAGTCGCCTGGGGAAACATCGCCGGCATTCTTGCCTTCGTCACCGAGACGTCCTTGGTATTCCTGCTGACCCTGTATCTGCAGCAAGTGCTCGGGTACACCCCGCTTGGCGCCGGCCTTGCCTTCGCGGTCCTGGGCCTCGGAACAGTGCTCGGTGGAGTTCTTGGCCCCAAGGTCACCGGAAAGATCGGCAACAAGAAGGCCATTGTTTACGGATTCATCGTCCAAGCCATCGCCACTGGCGCGCTTGTGCTGCTCAGCGACCACCCGGCGTCGATTGCGCTGCTTCTGGTTGCCACGTTCATCGGTGGCGTGGCGAACCTCGTCGTGATTGTCGGTTTCATGGTCACCGCCACCTCGGGCTTGCCTGACGGAGAGCAGGGCCTGGCTACGGGGTTGGCAACAATGAGCCAGCAGATCGGCATCACCATGGGTATCCCGATCATGAGCGCAATCTTCACGGCACAGATTCTGACCAGCGGAAACAATGCCCCTCCGGCTGTCCTCAGCGGAGTCACAACGGCCATCTGGGTGAACGCAGTGCTGTGCCTGGCCACAGCCGTTGTAGTGGCCCTGTTCCTCCGCCGGCCGGCCAAGGCAGCCAGCTGACTTCCCCTGGGGCCGGCCCCGATTGAACAAGCCCGGCCAGTCCGTCGAAGTCATCAACGGACCGGCCGGGACTGTTTGCGCCGGAAATTTCACACGTTGCCCGTGGAGCCTCCGATGCTGCCCAGAAGTGGCGCCAGGCTCTTCCAACGCGCGATCTCGCAGCCGTCGGTGCGGCTGAATCGGCTGGTGACCTGCCGTCCGCGGAACACTCCCTGGACCACAGCCACTTGCGGTCCGCCGTATTGCTGGGTGCAGATCCGGTCCGGACGGGGCACAGGAAAGAAGGCTTCCTCGCCGAACTGCTCGACGGCGGCAAGCGCCGCATGCGCGTCCGGCAAGTTGGATTCCAGCGACCCTTCGTCCGGGGAGAGGACGCCGTCAACGGACCGGAGGCGGAACATCCTCGGCTCGGCGCCAGGTGCGTCTGTGAGCGTAACCGTCAGGTCGACGTCGTACGGGCTGTTCTGCGGT
This sequence comes from Paenarthrobacter sp. NCHU4564, assembly GCF_052156435.1. NCBI lineage: Bacteria > Bacillati > Actinomycetota > Actinomycetes > Micrococcales > Micrococcaceae > Paenarthrobacter > Paenarthrobacter sp. NCHU4564. The sequence continues at coordinate 286,247 of NZ_JBQLIS010000004.1, forward strand.
GAATCCATGGTGACCTTTCGCTGGTGGCGGCGGGTGCTCCGGCGGGACAGCCGGGCATGTCACCCGGACTGCAGGCCCTCCAACAGCGGCCCTACCGCCTGGAGCACGCGGGTCCGCAGAACCTGGGATTCGGCTGCGAAAGCCCGCTGGTATTCAACGTACTCGGCCTTGCCCTGCGGTGTCTCGATCCTGATCGGCGGGTAGCCCCATTCCGCAAGATCGTAGGGGGACGCCTGCATATCCATGGTCCGGATCCGCCACGACAGCTCGAAGCAATCCATCACGAGTTCACTGGGAAGCGCGGGCGCCAGTTTGTAGGCCCACTTGTACAGGTCCATGTTGGCGTGCAGGCAACCCGGCTGCTCCATGGCCCGCTGGTTCTCCCGGGTGGGCGTGAGCTCGTTCCGGGGTATGGCGTCCGGTGTGTAGAAACGGAAGGCATCGAAATGGGTGCAGCGTATGCGGTTCCGTTCCACCACTTCATCCGTCCCTTGACCGCCCAGTCGCAACGTCAGGTACTCGTGGCGGAGGTCGAATTTGTCCTGCCGGTACACCATGGCCCATTCATGCAGCCCGAAGCAGCCAAACTGTGCCGGCCGCATCGCCGTACCCTTCAGGATGATCCCGGCGAAGCGGACAGCTTCCGCCCGCTGGTCCAGGAACGATTCGCGGTGGAAGGTGACCGCAGGCGTCCCGGGCGCCAATCCCGCAGCGGCAAGCTGGCCGTCGTCGAGCCTTTGATAAAACTTCCAGTCCGCCCGCTCCAAGGCGCGCTCCCCACTGAGCACCACGCCGTCGCCCGGATGCCAACGCAGCAGCTGGCCGGGCTTCTGCGTGTAGTACGTGAAAAGGAAGTCCTCCACGGGATGCTTCTTCCCCGCGGAGCGGCGGGCCAGGTAGGGATCAGCGTACCGGGCGACGCGTGCGTGATGGGCAGCCTCCATACCAAGCCATAGGTCCTGGGGGAGGTGCTGCAGGCTAAGCTGCCCCACCGCTGGAACCGAGGATGCCGGCGGCAGCGTCCCACAGGGCGATCTGGCAACCGTCCGTGCGGCTGAAACGGGCCGTCACTTCCGTGCCGTCAACGGCACCCGTCACCGTGGCCGTTTGCGGGCCGCCGAACTGCTGCGTGCAGGCCTGGTCTGTGGGCGTGGGCGGGATCAGCAGGCCCGGGTTGTCCTCAAGCGCTGCGCAGGCAGCGGCAGCGGTGGGGTGGTTGCTTTCCGCGGCCGGCGTTCCCCCTTGGCACACCAGGGTGTAGTTCCGGGGTGCTGCCTCCGGGGAGTCCAGAACCGTGATGGACAGCTCGGCATTGCCCTGCCCGGGAACCGGGTTGGGGCCTGGGAGGCTCGGGTTGGGCCCGGTGTCCCCCGGACCGAGAGTGGTGGGCACCTGCGTAGGGGTGCTGGTGCTTGACCCGCCAGGCGTCGGGGCAGCAGTGCTGGACGACGACGCCGGAGCAGACGTTGCGCTGCCGGACCCGCCTGGCGCCGGGGTGCCCGTGCACGCAGCCAGTCCGGTGGCCGACAGGCCTGCCAGGGCCAGGACCGCCAGCGCGGAACGTACGGATCGCAGACGCATCGAATCTCCTTGGTTCACGTCCATTTTACGCTGCCGGTCCGCCGGTCCGCCTTGTCAGCTGCAGGGAACACCAACCCCCGGAATGGCGCCTAGGAGCCCGTGGCATTCCGCTGGGTCGCCGCGATCAGGCCGGTCATGGCCTGGTGGAGCTCTGCGACTTCTTCGCGACTGAGCTGCAGGCGCTCGCGGATGGCGCCGGGTACCTCCGTGGCCTGCCGGCGGAGCGCTGCTCCCTTGTCCGTGAGCTTGATGGCGAGGGCGCGTTCGTTGCCCGGGACGCGCTCGCGGGTTACCAGTTCGGCTTCCTCCAGGCGGCGGAGCAACGGGGAAAGCGTGGCGGGCTCGTGCAGCAGGGCGTCGCTGATGTCTTTCAGCGTCCTGGGGCTCCGCTCCCACAGGGCGAGCATCACCAGGTATTGCGGGTGGGTCAGTCCCAGGTGCTCGAGGACTGGCTTGTACACGCCCACCACGGTGCGCGAAGCAACCGTCAGGGCAAAGCACAACTGGCGTTCGAGCAGCAGGTCGTCATCGGTGTCCTGGGTACTCTCGCTGGTAAGGGTCATCGATGCCTCCTGCTGATCGATTAGTTAGTGTACTAACTATTAGCGTACTATGAAGGTACTGAACCGTCGAAAAGAGGAGTCGATCCGGGTGGCAAAGGAATCCTTCGCCCAGAAGTTCATGCGCGCAACGGGGAAGCTGCGGGTCATTTTTGGACCGGCGCACAGCAGCTCGATCGACCATGAAATGACCGAGGACAACCGCCGGCTCCTTGCCCAGCGCCAGGCAGAGACCCAGCAGTGGGAAACCATCCGCCGCCCCGACGGCAGCACCTATGTGGTTCCCCGCAACCCGGACGACAAGTCGCTGCGGTAGCCGCGGCTGGATGGATCGGGCCGGGGTCGGATACAACTGCAAGCGAAAGGCAGGGCGCGGGATGCGCCCTGCCTTTGCTGTATACGGTGCCCTGCGCCCGTATTTCGGGTGTCCTGTTGCGATGGAGTGCAGGGCGTTCCGTGTCTGCCGGCCATGAGGTCCGGCACGCGGTGGGTAGCCGGGGAGCTACATGATCCCGGTGGGTACCAGGAGCAGCCACGCCAGGGCGGGGGCAACCAGCACCACTCCACCGGCGTAAACCATGAGCTGTCGGTAGACGCGCTGGCGGTCATGCTCCCGGGCGTTGGCCACTACCAGGGCGCCATCGGTGGAGAACGGGGAGACATCCACCACGGTGGCGGCAATGGCCAGGGCGGCAACGGTTCCCGAAGCGCTCAGTGAGCTGGTGGCCAGCAGGGGACCCGCCATGGGGATGAAGGCCGTCAGCAGTGCCGTCGAGGAAGCAAAGGCGGAGCCGACGCCGATCACGTAGCACAGGACCAGGGCGATCAGCAGTGGTGCGCCCAAAGCCAGGGCCTGCTCAGCCAGGGTATCGATAACGCCTACGTGCTGGAGCAGCGAAACGTAGGTGATCATGCCGGCCACCAGGAGGACGGTGGACCAGGAAACGCCGCCAATGAAGGTCTTGTGCTCCTTGATGTTGACCAGTGCCAGGAGGAGGCCCGCCGACAGCGCCACGAAGCCGATGGGCAGGTGGAAACCGAGCGTGCAGACGAGGATGGCCAGGATCAGTGCCAGGGTGAGGAGTTGCTGGCCGTTGGGACGGCCTGCCCTCGGCGTTTCCATGCCGTCGTACTCGTTGGCGTGCTTGTCGCGGAGCTTGCCCATGAGGGCGAACAGCACCAGGGTCAGTGCGGACAGGATGAAGTTCAGGGCAAAGCTGGCTGAGAACAATGCCCCCTGGGAGATGGGGAAGCCGTTCTTCAGGGCGATGTCATGGACCAAGACCCCTGCTACTGAAAGGGGCGAGAAACCTCCGGCGTGCGCGCCATTGATCAGGAAGGCGCCCATAAGGACCGGATGGATGCGCGATTCATACGCAAGGCCCAGCGCTGCGGGGGCCAGCAAAGCCACAGCCGCAGGGGAGAAGGTTCCCAAAGCCGTCAGCGCCGCCGCCATGAGGAAGAACACCCAGGGCATCAGCAGTGTCTTGCCCCGTACCATCCGCACGCAGGACTGGACGATGATGTCGATCGACCCGTTCCTCTGCGCCATGCTGAAGAAGTAGGTCACGCCGATGATCGTCAGGACGATGCTGGCCGGGAAGTCTGCCAGGATCTCCTTGTCGTTCATACCGAGCATGAAGTAACCGACTCCAAAGGAGGCCACCAGGCCCATCACGCCGATGTTGAGCGGCCACTTGGTGGCAACCACGAACATCACCACGAGGATAACGAGCGGGATGATCTGGGTGGGGGTCATGGTCGGCTCCGATTCCGCGGCGGCCGAAGGGTCGAAAAGGACACCTCCAAACAGGAGGGCGACCAGACCCAGGGCGGTGATCGCGGCTGCCGTCACCAGCAGGATACGACGACGGCGGTTCGGTCGCCTGGAGCGGTCACCGGAAGCGGTGGCGGGGGCTGGTTTTACTGCGGTTTTAGTCATGATGCTCTCTCTTCATTGAGTAGCGCCGGCAAAGGAGGGTTCGACCATGCTGTCGATGACCTCCGGGAGGTGGATGGTGGTGGTGGCGATGGTGCGGGCTGTGCGGTCTACGCCCACCAGCAGGGATCCGTTCCGTTCCTCGCTCCACGTTTCGATGACCCCGGCCGGCGTCCGCAGCCGGAGGGTTGGCTGGGTTGCAGGCCCTGTGATGGCGTTGAGGATGGTGCCATCCGTGCGGGCGGCGAGGGTCAACGCGATGCTTCCGGTGATCGCCAGGGCCGGATGGGGCTTGCCCATGGACAGCATCATGGCGTTGACGTCGCTGGCCATTGCCGGGTCATCGAGGGAACTGCCCGGGGACGGCTGCCCCACGATTGCGACCTTGGGAACGGCGCGGGCTGCTTCACCTGGTGAAGTTGCAAGCCCCATGCGGACAGCCGCGCCACGACGGATCTCTTCAAGGGTGGGCAGGAATGGTTGCACATCAGTGGACCAGTTATCGTAGCGATCCGGAACGAGGCCCAAGTCCTCGGCCCGGAGTATGACCACCGGAGCCCCGGCGTCGACCATGGTGACGGTCAAGCGGGTTCCGCCAGCCTCGACCAGGTCCGTTGCCGAACCCGATGGCAGCAACGTGCCCGTCGTCTTGCCCGCCGGATCCTGGAACCCCAACCCCACCTGGTATCCCGGGAAGGGGACCCCGGGCATCACTGCCTGGGGAAGGATGGGCAGCGCTCCCGCGGGGGTTGCCACGCGCTGGATAATGATCTGGCCTGTATTCGTGTTGCGCGTGACGATCCGGGTGATGTCCCCGTGGGGCACCACCCAGCCCTTACCGATGGCATACAGGCCCACAACGGCTGAACAGTTGCCGCAGTTGCTGCCCCAATCCACGACGGCTTCTTCGATTCCCACCTGCGCAAAGGTGAATTCGACATCAACGTCTCCGTCGTCAGGCCGGTTGAGGATCATTGCTTTGCTGGTGGTTGAGCTGGCCCCGCCCACACCATCGATCTGCCGATGGTCGGGGCTGCCAAAAAGCCGGGGCAGCAGGATATCCGGGCTGGTCCGGGTCTCTTCCAGGCGTGATGTTTCGAAGACCCAGCACTTGCTGGTCCCGCCCCGCATCCATTCCGCTTCGATCTGCATGATCTGTTCCTCGCTTTCCGTCGCCCTCAAAATTTCTTGGGCTTGATTCGAGATTGAGCCAGATCACAATTGAAGACAATGTTGGATATGTGAGGGAGGATGTAGAGGTTCTTAAGTCAATGCTGCTTATGGCATGCAGGGTGGCTAGTGGGAGGTGTCTGGACCTTCCGCGGACACCGTTGGTCTGCGGATCAGGCCCAGCCATCAGCAGTTGAAGCTTTCGTGTGGAAGAGTGAAGTGATGCTAAACGATGAGATGCGGGAATTATTCGATATTCGACGGCTGGCGCTGCTGGTAGAGGTCGTCGAACAGGGATCCATCACCGCGGCGGCCGACATTCTGATGTACACCCCGTCCGCCGTGTCCCAGCAACTGAGGAAGCTGGAGCAGGAAGTCGGGCAGCCGCTGTTCAACCGGCGCTCACGGGGGGTAGTTCCCACTGAGGCCGGCCAGGTCCTGGCGGGCCATGCCCGGAGGATCGTCGGTCAGATGCGGGCAGCCCACAGCGATCTGGAGCAGATTGCAGGCCTCAAGAGGGGATCGTTGACGGTGGGCACCTTTCCCACCCTCGCCGGTTCATTCCTGCCGTTGGTCATCCGCGCGTTCAAGAAGAGGTATCCGGCCATCGGACTGTCATTGCGCAGTGCGCGGTTCGACGAACTGGTGGAGGACCTGCAGTCGGGCGTCACCGGGCTGTGCTTGTTGTGGGACTATCCCTGGAACCGCTTCCATGACGATTCAATCAGGGTCACGGAAGTCTTTCAGGAAAGCACCGTGATCCTCGTCTCCCGCACCCACCCCCTTGCCGGGCGCGGGGAAGTCCGCATGGAGGAACTCAGCAAGGAGTCGTGGATTGTCAGGGCAGAGGCGCACCCTGTGGTGGAAGTGCTCCGGCGGTCTGCCCAGGCGGCGGGGTTTGAACCCTCCATTGGCTTCCTGGCGAACGACTACCAGGAGGCGCAGGCCATGGTGAGCGTCGGCATGGGTGTTGCCATGGTTCCCAAGACGGCCATGGCCCTGCAACATCCGGACGTCAGAACCATCAGCCTTGGTTCCGCGGCGCCGCTCAGGAGGGTGCTCCTCGCCCAGCGCCAGGACAAGGTGTACGCGCCCGCGGAAGTGGCCTTCCATTCCACGCTCCTGGAAATTGCCCGCGAGAGGGCAGCAGACTACCTGTAGCCGCCGGTGCCGTCCGGTGCCTTTTCCCCGTCCCGGGCGTAAAATTTCATCACTGGGCCGGTTGTCACGCCCAGCCGTTTCTTTCCTACTCCTGGCGAGAGGAGGTGGAGAATATGGGACGCAGGTTGGAAGGCTTCCAGCACGCAACCGAGCGGTTTCAGATGGTCTTTGGCCCCGCAGCGCGCGGAGATACGGACAGCCCCGTGGTGCATAAGCACGATGAATTCGAGACTGCTTCCGAGGCTGATCTGAAGACCTTCGATATCGAGACCGATTCCGAGGGGCACCACTACGCAGTGCGGAACAACGATCCCGGCCCGACCACGACGGATTATGCCATCTAGCCCGGAGTGCCACGGAAAGGCGAAGAACTCAGCCCGCCGGATCCCTGTGAGTCTACTAATCAGCATGCTTATCATGTGAGTGCACGGATAATCCGCGACCAAGGGGGCCTTGATGAGTTTCCAGGATGATGCTGCAACAACCCACGGACAGCCGGTGACACCCGGACGACCCGTTGATCAACGGCGCGTGGATCCCACCGGGCCGGCCTATCCGGAGCAAACACGGGCCCCGGAGAGCAGTCGGCCCACCAGGACCGCGGCAGTGTGGGTGGCGGTGGCTGTGGGCTTGGCGGTGCTCGTGCTCCTGATCGTCTTCTTTGTGCAGAACCAGGACATGGTGACGGTGAGGTTCTTCGGACTGGAAGGGTCCTTGGCCCTCGGAACAACCCTGTTCATTGCTGCCGTGGGCGGCGGTGTGCTGGTGGCCCTTGCCGGGGGTGCCAGGATTCTGCAGTTGAGGATCAACAACCACCGGCGGCGGGCAGCCATGGGACCAAGGGCCGGACAGTGAGCGGGGATCCCGGGAAGACCGCCCCTGACCTCGGCGCGGGTGCCGAGCGGGACAAGGGGACGCCGGGACTGCTCGGTGATGCGCTGTCGCCCGTGGTTGCTCCCGAGGAGACGGATGAGGAAAAGCTCACCGAGCCGGACTCGGAAGAACACTGATTAACTGCGGAAGGGACCGGAGCATGTGCTCCGGTCCCTTCCGCAATTAAGACCCGACGGCGGCACTCCCTGACGACGATCAGACCGCCCGGGTGGTGGTTGTCTTAGCCTTCGCAGTCAGTGCAGTAGGCGACGCCATCCTTCTCGCGGGCGATCTGCGAGCGGTGGCGGACCAGGAAGCAGGAGTTGCACGTGAACTCATCGCTTGCCTGGGGAATGACCTGGATGACGAGCTCTTCAGCGACGATTTCGCCGCCCGGGCCGTTGGCGTCAAGGCCATCGGTTTCATCGAGTTCCAGCACGACGCTCTTTGCCGTCGGGGCGCTGGCGGACTGCAGTGCCTGGAGGGACTGCTCCTGGTTTTCTTTGACGTCTGTACGGAGTTCGTCGTAATCGGCTGCCACTTGTTTATTTGCCTCTTCAGATAGGGGAGTTACGGCTATGCAACGTACAGCATGCCATGAAAATTCCATACCATACCGTAAAGAGGCCTCATGTGGTGAAAACCACGGTGA